>NZ_JCAFSH010000002.1:0-457772 GCF_059369035.1 Stenotrophomonas sp. YJH_SMC_130
CTGGCAACGTATCGCTTGCTTTAAAACAATTAATAGTTGCTTGATCAAACGTCTGCAAGATGGACAATCATCCTTCCTGCAGGCGCCTTCACAAGATACCTGCGCATACTTTCAAAGATCCGGGGAAGTGGCCTCAGCGCCATTCCCGTGTGCTGCGAAGTTTCCTTCGTAGCGAGCCGCCCATTATGCCAGACTTTTTCAGTCCGTCAACACCTTCGTTCGATCATCTCGTTCGGCGGTGGTGGGTGCCCTGTTGTCGCTGAAGCCCCTTGGTGGCGACCCCTGCGACGGGGGAGGAGAAGTATGTCCCCATTCCCATCATTTGTGAAGGGGGTGTGGCGATTTTTTTCACCGGATGTTGCATCTGTTCATGCGCCGCGCTGCGGCAGGAACCCGTGAAGAGCAGCCGAGCGTGGGCTTGGCCCTACAAGAGCAGAAGGAAGGGCCGGCTGGCGCCGGCCCTTCCTTCTTCTCAGCCAGCAACCAGGCGCACGCGGGCGAAGGTGCGCTTGCCGACCTGCAGCAGGCCTTCGAAGCCGGGCTGCAGCACCTGCTGGCCGTCTTCGACCACTTCACCGTCCACCTTGACCGCGCGCTCCTTGAGCTTGCGGTTGGCTTCGGAGTTGCTCGGGGTCAGGCCGGCCGCCGTCAGCAACGCGGCAATACGCAGGCCTTCGGCCGGGATCGCCACATCCTGCAGCGGCAGCTGGGTGATATCGCCCTGCCCGGTCACCGCCGCTTCCCAGCCGGCAATCGCCTGCTCTGCCACCACGGCGTCGTGGAAACGGGTCGCCAGCTCACGCGCCAGGCGCAGCTTGACCACGCGCGGGTTCAGGCCGCCATTGGCCACCTGCTCGCGCAGCTGCACGGCCTCGGCCTGGCTGATGTCGAAGGACAGCAGCTCGATCCAGCGCCACATCAGGGTGTCGTCCACCTTCATGGTCTTGGTGACGATGTCGATGGCCGGCTCGCTGATACCAATGTAGTTGCCCAGCGACTTGGACATCTTGTTGACGCCGTCCAGGCCCTCCAGCAGCGGCATGGTCAGCACCACCTGCGGCTTCTGGCCATGGTGTTCCTGCAGGCCACGGCCCATCAGCAGGTTGAACTTCTGGTCGGTACCGCCCAGCTCGACGTCGGCCTCCAGGGCCACCGAGTCGTAGCCCTGCACCAGCGGGTACAGGAACTCATGGATGGCGATGGACTGCTGGGCGGCATAACGCTTGGCGAAGTCGTCGCGCTCGAGCATGCGCGCCACGGTGTGCTGGCCGGCCAGACGGATCATGTCGGCCGCGCCCATCTTGCCGAACCACTCCGAGTTGAAGCGGACTTCGGTACGGCTGCGGTCCAGCACCTTGAACACCTGTTCCTCATAGGTACGGGCGTTGGCCAGCACGTCATCGCGGCTCAGCGGCTTGCGGGTCAGGCTCTTGCCCGAGGGATCGCCGATCATGCCGGTGAAGTCGCCGATCAGGAAGATGACCTGGTGGCCAAGGTCCTGGAACTGGCGCATCTTGTTCAGCAGCACCGTGTGGCCCAGATGCAGGTCGGGCGCGGTGGGGTCGAAGCCGGCCTTGATCCGCAGCGGGCGGCCCTCCTGCAGGCGCGCACGCAGATCCTCGAGCTTGAGGATCTCGTCGGCACCGCGGCCGATCAGGGCAAGGGCTTCTTCAATCGAGGACACGTGACTACTCCCGGCAACGCCGATTCTTGTGTGGGGTGTTAAAGCAAAGTTAACCCGATTGGCTTCACAAAAGCCAATGGGCACAAGGGTTTGACGCGGTTTTCTCAGGTGTCTATGGTAACCGCCGATCAGGCCCGCGCTCCCGGGCCGCCAGGAAAAGACCGCCGATGCACAATTCCGAACAAGGGCGCGCACGCAAGCAGCGCTTCCAGGAACGCCTTCACGTCCTGCACGACAACGCCCTGCATCGGAAGCTCAGGCAACACCTTCCCGCCGCCTTCAATGAGCGCTGGACCCGCCGCCATTGGATGCACGCCAGCCTGTTTGCGACCATCGGCGCCCTGGTGGCGACGATCGTCCCCGGTTTCTCGCACACCATTGATGCGCCTTACGCGGACAGCCACACCAGTCTGGCGCTGCCGCTGCCGCCGTTGACCATGGCCCGCCAGCAGCAGGTGCCGGGCGACAGCTGGCAGGTGCTGCGCATCCAGCGCGGCCAGACCCTGAGCGATCTGTTCGACAAGGCCGGCATTCCGGCCACCACCCTGCACCGGGTGCTGGAGCACCCCGGTGCGCGCGAGGCGCTGACCAAGCTGCGCCCGGGCGCCGAGATCGCCTTCGACATGCCACTGTCCGGCGACCTGCGCAGCATCCGCTTCGATCGCGACGCCGACAACCGGGTGGAACTGAGCCTGACCGGCGATGACATCAAGGAGAAGGTGACGCGGCGCGAGACTTCCACGCGTACCGTGGTCACCAGCGGCGAGATCACCAGTTCGCTGTATGCCGCGGCCCGCCGGGCCGGGCTGTCGCCGTCGGCGATCGCGACGATGACCGACGACATCTTCAAGTACGACATCGACTTCTCGAAGGACCTGCAGCCGGGCGACCGCTTCAGCGTGGTGATGGACGAGACCTGGCGCGAAGGCGAGAAGGTGGACACCAGCAAGATCCTGGCGGCGACCTTCACCACCGGGGGCAAGACCTATTCCGGCTTCCGCTTCGACCGCAACGGCAAGTCCGAGTACTACGACATCAACGGCCGTTCGTTGAAGAAGAGCTTCATCCGCATGCCGATCCCGTTCGCGCGGCTGAGCTCGACCTTCGGCGCACGCAAGCACCCGGTGCTGGGCAAGATGCGCATGCACAAGGGCGTGGACTACGCCGCGCGTACCGGCACGCCGATCATGGCCGCCGGCGATGCCCGCGTGCAGTTCGCCGGCGTGCAGCGCGGCTATGGCAACGTGGTGATCCTCGATCACGGCCGCGGCCACACCACCCTGTACGGGCACATGTCGCGCTTTGCGAACATCAAGACCGGCCAGCGCGTGGCCCAGGGCACGGTGATCGGCTACGTCGGCTCGACCGGCCTGGCCACAGGCCCGCACCTGCACTACGAATTCCGCGTCAACGGCGAGCACCGCAACCCGCTGACCGTGACCATGCCGCCGCCGGAGCCGCTGAAGGGCGCCGAGCTGGTCGCCTTCCGCGCGCAGACCGCGCCGGCGATGGCCCGCATCCAGGGCATGGAGAAGCTGATCTACGCCGATGCCAGCCCGGCACCGACCAGCCGCGACGAGGCCGCCACCGAGGTGGCCAGCGCCAAGGACAAGCAGTCGACCGGCCGCAAGCGCGGCTGAGCGCGCTGCGTTGACGAACGAGGACGCGGCAGCCCAAGCTTGCCGCGTCCTTTTTTTATGCCCGCCATGAACACCACTGCCGACGCTGACGCCCCCCTGTACCTTGGTCTGATGTCGGGCACCAGCGCCGACGGCATCGATGCCGCGCTGGTGCAGTTTCCCGCGGGCGGAGGCTGCCGCTTCGTGCATGGACTGACCGCCCGCTGGGAACCGGTGCTGCGCGCGCGGCTGGTGGCGCTGGGCGAAGGTGGCCCGTTGGATTCGCTGGAGGAGCTGGGCGAACTGGACGCGCGGATTGCGATCAACTTCGCCGAGGCTGCCAACCAGCTGCTGGCCGAAGCCGGCGTGGATCGCAGCCAGGTGCGCGCGATCGGCTCGCACGGCCAGACCGTGCGCCACCGCCCGCTGGCCGATCCGGCGTTCACCGTGCAGCTGGGCGACGGCAACCGCATCGCCGAACTGACCGGAATCACCACGGTGTCCGACTTCCGCCGTCGCGACGTAGCGGCCGGGGGGCATGGCGCGCCGCTGATGCCGGCTTTCCACCTGGGCATGCTGGGTGCCGCCGATGAAGACCGCGCGGTGCTCAACCTGGGCGGCATCGCCAACCTGACCCTGATCCCGCGCGAAGGCGCGGTGCGTGGCTTCGATACCGGCCCGGCCAACGCGCTGATGGATGCTTGGTGCCAGCGCCACACCGGCCGTACCTTCGATGCCGATGGCGCGTATGCCGCCAGTGGCGCGGTGGACGAGGGCCTGCTGGCCGGCTGGCGTTCGGACCCGTGGTTCGCGCTGCCGCCGCCGAAGAGCACCGGGCGCGAGCAGTTCCATCTGGCCTGGGCCGAGGCCCACATGGAGGAAGGCGAATATGCCGCTGCCGATGTGCAGGCCACCCTGCTGGAGCTGACCGTGGCAACCGTGGCCGATGCGCTGCTGGCGCAGCAGCCGCAGACCCGGCGCCTGCTGGTCTGTGGCGGCGGCGTACGCAACCGGCAGCTGATGAAGCGCCTGGCGGCGCGGCTGCCGGAGGTGCAGGTGGAGTCCAGCGCGGTGCACGGGCTGGACCCGGAGTACGTGGAGGCGATGGGCTTTGCCTGGCTGGCGCAGCGGACGATGGACGGGCTGGCCGGCAACCTGCCGAGCGTGACCGGAGCCAAGGGGCCGCGGATCCTGGGGGCAATCCACCTGGCGTGAGGTGGCGCCATCCACGCATGACGTGGATTCACCGGGCAGCCGAGCGTGGGCTCGGCTCTACAAAGCCGCTAATCGAAGCCCTGCCCTGCAGGCAAGGCCTGCAGGGCGGCGATCGCATCGGAGAGGGCGTCCACTTCGGGATCGCCGAAACCGGAGCGGACCTCCAGTTCACTGCTGAACAGGCCCTGCTCCAACAACGCGGCGCAGGTCTGTTCTTGGGTCCAGCCGCGGGCGACCGCGACACGTCGGATACGTTCCAGCAGCAGCGGGTCCAGGTCCCGCAGCACAACGTCGGCCATGCTCACTTCCCCGTTCGCAAGGCACCGCCCCCTCGGCGCGTGGGGGCGATGATCCCGCAGACTGGACGGGCAGGCAATCAGGTCGAGCTGGAGGCCTGGCGACGGCGCTGCTGCAGGATCAGCAGGGCGCAGAGGATCACCACCGGGATCGCCACCAGCGCGGTACCGACGAAGAACAGCGCGTAGCCTTCCAGCAGCGTCCGACCCTGTGCGAGCGTCTGTACCGACCACCCCGAGAGCCCCTTGAGCGCCTTGCCGGGCATCGCGTAGAACGAACTCAGCAGCGCGTACTGGGTTGCGGTGTATCCGATGCTGGTCAGGCTGGACATATAGGCGATCAGCGCCGTACCGGCGAAACCGCTGGCGAAGTTGTCGATGGCCATGGCCACAGCAAAATGGGTCGTGTCTGGGCCCGAATAGGCCAGCCAGGCAAATGCCAGGTTGGAGGCAGGCCCCAGCACGGCACCCACCATCAGCGCCGCCAGCACCCCCCAGCGAACCGAGACCAGGCCCGCCGCAGCAATGCCAACGAAGGTCGCGACCAGACCCACCGAGCCACGCACGGCGCCCACGGTGTCCTCGTCCAGGCCGAGATCGACATAGAAGGGGTTGGCCATCGGCCCCATGACGAAGTCGGCCATGCGATAGACGCTGATGGCCACCAGGATCAGGATCGCGCCGCTGCGATGCTCGCGGACGAAGGCGATGAACGGCCCCGCCACGGCGTCGAACAGGCCGCGCGGCGTCCACAGGGAGGTCGCCTGTGCCTGCACGGCAGCCACTTCCCGCGCGGGTTCACGGGCCATGACCACGGCTACCACGCCAAGCGCCATCAGCACGGCCATGATCTCGTAGGAGACCTGCCAGCCAACACGGGCCGCGATGATCAGGATCAGTGCATCGGTGACCAGCAAGGCAGTGCGGTAGCCCAATGCCGAGGATGAGGTCAGCAGGCCAAGCTGCTCGCTGTTGTCAGCACTTTCAATGCGCCAGGCATCGATGACGATGTCCTGGGTGGCCGAAGCAAACGCCACGATCACGGCCATTACGCCGAACACGACGATGTGCTGCCAGGCGATGCCCAGGAACTGGATCTGGCCGCCCTTGGGCTGGACCAGCGCCATGCCGACAAGGCCCACCACTACGACCAGCTGCGACAGCAGCATCCAGCCGCGGCGGCGGCCAAAACGACCGAACAGAGGCACGTCGGTCTTGTCGACGATCGGCGCCCACAGGAACTTCATGGTGTAGGCCAGCCCGACCCATGACAGGAAACCGATCGTGCTCAGCTCGATGCCTTCCTTGCGCATCCAGAAGCCGAGCGTGTTGCCCACCAGATAGATGGGCAGGCCCGAACTGAAACCGAGCAGCAGCATCGCCAGCACCTTGCGCTGGCTCAGGTTGGACAACACCTGCTGCCACGGTCGGCGCGGCTTGGCGGCCTCAGTCACAGGTCGTAGTCCACGGTGAACGGGGCGTGGTCGGAGAAGCGCTCGTCGCGGTAGATCGAACAGCTACGCAGTTTGTCGCGCAAGCCCGGCGTGATGAACTGGTAGTCGATGCGCCAACCGACGTTGTTGGCACGGGCGGCGCCGCGGTTGCTCCACCAGGTGTAGTCCTCGCCGGCGGGGTTGAGCAGGCGGTAGGCATCGGCCCAACCGCGGCCGGCGGCGACATCGGTGGCCTGGCCGTGGTCGGCGCAGAGGGCGTTGAGCCAGTCGCGCTCCTCCGGCAGGCAGCCGGAATTCTTCTGGTTGGACTTCCAGTTCTTGATGTCCAGCGCCGAACGCACGATGTTCCAGTCGCCGCACAGCACGTAGTCGCGGCCGCTGCGCGCCCACTCCTCCAGGATCGGGCGCAGCCATTCCATCACTTCGAACTTGAAGCCCTGGCGCAGGTCACCCGAGCTGCCGGAGGGAATATAGAAGGAGACCACGCTGAGATTGCCGTAGCGCGCCTCGATGTAGCGGCCTTCGTCGTCGAACGGGGCCCAGCCCAGCGAGGTGATGACCTGGTCCGGCTCGCGCCTGCTGTAGATCGCCACGCCGCTGTAGCCCTTCTTGGTGATGGCGTCGCGATAGAAGCAGTGGTGCCCGTCTGGACGGAACATCGGGTCGGTCAGCTGGTCTTCCTGGGCCTTGGTCTCCTGGATGCACAGGACGTCGGCGTCCTGGGCACGGAACCAGTCGAGGAAGCCCTTGGTCGCGGCGGAACGGATGCCATTGGCGTTGAAACTGATGATGCGCATGCGGGGACCTGCGGCGGGAAACCGGGCAAGCATACCGGTTGCCCGTGGGGCTGCGCAGTCCGCCAGGCAGCGCCGCGACACCGTTCACGCGGGGCCGGACGAGCGCGAAACGCCCAGCTGGATTAGGATTTGTGCTCCAAATGAAGATGAATCGAGTTTTGATGAGCGACCACCGCCACCGTTTCCTGCAGCTGGCCCTGACCGCCGACGCCCTGCGCTTCGGCCAGTTCACCCTCAAGTCCGGCCGGCTGAGCCCCTATTTCTTCAACGCCGGCCGTTTCGACTCCGGTTCGCTGCTGTCCCAGCTCGGCGCCTGCTATGCCGATGCCATCGATGCCAGCGGGATCAAGTACGACGTGGTGTTCGGCCCGGCCTACAAGGGCATCCCGCTGGCCACCGCGATGGCCTGCGAGCTCGCCCAGCGCGGCCGCGACCTGCCGCTGTCATTCAACCGCAAGGAAGCCAAGGACCACGGCGAAGGTGGCCAGCTGATCGGCGCCGACATGAATGGCAAGCGCGTGCTGATCGTCGACGACGTGATCACCGCCGGTACCGCGATCCGCGAAGCGCTGGGCATCATCCGCGCTGCCGGCGGCACCCCAGCCGGCATCGTGGTAGCCCTGGACCGCCAGGAGATCGCCTCGGAAACCGACCGCCGCTCGGCGGCGCAGTCGGTGGCCGAAGAGGCCGGGATTCCGGTGATCGCCGTGGCGTCGCTGGCCGATCTGCTTGATTTCGCCTCCGGCAACCCGGAACTTGTGGGTTACCGCCAGCCGCTGGAAGCCTACCGGGCCCAGTACGGCGTCCGTTCGATCCGCTGACCGACCCAGGGGAAAGGTCATGTCCCGAGTTCCTGCCGTTCTCTTTGCCGGCCTGCTGCTGGCCGTGCCGTCCACCGTGCCGGCGCAGTCGCGCGACGGCGGCAAAGTGGAAAAGAAGCTGTATTGCTGGAACGAGGGCAAGGAGCGGATCTGCAGCGATTCGCTGCCAGCCGATGCGGTCAATCACGCCCGCGAGGAGTTCAACGCGAAGAGCGGCCTGCGCAATGCGCAGGTCCAGCGCGCGTTGACCGACGAAGAGCGCGCCGCGGCCAGCACCCAGGCGCAGCAGCAGCAGCTGGACCTGATGGCCGAGCAGACCCGCCAGCGTACCGAGCAGGCGATGCTGTCCACCTATGGCAGCGAGGAGGACCTGCGCCGGGTGTTCGCCGAGCGCCAGGAAGTGCTGGACAACAACCTCAAGACCGCCGAGTACAACGTCACCAGCCTGCGCGAATCACTGGTGGCGCTGCTGTCGGCCGCCGGTGACCGAGAACTGGCCGGTGGCAAGGTCGCCGACAAGCAGGCCGAGGCGATCCGTCAGCGGCACGTGCAGTTGCAGGCGCAGCAGCGCCTGCAGGCCGGGTTCCTGCAGCAGCAGCAGGCGCTGAAGGCGGAAATTGAAAGCACCCTGCAGCGCTATCGCGAGCTGAAGGGCGTGGCACCGACGAGCCAGGCGCCGTGATTCGCTTGTAGAGCCGAGCCCATGCTCGGCTCCGCGTGACCTTGGGAAAGAGCAGCCCAGCATGGGCCCGGCTGTACAGTAGGCGGCGCCTGGTTACGGCTTGGCCCACGGAATTTATGCACTCTTTACGCGTCGGCACGGTCCGGCGCGTAGTGCGTTTATGGGCGGCAGGACGACGATGACGGCCTGAGG
Source organism: Stenotrophomonas sp. YJH_SMC_130 (assembly GCF_059369035.1). Lineage (NCBI taxonomy): Bacteria > Pseudomonadati > Pseudomonadota > Gammaproteobacteria > Lysobacterales > Lysobacteraceae > Stenotrophomonas > Stenotrophomonas sp. YJH_SMC_130. The sequence goes on from NZ_JCAFSH010000002.1 coordinate 8,761, forward strand.
TGGAGGGGTTCCACCAGGACGCTATTGCAATGTCCCCCTGGCTGTCGTTGTTGTGTGGCGTGCTGGTGCTGGTCGCCGCCGCCTATCTCCTTTATGTCGTGCTGCGGCCCGAGTCATTCTGAGCGGAGCCTGCCATGACCGAGATGCTTGTGATTATTGCCGCCAGCCTGTTGCTGGCGTGGCCGCTGGGCCTGTACCTGGCGCGCGTGATGCGCGGCACGCCGATGAAGGCCGACGTGCTGTTCAACTGGATCGAAAAGCCGTTGTACAAGGTGTTCGGCGTCGATCCCTCGCGCGCGATGTCCTGGCGCGGCTATGTGCTGGCCTTCGTGCTGAGCAACGTGGTGGTCGCCGTACTGACCCAGGCGGTGTTCATGACCCAGGCCTGGTTGCCGTTGAATCCGGACCAGATCCCGAACATGCGCTGGGACACCGCGCTGCACACGATGATCTCGTTCCTGACCAACACCAACCAGCAGCACTATTCGGGCCAGGCGCAGCTGTCCTACCTCTCGCAGATGACCGGCATCACCGGCCTGCAGGTGGTGACACCGATGATGGGCCTGGCGCTGGCGGTGGCCACGCTGCGCGCGTTGTTCTCGCGTGCGCCGCAGGCTGCGGCGGCCACCAGTACCGGCGATGACCGCCAGGTGGCGGTGGGCAACTACTACGTGGACGTGGTGCGCCTGTGCGTGCGCTTCCTGTTGCCGCTGTGCCTGGTGTGGACCCTGCTGCTGACCAGCCAGGGCGTGCCGTCGACGATGGCCGGTGGCCCGCAGGCCACGCCGATCGATGCCAGCGCCGGCATGGCCGGACAGAAGCTGCCGCTGGGCCCGGTGGCGGCGATGGTCGCGGCCAAGCAGCTGGGCGCCAACGGTGGCGGCTGGTACGGCCCGAACAGCAGCTTCCCGCTGGAGAACCCGACCCCGCTGTCGAACGCGCTGGAGATCGTCGGCATCCTGCTGGTGCCGATGGCGGTGATCTTCATGATCGGTGCGTTCACCGGCCGGCGCCGGTTCGGCGCCCTGGTGTTCAGCTGCATGCTGGGCATGTCGCTGCTGTCCACCGGCGCGATGGTGTGGAGCGAAGGGCACAGTGCCAGCGCCGCCACGCCGCTGCTGATGGAAGGCAAGGAGGTGCGCTTCGGCGCCGACGGCACGGCGCTGTGGGCGGCGGTGACCACCCAGGTCTCCAACGGCTCGGTCAACGGCATGCATGACTCGCTGGCGCCGCTGAGTGGCGGCATCGCGATGGTCAACATGCTGGTCAGCGCGATCTGGGGCGGCATCGGCTGTGGCCTGCAGCAGTTCATCGTGTACCTGCTGCTGGGCGTGTTCCTGGCCGGGTTGATGACCGGACGTACGCCGGAACTGTTCGGCCGCAAGCTGGAGACGCCACAGGTACGCCTGCTGGCCCTGCTGGTGCTGCTGCAGCCGATCACCCTGCTGGTGTTCACCGCGATCACCCTGGCCGTGCCCGGGCTGGCCGCTACCTCCAACCCGGGCTTCCATGGCATCAGCCAGGTGTTCTACGAGTACGTCTCGGCCTACGCCAACAACGGCTCGGGCTTCGAGGGGCTGGGCGACGCCACGCTGTGGTGGAACCTGAGCTGCTCGCTGGTGCTGCTGCTGGGCCGCTTCCCGCTGCTGATCATCCCGCTGGTGGTGGCCGCGCAACTGGCCGCCAAGCGCCAGGCGCCGGAGTCTGCCGGCAGCCTGCAGATCGAAACCCCGACCTTCGCCCTGACCCTGGTCTCGGTGATCGTCATCCTGACCGTGCTGCAGTTCATGCCAGCGCTGGTACTCGGCCCGATCGCCGACCACCTCAGCCTGGGACTGCACTAAGGACACCCCGATGAGTACCCACGCAAGTTCCACCCGTAGTTCCCTTGCCCCGCGCCCTGCGCTGCTTGATGGCGCCGGCCTGCGCCGTGCGCTGGTCGACGCAGTACGCAAGCTATCGCCGATGCACCTGGTGCGCAGCCCGGTGATGGCGGTGGTGATGGCCGGCACGATCGTCGCCGCCATCGTCACACTGACCGGCAATGCGCCGCTGGGCTTCGGCCTGGCGGTGACCGCGATCCTGCTGGTGACCGTGTTGTTCGGCAATTTCGCCGAAGCAGTGGCCGAGGCGCGTGGCCGTGGCCAGGCCGCATCGCTGCGCCGCGCTCGCCAGGATCTGGTGGCGCGCCGCCTGGCCGCGCCGCAGCCGGGGGCTGCGGAAACCCAGGTACCTGCCGCCGAGCTGCGCCCGGGCGACCATGTGATCGTCAGTGCCGGTGAGCTGGTGCCGGCCGATGGCGAGATCGTGCAGGGCCTGGCCACCATCAACGAGGCGGCGGTGACCGGCGAATCCGCCCCGGTGCTGCGCGAGGCCGGTACCGACCGTTCCGGCGTGATCGGCGGCACCAAGGTGCTGTCCGACCAGATCATCGTGCGGGTGACCGCCGAGCCGGGGCACAGCTTCCTGGACCGGATGATCGCGCTGGTGGAAGGTGCCAACCGTCAGAAGACGCCGAACGAGATCGCGCTGACCCTGTTGCTGGCAGCGATGACGCTGACCTTCCTGGTGGTGGTGGCGACGCTGCCGGCGATCGGCGCGGCGGTAGGCGTGCAGGTCGATCCGCTGCTGCTGATCGCGCTGCTGGTATGCCTGATCCCGACCACCATCGGCGGCCTGCTGCCGGCCATCGGCATCGCCGGCATGAACCGTGCGCTGGCTGCCAACGTGCTGGCCAAGTCGGGCAAGGCGGTGGAAGTGGCCGGCGACGTCGACGTGCTGCTGCTGGACAAGACCGGCACCATCACCTACGGCGACCGCCAGGCCAGCCACTTCCATCCGTTGGCCGGCATCGACGCCAGCCAGCTGCGTGAAGCGGCGCTGCTGTCCTCGCTGGCCGACCCGACCCCGGAAGGCAAGTCGATCGTACGCCTGGCGCGCGAGCAGGGTTGCGCCACCGCCGAGCCGGACCATGCCGAGTACCTGGCGTTCAGTGCACAGACCCGCATGTCCGGCGTGGACCTGGAACATGGCCGGCAGATCCGCAAGGGTGCCGCCGATGCGATCCGCGCCCACGTACAGGCGCTGGGCGGCAACGCGCCGGCGGAACTGGCCGGTCGCGTCGAGCAGGTGGCGCGCGATGGCGCCACCCCGCTGGTGGTGGCCGAGGGTCGCCACGTGCTGGGCGTGATCGAGCTGTCGGACGTGGTCAAGCACGGCATGCGCGAGAAGTTCGCGCAGCTGCGCGCGATGGGCATCCGCACGGTGATGATCACCGGCGACAACCCGCTGACCGCCGCTGCCATCGCTGCCGAAGCCGGCGTCGATGACTACATCGCCGAGGCCCGCCCGGAGGACAAGCTGGCGCGCATCCGCCAGGAGCAGGCCGGTGGCCGGCTGGTGGCAATGGTCGGTGACGGCACCAACGACGCCCCGGCACTGGCCCAGGCCGACATCGGCCTGGCGATGAACTCCGGCACGCAGGCGGCGAAGGAGGCCGGCAACATGGTCGACCTCGATTCGGACCCGGCCAAGCTGCTGGCGGTGGTGGAAGTGGGCAAGCAGCAGCTGATCACCCGCGGCGCGCTGACCACCTTCTCGCTGGCCAACGACGTCTCCAAGTACTTCGCGATCCTGCCGGCGCTGTTCGCCGCGGCCGTGCCGACCATGGCCGCACTGAACGTGATGCAGCTGTCGAGCCCGCGCAACGCAGTGCTGGCGGCACTGATCTTCAACGCCCTGGTGATTCCCGCCCTGATTCCGCTCGCCCTGCGTGGCGTGCGCTTCCGCCCGGCCACCGCAACGGCGCTGCTGCGCCGGAACATGCTGGTGTACGGCCTCGGCGGCGTGCTGCTGCCGTTCGCGGCGATCAAGGCGATCGACCTCCTTCTTGTCCTGGTATTCGGCGCATGAACCGTACTGTTTCCACTTCGTCTTCCCTTCCCCGCGGACAGAAAGCCGAGGCCCGCGTGGCGAGCCTGCAGGATGGCGCAAGCTGGCGCCCGGCGATCGGCCTGGGCCTGGCCACCCTGCTGCTGGCCGGCGCGGTCTACGCCGGCATCGCCACCGGCTTCGCCGGCCTGGCCTACCCGACCCAGGCCGAGGGCAGCCTGCTGCGCGACGGCAACGGCCAGGTGCGCGGCTCGGCGTGGCTGGCGCAGCCGTTCACCGGTGATGGCTACTTCCAGGCGCGTCCGTCGGCGGCCAACTACGACCCGATGGCCGCGGCCGGTTCCAACATGGCGCGCAGCAATCCCGCGCTGGCCGAGCGCGTCGCTGCCAGCACCGCTGCGGTGGCTGCACGGGAAGGTGTCGCGCCAGCGCAGGTTCCGGCCGATCTGGTAACCCAGTCCGGCGGCGGTCTCGATCCGCAGTTGTCGCCGGCCGCCGCACAGCTGCAGGTGGCGCGCGTAGCGCGTGCCCGTGGCCTGCCGGTGGAGCGCGTGCAGGCACTGGTGCAGGCCCATACCGAAGGGCGCCAGTGGGGCCTGTTCGGCCAGCCACGGGTGAACGTGGTGACGCTGAACTTCGCGCTGGACCATGCAGCCAAGGCACCGTGATGCCGGTCTGCACCGGCTGCGCGCACAATGGCAGCCATGACAGCGGCCCCCATGACTGATGCACGTACCCGCCAGGCCGATGCCCTGGTTGAAGGCCTGCAACGCGAAGCCGGCGGCAAGCTGACCGTGTTCCTCGGTGCGGCGCCGGGCGTGGGCAAGACCTACACCATGCTGACCCGCGCGCAGGAACAGCTGCGCCGCGGCGTCGACCTGGTGGTGGGCCTGGTGGAAACCCATGGACGCACCGATACCCAGGCCCTGTTGGAGGGCCTGCCGCAGCTGCCGCTGAAGGACGTGGCCTATCACGGCCATGCCCTGCAGGAGATGGACCTGGACGCCGTGCTGGCACGGCATCCGGCGCTGGTGCTGGTGGATGAACTGGCCCATCGCAACGCGCCGGGCAGCCGCCATGAGCGGCGCTGGCAGGATGTGATGGAGCTGCTGGACGCCGGCATCGACGTCTGGACCACGGTCAACATCCAGCATCTGGAAAGCCTCAACGACGTGGTGATGCGGATCACCGGCGTGCGCGTCAGCGAGACCGTGCCCGACGGCGTGCTCGACCGCCTGCACGACATCGTGCTGGTCGATCTGCCGCCGCGCGAACTGATCGCTCGCCTGCAGCAGGGCAAGGTCTATGTGCCCGAACAGGCCGCTCAGGCACTGCAGGCGTTCTTCTCACCGGCCAACCTGACCGCGCTGCGCGAACTGGCGATGCAGGAAGCCGCCGACCGCGTCGACAGCAGTCTGCGCGAAACCCGCGCCGCGCGTGGCGAAGGCAATCTGCCCCTGCGTCGCGGCGTTCTGGTGGCCATCGACGGGGGCGGCCAGAGCGAATACCTGGTGCGCGTGGCGCGGCGCATCGCAGAGCGCCGCGACGCACCGTGGACGGTAGTGACCGTGCAGGGCCGGCGCCAGGACGAGGCGACCCGGCGCGAGATCGATGCGGCCTTCGCGCTGGCACGGCGGCTGGGCGGCGACGCCGAACTGCTGCATGGATCGAGCATCGCCGATGCCCTGCTCGATCATGCCGCACACAACGGCGTGTCGACCCTGGTGCTGGGCCGGACCCGCGAACGTCCACTGGCACGGATGTTCAACCGCACCCTGACCCAGCAGCTGATCCAGCGTGGCGCGCATTACGAGATCACCATCATCAGCACGCCGCAGGCACGCGCACGCTCGCGCCGCGAGAGCCTGCTGCCGCCAATGCGCGGTATCAGTCATGAACCGGCACAAGCCCTGATCGCTACCGCGCTGGCCTGTGCGGTGGCGTGGCTTGCCGAACACTGGGTGGGCATGGCCGACCTGTCGATGGTGTTCATCGTCGCGGTGGTGCTGGTGGCTGCACGCACGCGCGCCAGCGTGGCGGTGATGGCCGCGATCCTGTGCTTCCTGGCCTACAACTTCCTGTTCATCGCGCCGCGCTTCACCTTCGCCATCGGTGCACGCCAGGGCGTGATCACCGTGTTCCTGTTCCTGGCCGCCGCACTGGTGGCCGGGCGCCTGGCCTCGCGCCTGCGCATGCAGGTGATTGCGCTGCGTGCGGCCAACCGCCATGCGCGTGCGCGCCAGCAGCTGGGCCGTCAGCTGGCCAGCGCGGCCGGCAACGGCGAGGTGGCACAGGCAGGCCGGCATGCGCTGGAGCAGGCCCTGGACGTGCCGGCGTGGCTGCGGATCGGCACCGATACCGCCGCCGGTGGCCGCAACCAGCCTGGCGATACCGACCTGGCTGCCGCCGACTGGGCACTGCGCCACGGCCAGCCCAGTGGGCGCTTCACCGATACCCTGGCCGGTGCGCAATGGTGGTTCCTGCCGTTGCTGGACGGCGAAGACCGTGCGATCGGCGTGGCCGGCCTGTACCTGCCCGGCGCACAGGCGCGCCTGCTGCCCGAACAACGGCAGCTGGCCGAAGCGATGGTCGACGACATCGCACAGGCCGCGCTGCGTACCCGGCTGGTGGCGGAACTGGAGCAGGCACACGTCAGCAACGAGACCGAGCGGTTGCGCTCGGCGCTGCTCTCCTCGGTGTCGCACGACCTGCGCTCGCCATTGGCGGCGATGATCGGGTCGGCCGACAGCCTGGCCAGCTACGGTGCGGCCATGGATACAGCCGATCGCCGTGCTTTGCTGGACACCATCCTGGTCGAGGGCGAACGGCTGGACCGCTACATCCAGAATCTGCTGGACATGACCCGGCTGGGTCATGAAGGGCTGAAGATCAACCGCGACTGGATCGGCGTGGACGAGCTGATCGGCTCGGCGGCACGACGCCTGCAGCGCTACCAGCCAAAGGTGCGGCTGGAGCTGGACATCCCAGCCACGCTGGCACCGATCTGGGTGCACCCGGCGCTGGTCGAACAGGCCGTGTTCAACGTGATGGAGAACGCGGCCAAGTTCTCGCCGCCCGACGCCGCGGTGCAGGTACAGGCGCGCGAGCTGGACGGCCAGCTGCGCATCGACGTGATCGATGCCGGCCCCGGCATTCCCGATGACGAGCGCGCGCGCATCTTCGACATGTTCTACAGCGTCGAGCGTGGCGACCGAGGCCGCCACGGCACCGGCCTGGGCCTGACCATCTGCCAGGGCATGATCGGCGCACATGGCGGCAGCGTGCAGGCGCTGCCCGGACGCGACGGTCGCGGTACCCTGATCCGCATCACCCTGCCCCTGCTCAAGCCAGCCTCCCACGATGAGCCCGACCCCGATTGATGCCAGCGTGCCGGCCGCACGCGTGCTGGTGATCGACGATGAAACCCAGATCCGCCGGTTCCTGGACATCAGCCTGCGCGCGCAGGGCTACCAGGTGCGGCAGGCCGCCACCGGCCAGGAAGGCCTGCAGCTGGCCGCCAGCGAAGACATGGACCTGGTGATCCTGGACATTGGCCTGCCGGACATGGAAGGCCATGAGGTCCTGGAACAGCTGCGCCAGTGGAGCCAGGTGCCGGTGATCATGCTGACCGTGCGCGCCGGCGAAGCCGAGAAGGTGCGCGCACTGGATACCGGCGCCAACGACTATGTGACCAAGCCGTTCGGCACGCAGGAACTGATGGCGCGCGTGCGGGCGCTGCTGCGCACGCGCAGCGTGCCGACCGATGGCACGCCGCCGGTGTTCGACGATGGCCACCTGCACGTGGACCTGGTGCGTCGCGAAGTCGCCCTGCAGGGTGAACCGGTGGCGTTGACCCGCAAGGAATACGCGCTGCTGTCGCTGCTGCTGCGCAATGCCGGGCGGGTGGTGACCCAGCCGCAGATCCTGCAGGAGATCTGGGGGCCGACCCACCAGCACGACACCCACTACCTGCGCATCCTGGTCGGCAAGCTGCGGCACAAGCTGGGCGATTCGGCGCTGGATTCGCGCTACCTGTTCACCGAGCCGGGCGTGGGGTTGCGGTTCAAGGGGTGAGGGTGTGTCGACCAGGGTCGACACCTACCAAGAGCGGGCAAGGCGTGCCGACCAACGGTCGGCCCCCACCAGGATCGTTCAGAACCCCAGCGGGGTGTCGCCCAGCACTGGTTGCAGCTGGCTGCGGAACAGGGCCTGGATGCGTTCCAGTGCGGCCTCGTCGTTGCCTTCGAAGCGCAGCACCAGCACCGGCGTGGTATTGGAGGCACGCACCAGGCCCCAGCCATCGGCGAAGTCCACGCGCAGCCCATCGATGGTCGACAGGCGGCCACCCACATACGGGTTGTCCGGCGACTGCGCCGCCGCCACCAGCATCGCCACCAGGGCATGCGGCGTCCCGTCGGCCACCGGTACCTTCAGCTCCGGCGTGGCGACCATTTCCGGCAGTTCGCCCAGCACCTCGTCCGGGGTTTCCTCGCGCTGGGCCAGGATCTCCAGCAATCGCGCAGCGGCGTACAGACCGTCGTCGAAACCGAACCAGCGTTCCTTGAAGAAGAAGTGGCCGCTCATCTCGCCGGCCAGCTCGGCATCGGTCTCGCGCATCTTCGCCTTCATCAGCGAATGCCCGGTCTTCCACATCAGCGGGCTGCCACCGTTGCGCAGCACATGGTCGGACAGCTTGCCGGTGCACTTCACGTCGTAGATCACCATCGCGCCCGGATTGCGCATCAACACATCGGCAGCGAACAGCATCAGCAGGCGATCGGCGTAGATGATCCGGCCTTCGCCGGTCACCACGCCCAGCCGGTCGCCGTCGCCATCGAAGGCCACGCCGAGATCGGCGCCAAAGCGCTTGACCGTCTGCACCAGGTCTTCCAGGTTGGCCGGTTCGCTCGGGTCGGGATGATGGTTGGGGAAGGTGCCGTCGACATCGCAGTACAGCGGAATGACGTCGGCGCCGATCGCTTCCAGCAGCTGCGGCGCCAGTGCGCCGGCCACGCCATTGCCGGCATCGGCCACGACCTTCAGTGGGCGGTCCAGCTGCACGTCATCGGCGATGCGCTGGATGTAGTCGGCACTGACATCGCGCTGCTGGTAGTCACCGGGCTCGGCGGCCTGCACCAGGCGGCCCTCGACGATGCGCTGGTAGAGATCGGTGATGGCATCGCCGGACAGCGTCTCGCCGCCAATGACCACCTTGAAGCCGTTGTACTCGGGCGGATTGTGGCTGCCGGTGACTGCCACGCAGGTGCCGGTACGCAGATGGAAGGCGGCGTAGTACACCAGCGGTGTCGGCGCCAGGCCGATGTCGATCACCGCGCAGCCGGCACGGCGCAGGCCCTCGGCCAGCCCGGCCGTCAGCTCGGGTCCGGACAGGCGGCCATCGCGACCGATCACCACCTCGCGCAGGCCCTGCTCCAGTGCCACGGTGCCGATGGCCTGGCCGATCAGCGCCGCGGTCTTCGGTGTCAGTTCACTGCCCACCACGCCGCGGATGTCATAAGCGCGGAAGATGCCGGCGGCCAGCTCCTCGGCCGGCACCGGCGGTGGCGGCGGTGGTGTGACATCGCCACTGCCGGTCACAGCGGCCACGGGTGGCGGCGCCTGCTGCAGGCTCTCGCTCAGGGTCGGGCCATGGTCGGCCTCGGACGCTGCGGCGCGGCGCGGCAAGGGCAGCGACTTCGGCAGTCGGTCACGTCCCACCACCAGCAACACGGCAATGAACGCCAGCAGCAACGCCACAATGGCGCTGGCCAGCGCGCCCAGGCCCAGCGGACCGGCGTCGACATTCGGTACCGACGCGACTAGTCGCAGCGGCGTGCCAGCAACCGGGCGCGCCAGCGCTTCGGCGCTTTCGGACAGGCCCGCGTTGCCCTGGGTGACCAGATCGAAGCCACCCTGGCGCAGGCCAAGGAAGCCTGCGGACGGCGCACGCACCTGGTCCAGCGGCGAGGTCAGCCGCAGCAGCGGCTGGCGGACATAGATCACGGCCGGCCCCAGGCTGCCCAGCTGCACTGGCGCAGCCAGGCCCAGGCGATTGCCGCCACCATCGCGGACGACGCGCAGGCTGGGTTTGCCCTCAGCCACCGCCGCTTCCAGCAGGGCCAGGCGTGCATACCCGAAGGTGGCCGGATCGGCATAGGCGTTGGCCAGATCGGCCGTCAGCACCTCGACCTGCTCAACCCCGGTCCAGCTCTCGCGCACGGCCAGCGCCGCTGCAGCGGCATCGCCGGCCTGCAGCGCCTGCTGCACGCGATCGTTCTTCAACTGCTGCTGCAGCTGCTGCAACTGGCCTGCAGCGGCCTGCTGCAGGCCCTGCACGGCCTGGTCGCGCGCTTCTTCCAGCGCCTGGCCGTTGGCCTCCTGCCGCCATTGCTGCACCGCGCTCCATCCGAACCAGCCGGCCAGCAGGATCAGCAGCACCCCCAGTAGTGGTGCACTGCGACCCAACGACCGTCCCCGCTGTCCTTCCCCGATGCCGCTCATCGATGTCCCCTGTCAACGCACCCCGGTATGGCCGAATCCACCCGTGCCCCGCACGCTGTCGGTGAAAGTATCCACCACCTGCAGGCTGACGCGGGCAATCGGAACCACCACCAGCTGCGCGATGCGATCGCCGGGCTCGATGGTGAAGGCCTCGCGGCCACGGTTCCAGACGCTGATCAGCAGCGGCCCCTGGTAGTCGGCATCGATCAGGCCGGTGCCATTGCCCAGCACGATGCCGTGCCGATGGCCCAGCCCCGAACGCGGCAGGATCACCGCGCACAGGTTCGGGTCGGCAATGTGGATGGCCAGGCCGCTGGGCACCAGCGCGGTGTCGCCCGGCTGCAGGGTCAGTGCGGTATCCAGCGCCGCGCGCAGGTCCATGCCGGCGCTGGCTTCGGTGGCGTAGGCCGGCAGCGGCCAGCTGTCGCCGAAGCGCGGATCGAGCAGCTTGACCTGCAGCGGTCGGGAAAGGGATGCCTGGGTCATGCCTGGAGTCTCCGCGCGATCAGCGCCAGCAGTTGTTCGGCCAGTTCGCGCTTGGAGGTGGCCGGGAATACCTGTTCACCGTCCTGCCAGAAGGCCGTGGCGGCATTGTTGTCGCTCTCGAAACCACCGCCACTGATGCCGACCTGGTTGGCGATCACCAGGTCCAGGCGCTTGTCGATCAGCTTGCCGCGTGCATATTTCTCCACGTCGTGGGTCTCGGCGGCAAAGCCGACCACCAGCTTCAGCGACTGCGTCTGCGCGGCGACTTCGGCCAGGATGTCCGGCGTGCGCACCAGCTCGATCACCAGCGACTGGCTGTCGGCGGTCTTCTTCAGCTTCTGCGCGGCGACCTGGCGCGGGGTGTAGTCGGACACTGCGGCGGCACCGATATAGATGTCGGCGGGCAGCGACTTCAGTACGGCATCGCGCATCTGCGCGGCCGAGCGCACGTCGATGCGCTGCACGCCCGGTGGCGTCGGCAGCTGGACCGGGCCGCTGACCAGCACCACGTGCGCACCCAGCGCGGCGGCGGCAGCGGCCAGGGCAAAGCCCATCTTGCCGCTGCTGCGGTTGCCGACGTAGCGCACCGGATCGATGTCTTCGTAGGTCGGGCCGGCACTGATCAGCAGGCGCAAGCCCTGCAGGGCACGGGTTTCCGGCGCGGCAACCGTGGCAGCGGTACCGCCATTGGCCACCAGCGCGGCCACGATGTCGCCCGGTTCAGCCAGCCGGCCGGGACCGGATTCACCTTCGGCCAGCGGGCCATCGACCGGGCCGATCACCTGCGCACCGCGCTGGCGCAGCAGGGCGATGTTGGCCTGGGTAGCCGGATGCAGCCACATCCGGTGGTTCATTGCCGGGCAGATCGTCAGCGGTGCGGTGCTGGCCAGGCACAGGGTGCTGACCAGGTCATCGGCATGGCCCTGGGCCAGCCGCGCCAGCAGATCGGCGGTACCCGGCGCGACCACGATGCGGTCGGCCCAGCGGGCCAGCTCGATGTGGCCCATGGCCTGCTCGGCGGCGCTGTCCCACAGCGTGGTGCGGGTCGGCTGCCCGGACAGGGCCTGGAAGCTGAGCGGAGTGACGAACTGCTGGGCACCGGCGGTCATCGCCACCTGCACCTGGGCACCGGCATCGCGCAGGCGCCGCACCAGCTCCAGGGCCTTGTAGGCCGCGATCCCGCCTCCGACGCACAACAGCAGTTTCTGGCCTTCCAGCGCGCGGGCCGGCGCGGGGGAAGCGTTGGGGGAGTCAGCCACCTGGAATTCCTGTGCAAACGAGGGCATTAGCTTACCCGATGGTCGGTAATGTCCCGGTACACGGCACACATAGCGGGCGGCTATCAGCAGATGGGACTTGCGCCACAACGCTTCCGGGGTTCAGGACACTGCGATTCGGAACTTTCCTATACCTGTTGGCCGGCCACGTTTGCAGAATCGTCAGTGGCCACCGCAGGTGTGCCGCTTCGCTTTTCGAGGATTCCGCGTGCACCCGCGCATCATCATCGCCGACGACCATCCCGTCGTCCTGCACGGCATCCGCATCGTGCTGCAGACCCATCTGATGGAGGTCGTCGGCAGCGCGCGTGACGGCGCCCAGCTGCTGCAGCTGGTCGAGCACCACGGCTGCGACGCGGTGCTGACCGACCTCTCCATGCCGGGCACCGGCCCGGATGGCCCGGAACTGATCGCTGAGCTGCGCGCACGCCACCCGGGCATGCCCGTGGTGGTGCTTACCGGCGCCCGTCACCCCGGCCTGCTCGATGGCCTGCTGCGTGAAGGTGTCAGTGGCCTGGTCGACAAGTGCGCCGATTTCGGGGAGTTGCCGCAGGCCCTGAACGCGGCTATGGCCGGGCAGGTGTTCGTCTCGCAGCAGCTGCGCGACCACCTGCAGGCGCGCGACCTGATGTTCGCGCGTGAGCCGGCGGCGCTGTCGGCCCGCGAACAGGAAGTGCTGGACCTGTTGGCCGCCGGGCTGAAAGTGAACGCCATCGCCGTCCACTGCGGCCGCAGCCCGAAAACGATCAGCCGGCAGAAGGCCGAAGCCAAGCGCAAGCTGGGGCTGCAGAACAACCAGGAGCTGTTCGCCTATCTGCAGTCGCGACGCGACTGAGGCAACAGCCTACCCGGGCGTGCGCCCTGCCCTGATGGGACGCATCACCCGCGCTGGCGATGATGCAGGCATGCCCATCCATGACTGGCCCGAGCAGGAACGTCCCCGCGAGAAGCTGATCGCCCGCGGCCCCGCCACGTTGTCCGACGCAGAGCTGCTGGCGCTGTTTCTCGGCTCCGGCTTCGGTGGACGCGACGCGGTGCAGACCGCCCGCGACCTGCTGCAGGCGCATGGCCCCCTGCGCGTGCTGCTGGACCGCCCGGCCCGCGAGCTGGCCCGGTTGCCGGGGCTGGGGCCGGCACGAAGCTGTGCACTGGCCGCCGGCCTGGAACTGGCCCATCGCTACCTGGCCGCCGAGCTTCAGCAGGGCGAGGCGGTCGGCAACAACCCGGCCGCGGTCGGCCGCTACCTGCAGCACCGCCTGCGCGGCCAGGCCCGCGAGATCTTCATGGCGCTGTTCCTGGACAACCGCCACCGGCTGATCGCCTGCGAGGAACTGTTCCAGGGTACACCTTACTTCCATGCGATGGACAGCTTGAATCCAATGCAGTAGTGTCGGGCAATGCAGTACAGGCAGAATTCAGGATCGGCCAATGGCAACGCTCGAGCTGTTTCAGTTTCAGCGATTCGACCATGGAGAGGCTGACGGCCAGCATCTTTGGTCAGTCTCCATGTCCATCAATGACGTCCCTGAACCCAAGCGGCAGTTGCCATACATTCGCCTGGCTTCCGGGCTACCTTGGACGGAAGCGAATACTTGGCTCGCCAGTCGCGCTTGCGATCCTGCCGAAGATCTAAGCGCAAAGACAATCATTAGAGATGCTCGCGGCCTAGTCAGCTACGCCAACTTTCTGGAAGCCAATGGATTGGCGTGGAACGACTTGGATAAGCCGGATTCAGAAAAGCCTACCTACCTGTACAAGTCGCACAGGAACCTCAATGTAAAAGAGGGTACGGGTGCATACTCGACCGCTCAAACAGAATTACGAGCAGTCGCCAACTTCTACATCTGGTGCACCTCTACCGGCCAACTTGCAGACGAATGCAAGCCGTTCTTGACTCGAACGACCCAGGTCCAAGTCTTTACAAGGTTCGGATCAAAGACAGTCGAGAAAACAGTCTCGAGCATGCCCCTGAAACGACGAAGGACCGCGCCTAGATCGACCTTGGAAGGTGGACTGAAGCCAGTTCCGGCAGAACTTCAGAAGCGAATCCTGACGCTATCCGAGGCACATGCGGGCACAGAAGTGACATTGATGCTCGCCATTGGCTTTTCTTCTGGAATTCGCTTGGGCAGCATCACAGACCTCAAATGCGAAACCATCGAAAGGGCTGCGTCGACGAACCTGAAAGGCCACAAGTCCATCAAGATCGGTCCCGCGCACGGGGTGATGACGAAGTTCTCAACGAACTACTCCCCCGTCATACCAGACGCGCTCATCCAACGCCTTACTAGCTACATAACTTCGGTCCGGCGCCTAAAACGCGCCATCAAGCATGAAGGTCGGTACTCTCAGTACCTCTTCCTAACCCCGCAGGGTCGTCCCTATCATGATGACGACGGCATTCCGAGCAGCGCCATTGGCGTAGCCATTCATAGGATAAGGACGATCGCACAAGCCGGCGACGTCCCGATCGAAGATTTTCGATTTCACGACTCCCGAGCGACATTCGCATGCAACCTGCTAGATGCCGCGATGGCCATAGGGATCCCTGTGACATCCGCGCTTTCAATCATTACGGAGTTCCTGGGCCAATCAGATGAGCGGACCGCTCTCCGCTATGTCCAGCACGCGCAGAAGAGACGAATCGTCGGCAAGTACAACGACGTCTATGGGCAATGGCTCCTTGAGCTCACTCATGAGACTCCCTGAGCCTCTCATTATTCCCCGCCCCAAGACTGGTAGATCCTTGCCATGGGATCTCTCCAGGCTAGCCTTCATCGGTGCCGCCAAGCGCCCGACCATGACGGTTGATACAGAGATACGCTCGGGGAAGTTTGGGAAATACGATCTACTGCGATACGAACTTCTCAAATCCATTCACAAACACATAGTAGAGAGGCACGTCCTCGGCGAACTGGCTGACTCGACTCGCGAAACAATATTTAACACGCTCAGGACGTTCTTTAACTACTGCGACCGAGAGTCAGTCCAAGTCTCTCCGAAAACATTCTTCATCGCGGTCCAAGGTTGGACCAGATCGTTCAAAACAGCTTCCCCGCACGATCTCGCACAGCAGCAGTACGTCGTTAGAATTCTAGCCGGCGTAACTGGGCAAGACTCAACACTGCTGTTGAAGTCATTTGGGATCTCCAAGCGCGGAGCACCATTGGCGCTGAAGACTAACGATGCGAGAAGCGAAGTCGTTCAGCAGTACGTCGCGGACCTCATCTCGCTTATCGACTGCCTCCAACCAGATAAGCTCTACGCGCCCCTGCCATTGCCAATCCAGGTCAGGAAGAGCGGCCCGATCTACTACCACTACTCTGGGACGTGGAAGTCGACGTCGACCAAGTACGGCTACGATGTCGCAAGACGGCAAAATACCCTTAAGGGCACAAGCCTACATCGCAGGTTCCCTCTGCTTAACCTTAGGGTAACTGCAGAGGCATTCCTATTCATAGCAATGACCGGAATGAATCTTGCCGAAGTTCAAAAGATGAAGGTCGAACAGTACAGCAGACGGTCCGCAGGAGATCACTACGAATTTAGGGAATTCAAGGCTCGCGCCGGGCATGACGTGTTGTTCACCATCCCCAAGCCCTACCTGCCCATCTTCTCTGCATATCTGAAATTTCGCGAAACCCATTTGAGCGAATTCAAGTCAAGCCTGCTCTTCCCAATCTATCAGCGAGGCGGTCCAGCAAGTCGAAAATTTCACAGTGGCAACCTAAGAAATATCTTCAATGAGCTTGGCGTTCCGTTCATTACGACCGTCGAACTCAGAAAGATCAAGTCCAATAGCATCATGGAGGTAAGCGGAGATCCGGGAACAGAGTCCTTGATTCTCCAACATAGCCGTGAAACGTTCGCCAAGAACTATGTGCGTAGAAGCCCACAACGAGCGGCGAGTGAATTCACTGCGTTCTTCAAGTCAGAAGTAGCCGCGCTTCGGGTGTCGCGTGCAGTCGATGGTGCGCCATGCACTCAGAAGGACAACCCCAAGCCATTGACGATAGCTTCACCCGATGCACCCACTCCCAACTGCGACACGATGGCGGGATGCCTCTTCTGTGAAAACTACAAGGGAGTGTCGAGCCTAGACTACATTTGGAGATTGAGGAGCTACCTTCAGCTGAAGCGACTCGAACTCAAAAGTCACCTCTACCCAAACAGAGAACATTCGCGGCCGATACTTGAAACCATGCGCCGCATCCGATCAATCATCCGCGCCTTCTCGCAGAAGAACAAGCAACACGAGGCATGGGCACAGATCGCAGATCGCAAGGTGAATGACGGACAGTTCCATCCATCCTGGGACCTCCTCATTAGATTCGCGCAGGGAGATGCTTGATGCTCACCTCCCGACTTAAATCGAAACACCGTGACGTCCCTCTTCCTAGCGGCCTTGCCAGCATCCACGACGTACCCCCAGATTTCGTAGTCTCCTACAAATCAGATGGATCACCTTGCAGCCGATACGGAGACAACTGTTGGATATTCTCCGCATACCACACGTCATCGATCTCCATGCGGTTCGCCAATGATGAGAACACGGATGATCTAGAGCAGAGCAACGCAGCTGCGGCGAAAGTCGTAGTACTGGCACTACTCTACATTGGCCACCACCCCCTCGGGGCCGGCAGCTTCCACACCAAACTCTGCCGCCTAAAGGACATCCTCAAGGCCTGCAACTCCACACAAACTCTGATCTCGGAGTTCGGAAGTTCCAAAAAATGCCAGGCAGAACTTCGAAAGCGAATCCGCCCAAGTTCACTTGGATCCGCACCACTGCTTATGCATGAACTGGCCCTGCTGAGTGAAGAAATAGGCTTTACGCTTTGCCCACCGGCACTTATCCCAAGCTTCTACCCAACAGGATATTCAGCCAATCAAACACTATACGTCCCTAATCGGATCCATTCTTACGTCTTGAATCAATGCGATGCGATTGTATCGCTCGCAACCACTCATATCGACCTACTTAAGAATGCGATACGTAGCCAACTGCACGAGGCGTTCAACCTTGTCCCGGCACCGGACAGCCAACTTGCTACGGAAGACCTTTCCGCGTTACCTGCGAGACTAGTGGGCATCTTCGACACCGCATACGGCACGCTGGAGCACCGCCACCCATTCCTGACTTACATCACGGCGATACGAGATGCCGCCCTGATTTTGCTGTGCGCGCATAGCGGCATGCGCATCTCAGAGGCTCGCGAGCTCAAGCGAGGGTGCCTCCGTCAGCATCAAGACGCCGCCATCGGACCGGCAAATTTGATAGTCGGAGTGCCCGCAAAGATACAGCCTATAACGGAATCGACTTGGATATGTAGCGACTTGGCTGCAAAGGCAATCCATGTGCTGGAAGCCATTTCCTCGGTACATCATGAGATGCGCGACACCAAACTGGTCTCAGGGAGCTTCAGCAACTGGCTCTTTACGTCCGTACTAGGCTGGAAGAAGAAGCGGCACAGTATCGATCCACCGCGGGTTTCAATGATCGAAAGGATTAACTATCCGTGGCTATTTGATCCTGAGACTCTGAAGGTCACTGAAGACGACCTTAGAGTATCCGAACTCATCAACGGTAGCTCTGGGGGGCGTGTTGTACTCGGAAAGGTTTGGCCGTTTTCCTTCCATCAGCTGAGGCGGACATTGGTAGTGAATGCCGTGCGCTCTGGCCGAGTCGCGCTCGGCTCGATCCAGCTTCAGCTGAAACATCTTCACCTTGGAATGACCGAGTACTATGTGCGCGGATACCACAGCCTCTCGCTCAACGAGTCGATGCGCATTGAGCTTGCGGAGGAGCTTGCCAATGAGGCGGCCCGAGTCGCGAAGGGGCTTGCTGACTCGAAGCACTTCTCTCCCCATGGCTCAGCCCACAAGGATCGCCTTCTGGAGTTGATCAGCACCTCAGATCTAAAGGGGCTTGCGAAGCTCGCTAGCCAGGGCACACTTTCCGTGAGACCTACCCTGCTGGGTGTCTGCCTAAAGAAGGGTAACTGTGAGCATGGTGGCTATGACACGCTGTCCCATTGCGTAACGTGTCCCGAAGCACTGCTGGACAAAGGAAATGTAGTACGTGCGGAGAAGTTGATTGCCCACAGCGAGCCTCTATTGGAAGCATTGCGCCCTTCTGGAGATAGCCCGAGGATGCGTGCGCTTGAGGGCCAAGTTTCAGCGCTTAAGGACTTCGTCATCAGAGTGAGATCTAATGAGCAATGAACCTCCCCTGCTCGACAGATTGATAGCCGCATTCGATAGGCTGAAATCGGGTCAGCCAGAAGTATTGCCACCTGGAGCGCTCGTCAGTCAGAACAACGTTGCGAGAGAAGCGGGCATCCCTCCTGCCCACTTTAAGAAGTCTCGCTTCGGGCCCTTGATTGCGGAAGTTCAAGCCTATGTTGCCCAAAGAGACGGAGCACTACTCAGCGAGCGAGCCAAGTCTAGTTCGCTCGAGCTCAAGCTGGCGGACGCTGTTGCGCGAATCAGCGAGCTGAAGTCGGAGCGTGACCACCTGCGCTCGCTTCTACTTAGCGCTGAGATGAAGCTCGCCGAGCTGGCTCGTCGTTGAGCCTACTTAGCGAGCCCGAAACCCCCCTTCATTCTCGACCAACGGTAGCTGGGTCGTGGGATCACTTCCCACCTCTATCCAAGAGAGACCGCAGCCCCCAAAGTGCCGTACGAACCCTGATGGGTCACGTTGTAACGAGGCCACCTGGACAACCAGTCGGAGCTGCAACTCCAATGTGACTTGTGTCACAGGCCCACAGATGGCTATAGTCGGCATTGGGGATATTGGGGCCACGGACGGACAGAAGCCATGCCAAATTGCGTTCGGGAGAGACAAAATTCCGAGGATGCGCTTCGGCTCTTGCGAGCAAGATTGCGCATACACACTGGCGTAAAGCGAGCTCAGCGCTACTACTTTATATTCGTTTTTTTCCTACCCATAGTCTCTATCGTTACCGCATCTACGCCGTGCCTTTCGGGCGGCACAAAGTGGGTCAGCCTGGTCGCTCTTCTGGTGGGTGCATCAGACGCTTTGTGGATAGATCGCTGGCGCCGAGGCAGAATCAAGCTGTCGGCTAGACTGCAAGAGCAATTCGACACGACAGTCCTCGACCTGCCCTGGAATGCCTTCGTGGCCGGCCAGAGGGTCGATGCAGAGGAAATCGAGCGCTATGGAAGCAAGCCACTGAAGCCGGCACGGGAACTGGGACTCCGTAACTGGTATCCGCAATCGGTGGACCCGCTGCCTATGAGTAGCGCGCGCTTGGTTTGCCAGCGCACGAATCTTTGGTACGACTGGAACCTACGGGGGGACTATCAGCGCTACCTGAAGATACTTGGCTGGATGTACCTAACAGTACTAATAGTGATCTCACTCCAGAAGCCATTAGTCGACGTTATCCTGACGATGCTCGTTCCCTTCGGTCCATTTGCCCTGTGGACTATCAGAGAGTCTCAGCGTCAGGGTGACACTATTGCCTTGGTCACTCGTCTCAAAGGCGAGGTTGACGGTTCGCTGGATAAGTTCCAACCCGACGATGAGCCCGACAAGCTCGAAGCAAGAGCACGGCAGCTACAGGACGCCATCTTCTCCCACCGTGCGTCTAGCCCGTTGGTGAGTGACCTCGTCTACTTCTTCAAGCGTACAGGGCTTGAGCAGGAAATGGAGGCGGGCGCTAGGGACTTCATTAGGAGACTCAATGCAGGGGACGTTGCGAAATGAAGCACCTCAACCACTTCAGCGCATTTCTTGAGAATGTCGTCAATCTCAACAGCACTCGACTCGATCAGCTGGACAACTCCTTCGTAGCAATCGAGGGGTTCCTTAAAGATTCGAACTACCTTCCGAAGATCATTCGACTTTACAAGCACGGCTCATGGGCCCACCAGACCATCATTCGCCCTTTGGATGGTCGGCCATTTGACGCGGACGCCATTCTGTTCGTCAGGCCCGTACAGGGATGGGCTGCGGCAGACTATGTGGATCAGCTTGCTCGCACATTCGAAGCGAGCCCCAGGTACGCGGACAAGGTTAAGCGCTATCCCTACTGTGTGACCCTTGAGTACGCTGGCGACCGCAAAATGGACATTGCTCCCTGCGTCGTTGATCGCCTGTATGCCGGGTCGAATGAGGTGTGCAACCGGCGCAACAACACATTCCAGGACTCGAGGCCGGAAGAGTACACCTCCTGGTTGCGCGGCAAGAACTCAATCAGCGGCAACAATTCATTCCGCAAGGTCACTCGGCTCGCCAAGTATCTTCGGGACTACAAGGGAACCTTCACTTGTCCGTCTTTCCTTTTCACCACCCTACTCGGTGAGCGCATTCACGAGGGCGATCGACACGGAAATGACTTCAGCGATGTACCAACGTCCCTGAGGACTCTCTTTCGCCGCTTGGATGACTGGCTACAAGGCCATCATTACCCGCCCCATGTCCCAAATCCTGTGCTCCCTGCTGAGGATCAAGCCTCCGAGTGGACCGAGGAACAGTATCGGAACTTCCGCAACGCCATCCATCGATATCGTCAGTGGATTGATGCAGCGTTCGATGAACAGGACTCTACCCAGAGCATTGAGCTTTGGCGGCGAATCCTCGGCGACTCATTTGCCGTGCTTCGGAAACCGACGGTCGCCATGGAGGCAGGGCTGGCCGGTGCAGATGTCCAACTGGATGATGTCGATGTGCTCAAGACTGGCGGGTTGCAGATGGTGCCGCTGGAGATTCTCGAGCCGGGTCATCGCAAGCAACCCCAGTGGCCCCTAGCCAACTTCCGCTTGCCAGCGACTATCTCGGGCTACTTGGTCGATGCGGCTGGCGCCCCTTCGCGCGTAGTGAGAAGCGGCGAACCAATGCAGCCCAACCAGGACATTCGCTTTGAGGCGAAGCTTGGCGGACTTGCACCAAATCACACCTACAGGACCATGTGGCGCGTGACTAACACCGGGGCAGTCGCTAGACGAGCCGGCAAGCTTCGAGGGGACTTCGTGGGTTCGGACCAACCACATAGCCGACGCGAGACGCTGAGCTATCGCGGGGTCCACCAAGTCGAGGCCTTCGTTCTGAGTACCACCGACAATCAGATTGTCGGATTCAGCCAGCCCTTCTACGTCGTAGTGGAGTGAACTGTTTGGGTTCAACGACGCCCCTCACCGACCCGGAGCATCGATGAGGGCGGCTTGCTTAACCCATCTCTTGCTTAACCCATCTTCAGCGCCGTCCAAACCGAGGGCGGCCATCTCCGCCAATTGTTCAAGATCGTTCCGCTGATGTCCGGCTGAAGCATATAGGTTTTGCATGCCAAGCCGGACTTTCACGTCGGCAGGAGCTAGCGGCCCGACCTGAGCGCTAGTGCACTGATCGCGCCCCAAGGCATAGCGCAGCCCTCCCTTCCAGCTCCCCCTCCAGGCTCGCCTTCGCGACAATGCCGTATCCATTGTCTCCGAAGAAGATGGCGGCCCTCACTATTCAAAGGCCTCTTCCTGATGGTGCTCTGTCTCTATGGCGTTAGCGATCCATCGCTCGATGAGTGGGAGTCCGCAATGAACCCAATCTGCCACTTCGCCAGGCATCTCGGCAGCTAGTCGTGTCAGCTCTGAGCGGCGATTACGGAGCATATCCTTGATCGAGCCATTCCAGCGCAGCGGATACACCTGCCGATCGAACTTACCCAAGAACATGACTCTATCGGGCGCCCCTCTCAGCAAGCCCTCGAAGATCGGGTCGATCTTCGTGCCCTCCTCGAAGTCGCCTCTGCTGAACAACCACATCACGGCTCCCAACAGAGGGTATCGGTGCACAGCGTTGATCGATGCCCAGGACTGAATCGCTTGCAGCCCCATGGACCTGTACGCCAAGCCTTTGCTTCCTCCCGTGTCCCATCTTCGACCCAGCGAGTCTTCAGATGCACGAAGGAGGAATGTGTCCAGCATGACATGCGGATGTGCCTCGCAAAGTGCGTTGATGATCTCCCTGACTTCGTGGAAGTGGATGTCGCCAGCCTCCAAACTGAGGCAGAGCGACTCGGCCACGCTACGGGCAGGCTCTGGATCGCTCGTTGAGCAACAGATCTTGGCGACCTCTCCCGCGCTATGTACACGTTGTACTGATGCACTCTTGAACTTGAGACTAGCGAGAATACCCTGACCGACCTCAACCAAAGCCCTCGGTGCTGTGCTCGACGTGCTCTTGTTCGAGAAGAAGTACATGTGAAGAATTTCCAAGGCCACCCACTCTCCACTTGCGAGACGCGCAATATCTGCAAGTAGCGCGGCCAACAACGCGGGCGGTGAGTGCTCTACCAGTCCATTGGCAATGTGCACGAATGCAGGTGCCTCAAGCAGACCTGCGGCTAGGGCTCTGCGCATTCGGCTAATTCCAACCTGGTCTAGGCCAACGCGTGCCTGCAGGTAGGGCTGAATAGGAATCAGGCTACCCCGGCTTAGGGAGCTCTCGAGTGCGCCCTCTGTAAATTCAGCATCGAGTTCCTTGGCCTGGCGCAGGAATCCGCCGAGAACTGTCGCGTCACGTCGCGCTGCGTCCGCACGTTCGTAATCTGAGAGGAGCAGCTCCCACGTTTCAAGCAGAGTGGGTGCACCCTCCGCAAGTCCCATCCCACATTCGTAGGCGCGCTGGACGTCAGTTGCAACCATTAGCTCGCTCATGAACACCTCTCTGACTGAAGGGGCAAGTGCCAACTCACGGCCGACACCTTGCGCCATCAGAGATGCTCTCTTCCAGGCGTGCATGCCACTCTCATCGTCAGCCTCAGCGCTGCTGGCTTCCAACCCATCGACACCGCGACCAAGCACCGCCGCTCGTGCGCGGTCGAGAAGATCAACGGGCTGCAGGCGGTCGATCAGTGCTTCTAGACGAGTTCTGTACTCCCTCGGCATCTTCTTTCCATCGAAGCGTAGGGTGGCGCGCAGCGAGATCCAGCCATCTATCCAATGGGCGCGCTTCAAGAGCGCCTCAGCTGCATCCTCCAGCGCCCCATGGCAGGCTTCGTAGCGCCACAAGCCTCTAACGCTCTGGGCGAGAATCTGGCGAGGCTCATCGATCCTGTCAGAAAGGTGCACGCATAGGCGAATGGCGCGAACGTACCAGTCACACACATCGCTACTGGACTGAGGGTGCCACCCCCAGCTACGTGATCTGGCGCCAAAATCAAAGCTCGTACTCGATGAAAAATACGATGTCTTTAGTAGAGCTTGGAGAGCCAACAGCCCGCACGCCCGTGAGTCCTCTTCGTCAGATCCAAGAAGGTTCGCAACCAGTGCACGGCGAGTCTCGGGGCTCGCTTGCGTTCCGGAAAGATACAATTGGAACATCTCTGAGAATGCTTCGCGGGCTGAGTCGACCTGGTTCCCCGTCGGCTCAGTGGCTATGAATTGCATCAGAAGCTGCGCAGCGGAGTTGAAGTGCTCCGTCTCGTAGCTCAACGCCTTTATCAGGCGAATCCATTCCCAGCGTTTTCGTGATCCGCAATCGGCGATCTCAGGATAGATCTGCACAGCTTCGCTGATGCGACCCATGGCATCACCTGGAGCCAAGGGAGCAAGATTGGTGATGATCCTGAGATCCTGCGTCGCCGGGTTGAACAGATCTCCAAATGCGCCATCACTTCTAAGCCAGCGAGCAGCCGCTGCGCGTGCCTCTGGCACGTCGTGCAGATATCCAAGTCTTCTCGAGATTGAGGCCCGCAGCCGCGGCGTAGCCAAGCGAATGAGGTTGTCGAGGGTATCCTGGTGAGTCCTCGCAACAGCGGTGCTAGCAAGTCCATTCGCAATTGCCTGCGGTAGGATCGCCCTCCAGCGACCTCGGGCCTGCACAACGTTTCGTTGCCGCAACTCGACAATGACTTGATAGAGCGAGCGTGCGTCAACTCCGCGCATCTCAGCAATCTGCGCCAGCTCACTCTCAGCAGAGATGTCCTCGCCGTCCACAGAGTATGCCAAGGACAGGTCTTCTGCCGCCATCTGAAGTGATCCATCTTCAACGTTCCGTTGGCGGAATATACGTTGGATAAGGTCCCGACTCTTTACCTTGCCCAAAGTCTCTCCACGCCCGAGGGTCTCGGCAAGCGCGTTCGCAATACGAAAATTCCCGTCACTAAACGCCGCGATTGTGCGTCGATCAACCTCCGATATGTGACCGAAGTTCTGCTCAATCCACTTTTCAATCAAGTCGCTGGATGCTCCCTTGAGCCTGAAGACATCAGTTCGCTCCGGCTCGTCCTCGCGAACGTCATACTCGACGGTCAGGAGACTGATTGGGGCGCCTGATTCTGAGCAGATCTTCGCAAGCTCCGAATGGGTCTCCGGATTGCAGTTGTCGACGATCAGTATCGCGGGCTCTCCGCGGTTGATCAGGTCGCAAGCCATATCTCGTGCCGACGGACGTGTCTCGGTTGAGTAGTCGGTATAGACGGCAATACTAGGATCTAGGGGCTCAGTGCCGACACTGTCTTCGAACAGAGCTTGCACAAGTCTCGTCTTGCCCACTCCCGATAGGCCGATGAGGCGAACACATCGGCCGTGTCGACGCAACTCGTCCCTGAGCCGCTCCACACCGCTTAGGATCTCAAGTGCCTGCCCAGGCTTGCGGCTCTCATCCAGTAGGCAGGTAGAGCCATCAGCGAGGAATGCTGTCGTTGTCTTGTTGCTGCTCAAGCGATAAATGGAGGTCCAACCATTGAGCGCTCTGCCGGCGACTGAGCGGACCCATGCGGCCACGCCCGGGTACTCATTGACCCAAGCAGCGATGCGATCACGATCGTAAAAGTCCACATACAGGTCAGTTGGAGATGCGAGACTGGTGAGTTGTGCACGCATGGCCTCTCGACGCTCTTGAAGAGGCTTGTCGGCGACTGAACCCTGAGCACTGACAATTATGTATGCACCCTGCAGCTGTGCCAGCTCCGCTATTGCTGGCCTTAGCGCGCCCTTTGGGCACATCTCCTTGCGGATGGCACCTGCCGCCATATCGGGCTTCTTTACTTGGAAGCCAGTGTTCGCCCGCGGGACAAAGTCAGCCCGGGCCATTGCAACTGAACACGCAACTCGTACGTCCAAACCGCCATCAGGTGCATCTTGATGCCCGCCGGCAGTGACCGCGGAGATTGGCAATCCTTGCTTGCGCAGCTCACTGCTCGCCAAGCGCAGTACAAGGGAGCGAAGTTCTGCATCAGAAAGACGCTCGATATCCGAGCCAACGACCTCAAACATCCGATAACCTCGACTTTCCCAGGATCTAAGTCCGCGGGCGGGGCTTAGGAACTGCCCCTCTCCCCTTTCATGCAACCTCTGACGTCCGGCTTGGACGGCCGAGCGCCTATACGAATGGAACTCCAATTGGATTCTCTTCGATTACTTCGTGCACGCGCTTGATCGTCTCGCAGAACATCAGTCCCGTGTTCGCTTTCACGTATGCGCCGATCGGTTCTTCTCCCGCAAATACATCCTCGGGCTCGAATCGGTAGCCGGAAACGACGCCAGCAATGCGAAGTCCACTTCCAGGTTGCCACTTGTCTTCAAAGACCACCGGACCTCCCGAGAAGCCGGGGTTATTGTGCCCGTCAAGTATCAGCATCTCCCGCTCTCCGGCAACGGCAGGGCACACTGCCGACACGATCGCCCGCTTAATGAATGGTAGTGGAAACTCGCGATTGACGTGTGCGGGAACGTGGGCAGACCACCCGAAGGGGAAGCCAAGGAAGAATACTTCCTGAGATATCGCGAAGTTCTTCATGGATGCCTCGGCTTCGTACACCTTGACGGCGAAGTTCGCCGCCAACACCGCCACGTCGGCAGACTGGTGCTCACCAACCAGTCGCAACCTGATCTGCCACCACCCATCTGATCGCATGACATCTAAAGGCTGTTCTCGGTCCCAGTCCGAGATGACATGTTTGGCCGTAACCCAATACTGTCGATCTTCATGCTCCATGACAAAGATCGTGCCTGTAGAGTGGCCCACCTTCAACTGGAACACCCTGGAGTACACATTGTTGGTAATCACCGCCGATCCCTCGGTTCAGGCCAGAGCTGCAGAATAGCCGTTCCCAACGAAGGTGAGTATTACTCGACGGAAGGCGTCGCAGTGCTGGCCGGTATCGCGGCGTGAAGCTCTTCCCGTTTCTTATGACAGGCTGCTCTCTACCTCAATGCGAGGAAAATTTAAGGAAATCTCTAGTTGAAACTGGTGTCGGAATTCAGTCTGGTACAGCAGTGGCCTACCTTCTTTGGTATCGCTGTGTCGGTCATGTTCTTAGCATCAGCGAACCTCTTCGGTATGCTCTGGGGGTGGGTGATGCGGAAGCGTCGGGTGCTTCGCGAATACACAGGGAGCTGATGGTGTGAAGACGAGCGACGGCCGGCCGATCGTGCCCCTGTACGTCGCCACACCGCTTAGGTGAGATACGCAAGGATCAGAGCGCATGGTATTCAAAGGAATGGCGCTGCTTGACCATCGCTTCGAAGCAGCCAGCCCACCAGTTAGTTGTGGCCCGCGCGGGCACAGGTTGACCACTTCACGACAAAGTCCTCCTGCTCCATTGTTTCCACCGCCCCAGGACGAACCTGTCGCACTCTAGCAATCGCTTGCTCCGCACTCGATGCTGAGCCAGTCTGCAGAAGCAACATCGCTGCCACAGTCCCGGCCCTGCCAAGGCCCCCTTTGCAATGAACAACGGCTTTTCGCCCCTGCAGGAGCTCATTGGAAAGAAGCGATCCAGTACTCTCCCATGCCGACATGAAGCGAGAGTCTGGTGCAGCGCCGTCGATAATTGGAAGGCCATGCCAGTTGAGGCCGAGGGCCTTGGCCCGCTGCGGCAACTCTTGTATATGGAGTTCCTCGAACTCCCAGGGTTCCAGGAGGCTAAGTAGGTACTCTGCTCCCCAAACCACGATTGAGCGAAGATCTATGTCTAGATCTCTGTCCCATGAACCGGTCATTGCCATCTGCTGGCACTTTCCCGGCGCGAACGTCACTCCAATTGCTCCTCCAGCGGTTCCAACGGATAGTTCCGCTATCTGCAGTGGATGAGACAGGCTGGTCCTCTGCACGGCTAGATATCCTTGTTTGGCGCATCGTGGGTAAGTTGATCAACCGGGCTTACAAGCTGCAGGACTCTCGCTTCTATTCGGCTCAACGCTATCTCTAGCCCAGCGTCGCTGGGTGAATATGGGGGCTCAAACGCTGGGACCTCTATCCAGAAGGCCCGTTGATCCGCTCGCACGTAGGAGATGTAGTCATCCAGCAGAAGTGTTTCGCCGAGAATTGGGGACACGAAACGAAGATCCTTGGTACTACCCGTCCAATCGATATAGGGAATATCTCTGAACCAAAGGGGCGCAAAGCCTTCATCGGAAAGGAGTGCAGCGACCCTTCTGGCAACGGGGCGGGCCACGGCCGTGAACATCACAAGTTGCTGGAAGCTTGCTTGTGCTCGTTCAAGGAAGCTCCACAGCCCTGGCCTAGGAATTTGGCTGACGGCGTTGGAGATCAGGGTTCCTTCTAGATCAAGTGCCAGGATGGTCGGACGCATTCAATATGCCTCGCTGTTCTTTAGCTATACAGGCTGGTGACGAAGGTGGATCCAACCAGTAGGTATCCCCGATCCTGAGGATGGTCTCCAGCGCCACCTCAACGATTAGTGGCCTTCGCCAAGCGCTACTCGGAAGAAAGCAGTAGTCAGTTCTGCTCAGAGCGCCTGTAGATTCCCTCTGCTCAAGCCAGCGGGCTCTGCTCTGAACTTCTCGAGACAGCACTTGAATAGCAGCGGCTTCGTTGCCTCCCGAGCGCAGAAGCTTACTTGCCGCTCCTCGAACGGATGACCAGATCACATACCTTCTACGCCCCAAGCTAAGGCGGCTCCAATCCTGACCCAGGGCATTCAACACTTCATCGACGAGTTGAGTTCCGATTCGGTGTCGGCGTAGCTGAGAGCACAGATATGCTCTTGCTTCATGGGCAGATAGCTGCCGCCATACCCATAGCAGGTCTTGGGAATCGAGATTGGAACGCCAAGCATGAAGCGTTTGCGTGAGAGTGCTCTCGAGGTTGGCGGGTCGCCTCCAGCTCTCGCTGTAAGTCCAACCCACAGGATCATAGAGAGAACGGTTTACAGCCGAGTCCGCTGACTTTTCAGAAATCACCCCTGCGCTTTTTAGAAAGAGCAACAGCTGGTGAGCTACCTCTGGGTCCGCTGCGACCGGGGCACAAGCCGTCGTGGATCGTTCAAGCGCGCACCAGGCGCAGGTATAGAAAGGACCGAGCGAAACGACAAGACTGTCGAGCTCAGGCCACAAGGGAAGGAGGGTCTGTTGGCTACGGCCATAGATCACTCGATCCCCGGCATATGAACCAGCCGGAATGCTAGCAAGGCGGGGAACCGCCGTCTACATGATTTTCATGTAGATCGAGTGTCGGACATAGATTGCCTTCCGCTTCCTGAGGCGGACTGGATGGCTACGAAGACGATCTATCAAAGCCCGTACCTTCGCTTGGTCGGTAAGCTTCGTGAGCGACGCGAGTTGATGGGGATCAGTCAGACCGCTCTCGCTGCGCATCTGAGTTGGCCACAGCAACGGATTTCCTCAATTGAGTCCGGCTCTCGCCGCTTGGATATCCTCGAGTTCTGCCTTATCGCGTCAGCGCTAGGGATCACCTCTGCAGAAGCTGCAGAACTGGTCCGTAAGACTGTGAAGGCAGTGAAGATCCCACCGGTTCGATAGAGTCCCTCAGACATGGGAACATCCTATTTGAATGGCAACTATGTTCACAGATGAGCCCCCTACAGGTGCCTCTTTGCGCGACAGGGGCTCCAAGCGCGCGCTAGCGACCATTCTGGGCTGACTGCGAAGGACAAGGATGGACGAGATCAAAAAGAATAAATTTCCATATAAATCAATTACATACTAAACGTCCATACCTCTCGTTCTAATGTGTGCGCCGGCACCATCAATGCCGCCCCGGTCTACCCCCGCGAGGTGGTGCGGCGAGCCCTGCTGCACAACGCGGCAGCAGTGATCCTCAGCCACAACCACCCCTCCGGCGACCCGGAACCCTCCGGCGCCGATACCCGGATCACCGATGAACTGCAGCAGGCGCTGGCACTGGTGGACGTACGCCTGCTGGACCACTTCGTGGTCGGCGAAGGCCGCCCCGTTTCGTTTGCTGAACGAGGCCTGCTGTCCCCGCCCCAGCCACGCCTGTTCGGCTGAGCGGGCCTGACCAGGGCCGGGCAGGAACCCCCGCAGGCATGCTCTGGTCAGCGTGGGCGCGGGCATCTGCGCTAAAATGGGCGATTCCGCCGCTCATTCTCACAGCAGGCCTCGTGAAAAATCTCCTCCGCGCCCTGATCAGCCAAGGCATCGAAGCCTTGCGCGCCAATGGCACCCTGCCCGCCGACTCCCTGCCGCCGGACTTCGTGGTCGAGCGCCCGAAGACCCGTGACCATGGCGACTTCGCCACCAACGCCGCGATGCTGCTGGCCAAGGCCGCGCGCAGCAATCCGCGCGCACTGGCTCAGGCGCTGGTCGAGGCGCTGCCGCGCAGCGAGGACGTCAGCAAGGTCGAGATCGCCGGCCCCGGCTTCATCAACTTCCACCTGGCTCCGGCTGCGTACCAGCGCGAAGCCGCGTCGGTCATCAAGGAAGCCCACGACTACGGCCGCAACCTGTCCGGCAACGGCCGCACGGTGGGCGTGGAGTACGTGTCGGCCAACCCGACCGGCCCGCTGCATGTCGGCCATGGCCGCGCGGCGGCGATCGGCGACTGCGTGGCCCGCGTGCTCGATGCCAACGGCTGGAACGCCAAGCGCGAGTTCTACTACAACGACGCCGGCGTGCAGATCGAGAACCTGGCGCTGTCCACCCAGGCGCGGATCAAGGGCATCGCGCCGGACCAGGACGGCTGGCCGGAAGGCGGCTACCGCGGCGAATACATCGCCGACGTCGCCCGCGCCTACATGGCCGGCGCCAGCGTCGACCTGGAAGGCAGCACCGTGGTCGGCGCCAAGGACCCGGACGACATGCAGGCGATCCGTCGCTTCGCCGTGGCCTACCTGCGCAACGAGCAGAACCTGGACCTGGCCGCCTTCGGCGTCGACTTCGACATCTACTTCCTGGAAAGCTCGCTGTACGCCGATGGCAAGGTCGCCGAGGCCGTGGCCAAGCTGCAGGCCTCCGGGCACACCTACGAGGAAGGCGGCGCGCTGTGGCTGCGCAGCACCGATTTCGGTGACGACAAGGACCGCGTGATGCGCAAGTCCGACGGCACCTTCACCTACTTCGTACCGGACGTGGCCTACCACCTGTCCAAGTGGCAGCGCGGCTACGAACGCGCGATCACCGAACTGGGCGCCGACCACCACGGCTCGCTGGCGCGCGTGCGCGCCGGCCTGCAGGCGCTGGAAGTGGGCATCCCGCAGGGCTGGCCGGAATACGTGCTGCACCAGATGGTCACCGTCATGCGCGGCGGCGAGGAAGTGAAGCTGTCCAAGCGTGCCGGCAGCTATTTCACCCTGCGCGACCTGATCGACGAGGCCGGCCGCGATGCGACCCGCTGGTTCCTGATCGCGCGTAAGCCCGATTCGCAACTGACCTTCGACATCGACCTGGCCCGCCAGCAGAGCAACGACAATCCGGTGTTCTACGTGCAGTACGCGCACGCCCGCGTCTGCAGCCTGCTGCGCCAGGCCCAGGAAAAGGGCCTGGTGTACGAGCAGGGCAATGGCCTGGCCAATCTGGGCCGCCTGGCCGACGATGCCTCGCTGGGGCTGATGAACGAGATCTCGCGGTATCCGGAAGTGGTGGAAGCGGCCGGCGTGGCGCTGGAGCCGCACCTGGTGGCGCAGTACCTGCGTGAATTGGCGCATGCCTTCCACACGTGGTATCACGGGACGCCGGTGCTGGTGGACGACGCCACCGATCGCAACGCCAAGCTGACCCTGGCCTGCGCGGCGCGCCAGGTGCTGGCCAACGGCCTCGAACTCCTGGGCGTGAGTGCCCCGGAAAAAATGTAAGCATCAGGAGACGCAGTACACATGGCAGCACGACGCGGCAAAACCCAGGCACGACGCAACAGCAGCAGCCAGGGCACCCCCGGATGGGTGTGGCTGGTGGCCGGTGTGGCGATCGCCGCCGTGGTGTTCCTGGCGGCGCCGAACCTGTTCAAGGGCGAAGGCGATGGCTTCCTGCGTGCCGGTCCGCAGCCGAACCCGAATGCGCAGCCGGCCCCGGTCGCTGATGCCGACAGCGATGTCGGCAGCCAGCCGGCCGCGCAGCCGGCCACGCCGAAGCCGGCCGAACCGGAGAAGCCCGCCGCGACGCAGTACGACTTCTACACCCTGCTGCCAGGCAAGGAAGTGGAAATGTCCGACGCCGAACTGGCCGCCAGCGCGCGTGCCGAAGACCAGCGCCGGGCCAAGGCCGAAGCGTCGCGCGCGCAGGCCGCGCTGGAGGGCAAGCCGGTACCTCCGGCGAGCACGGCCACGCCGGCACCGACCGCAACGGCCAGCGTCGCAAGCACTGCGCCGGTAACCGCGACCAACCGTCCGCTGCCGGCACCGCTGAACGAGCGCCCGGCCGCGGCAACCCCGTCGGCCAGCACGGCGGCCTCCACTCCAGCGCCGCGCGCGGAAAGCGCGCCCGCCGCGTCGGCACCGCCGGCATCCGCTGCTGCACCGGCGGCCGCCGACAACGCCCGCTACATCCTGCAGGCAGGAGCCTTCGGTGCTTCCGGTGACGCCGAAGCCACCAAGGCCAAGCTGGCCATGATGGGCCTGGCGGCACGCGTGGAGTCGGCGCAGATCAACGGCAAGACCGTGTACCGCGTGCGCATGGGCCCGTATGGCAGTGCCGGCGAGTTGTCCGAAGCCAAGCAGAAGCTGGATGGCACCGGCCTGCAGGCGATGGCGATCAAGGCGCAGTAAGCCTGCCGATGTGAATGAAAAAGCCGGGCAGTGCCCGGCTTTCTTGTTTCTGTAGAGTCGAGCCATGCTCGGCTGAATCCAGACGAAGCCGAGCATAGGCTCGGCTCTACAGGACCCGCGAAGCAGGTCAGCCCTCGCGGGCCACCTGGAAGCCGGCAAACGACTGGCTGACCGGCATCAGTTCAAGGCGATTGATGTTCAGGTGCGGCGGCAGGCTGGCTACCCAGAAGATCTGCTCGGCGATGTCTTCGGCGGTCATCGGGTTGGCGCCGCTGTACAGCTTGTCCGAGGCATTCTGGTCGCCATGGGTGCGTACCACGGTGAATTCGGTTTCGGCCATTCCCGGCTCGATCGTGGTCACGCGCACGCCGGTGCCGTGCAGGTCCGAACGCAGGCCCAGCGAGAACTGGCTGACGAAAGCCTTGGTGCCACCGTAGGCGTTGCCACCCGGGTACGGGTAGACGCCGGCCACCGACGAGATGTTGATGATCGCGCCCTTGCGCTCCACCAGCTGCGGCAGCAGGCGATGGGTCAGGGTCACCAGCGCGGTGATGTTGGTGTCGATCATCGTGGTCCAGTCCGACAGCGTGGCGCTCTGTGCCGGCGCGGTGCCCTGCGCCAGGCCGGCGTTGTTGACCAGCAGGTCGATCTCGCCAAAGGCCGGCGGCAGCGCCAGCAGGGCCGCCTCCATCGCCACCGCATCGCGGATGTCGAAGGCGGCGGCGTGCACCACGTCCTTGCCGTAGCGCTCGACCAGCGGCTGCAGGCGTTCGCTGCGGCGGCCCGTGGCGATCACTTTCCAGCCGGCCTGGGCGAAGCGGTGGACGGCGGCGGCGCCGAAGCCGGACGTGGCGCCGGTAAT
This sequence comes from Stenotrophomonas sp. YJH_SMC_130, assembly GCF_059369035.1. Classification (NCBI taxonomy): domain Bacteria; kingdom Pseudomonadati; phylum Pseudomonadota; class Gammaproteobacteria; order Lysobacterales; family Lysobacteraceae; genus Stenotrophomonas; species Stenotrophomonas sp. YJH_SMC_130. The sequence continues at coordinate 41,727 of NZ_JCAFSH010000002.1, forward strand.
CAGGACAGTGCGGGTCATCAGGCAACTCCAGGGGGGAAAAACCGGACGCCCATTCTGGCATTCCCGGCCCGTCCTGAGTTGCCCGCCGTCCAGTCGTCCCCCCGGCTCAACGCACGCGAAACACTCTGGCCTTGGGCAGGTCTTCGTCGACCTGCAGGAACCAGCGCCCGGCAATTCCTGGAACAACGGCGATCTGCGGCGACTGCAACACCGTGCGCAGCTTCATCTGTCCCTTCATCACCTGCCATTGCTGGCCGTTATCAAGGGTGAACAGCGTGCCGGGCTGCCAGCCTGCGACCTCTCCGACCACACGGGCACTGACCGGTTCGTCATCCAGGCCCAGATGCATTGCTGCCGGTGCCGGCACATTGGCAGGCAGCGGCGCAGCGACCGGGGCCACCGCTGCCGTCGACGCGGCGGCCGTGCTCTCTGCCTCGCGCAGTACCCGGTTCAACGCCTGCAACTGCGCTGGACTGAGCCCGACCTCGGCCAGTTGGGATGCACTGAGGCGCCGCTCGACGGGTACGAAGCGGTCCTGGGCGAAGGCAGCGAAGCTGCCGGCGAGCAGTAGTGCGGAAAACAGATACCGGCGCATGCAAGGGTCCCAGCGAACGAGTGCTCACGATGCTGCAGTTCGATGACAGTCCGGTGACACGCCAGGGGCCGGTACAATGGGCCATGATCAACAATGATGTCCTGCGCAGCGTGCGCTATTCCCTGGACCTGGGTGACCAGCACGTGGTCGCCCTGTGCCAGACGGCCGACCCGGCCTTTGCCGTGGATACCGGGCAGGTGAAGGCCTGGCTGCGCCGTGAGGACGAACCCGGTTTCGAGGCGATGAACGACAGCGCGCTGGCGCACTTCCTCGATGGCCTGATCGTGCACCTGCGTGGCCGCGACGAGAGCCAGCCGCAGCGCGCAGTGGAAACCCGCATCGACAACAACCTGGTGCTGAAGAAGCTGCGCGTGGCGTTCCAGCTGCGCGACGTGGACCTGATGGAGATCTTTGCCAGCGCAGGTTTCAATGTGTCCAAGTCGGAAGTGGGCGCGCTGTTCCGTCAACCCGGGCACGCCAATTACCGGCGTTGCCTGGACCAGATGCTGCGCAACTTCCTCAAGGGCCTGAGCCTGCGCCTGCGCGGCTGAGCACGGCGTCGACGAACGCCCGCGCCGCTGGTGTCGGCAGGCGCTGCCAGACCAGGTGCACGCGCCGGGTCGGGGTCGGCTGCAGCGGAATCTGCACCACACCCTGGAACCCATCGGCGATCAATGCCGGCACGATGCCGACCGCCAACCCATGGCGGACGAAGCGCTCGACCAGTTCCATCAGGTTGACCTCGAAACGGACCGTGTGCGGCAGTCCGGCTGCGGCAAAAGCATCATCGGTCTGCCGGCGTGCGCCGGTGCCGCGCGGGAAGTCGACCAGTGCTTCATCCTGCAGTGCGGCCAATGGCAGCCGCTTGCGTCCGGCCAGCCGGTGCGATGGCGCCAGTACCGCTACCAGATCCTCCTCCCGCAGCACCTGATGGCAGACACCGTCCAGCGCTGCCGAAGGCGCCAGGCCGACCAGTGCCACATCCAGCGCGCGCGACTGTACCTGCGCGATCAGGTCCTCGCTCTTGTCCACGCGCAACTGGAACTCCACCTGCGGGTGCACGCGCTGGAAGGCCGCCAGCATCGCCACAACGTCGATTCCGGTCAGCGAGGAAATCTGCCCGATGGCCAGCAACCCACGCACTTCGCCACTGACGGCGGCCACGTCGGCGCGCAGGTGGCGCAGGCTGGCCAGCACCTGGCGTGCGTGCACCAGCAACGCCTCGCCGGCGGCGGTGGCCCGCACCTGGCGCGGCAGGCGCTCGAACAGCGTGGCACCCAGTTCCTGTTCCAGGTGGGCGATCTGGTGGCTGAGCGCAGACTGCACCACGTGGCAGCGCTCGGCGGCACGGGTGAAATTGCTTTCTTCGGCCAGCGCCACGGCGAACTCGAGCTGCTTGAGGTTCATACAACTATCTTGTTTTCAGATGGCATGGATGATGATGATTCATTTCCATCATGCTCGCAGCAGGCGGACACTGTGCCCCCCGCTTCCTGGAACATCGCGTGAGCCCGTCCCTTCCCCCTCTGCACCGTTGGCAGGTGCTGCTGATGTCGGTCGCCACCGGCGTGGCCGTGGCCAGCAACTACTATGCGCAACCGCTGCTGCACACCATCGCCGACGCCTTCGGCGTGCCGTTCGGCCAGGTCGGCATGGTGGTTACCGCCGCGCAGCTGAGCTATGCCGCCGGCTTGATCCTGCTGGTGCCGCTGGGTGACCTGTTCGAACGCCGCCGCCTGATCGTGGTGATGAGCCTGCTGTCGGCGGGCGGACTGGTGATCAGTGCCTGCGCACCGTCGCTGACCTGGTTGCTGGTGGGCACTGCGATCACCGGCCTGTTTTCGGTGGTGGCCCAGGTACTGGTGCCGTTCGCCGCCACGCTGGCCGCGCCGGAACACCGCGGCCGCGTGGTCGGAACATTGATGAGTGGCCTGCTGCTGGGCATCCTGCTGGCGCGTACCGTGGCCGGCCTGCTTTCCAGCCTGGGCGACTGGCGCCTGGTGTATGCGATCGCCGCTGCCACCCTGGTGCTGACCGCACTGGCATTGCAGCGCGGCCTGCCGCGATTCCACCACAGCGCCGGCCTTGGCTATTTCGCATTGCTGCGCTCGATCGGCGTGCTGTTCGTGCAGGAACCGGTGCTGCGCCAGCGCACGCTGCTGGGCGCCTGCAGCTTCGCCATGTTCGCGATCTTCTGGACCCCGCTCGCGTTCCTGCTGGCACAGCCGCCGTATGCCTACAGCGACGCCACCATCGGCCTGTTCGGGCTGGTCGGCGCGGCCGGCACACTGGCGGCCGGCCTGGCTGGCCGCATGTCCGACCGTGGCCAGACCGGGCGTGCCACCGCCATTGCACTGCTGCTGTTGCTGCTGTCGTGGCTGCCGCTGGGGCTGTCCGCACACTCGCTGCTGGCATTGCTGATAGGCGTGGTGGTGCTGGACCTGGCCGCGCAGCTGTTGCACGTCAGCAACCAGAACCTGATCTACGCGCTGCAACCGGCGGCACGCAACCGCCTCAATGCCGGCTACATGACCGGCTATTTCATCGGCGGTTCGCTGGGTTCGCTGCTGTCTGCGCAGGTCTACCAGCGCTTCGGCTGGACCGGCGTCTGCGTGGCCGGCGCTGCCGTGGCTGCGCTGGCCCTGCTGCTGTGGCTGCCCGGCGCGCTGCGCGCGCGCCAGGCGTCGCTGGCCGACTAGAAGCTGCCCTGCAGCGCCAGCTCCCATCGCCCACCGGCGTTGCCGGGGAACAGGCGCTTGGCTGCGTTGTCCGTGTCATGCACGGTGGCGCGCAGTTCCCATGCCGGGGTAAGCGAGGCGATGGCACTGAGCTGCCCATGCAGGTAGTCCGGGCCCTGCGCGGTGGCCAGCCAGTACTGGCCCACCGCTGCTTCCAGGCGGAGGCGTTCGTGCAACGGCACACGCACACCCAGCTGGGCATAGGTACCGCGATGGCCACCGGCCAACGCATCGTTGGAATGGGCGACCTGCAGCCAGGCGCGCTGCTTCCAGGTCAACGTGGTGTTGAGCTCGGTCCAGTCCAGCGCGCGGCCGGTGCCCGGGTACACGTAACGGGTCAGGTTGGCATCCAGGCTCCAGTCCGGTGCCAGTGCGCCGGACCAGCCCGCCACCAGGTCGAACTCGCTGCGCGCGCCATTGTCCGGCTTGAACGAAACGTTGGACCCCCACACGCTGGCGTACCATCCCGACGGGATCGAGACCTTCGCGCCGGCCTGCACCGCCGGGTCGCCATCGCTCTGCGAGCTGCCACGCCACACGTAGTCGCTGGTCAATGCGGCACTGCCACTGGCCTGCACCTGTGCCTGCGCGCTGCCGATCCCGAGCAGCCCTGCCAGGGCGGCCACCAGCGCCGCCATCATCCCCTTGCTGTTCACTGCACTGTGTTCCTCGTCGAAGGCGGTCGCGCCGCCGGGACGGCAGTGTCGGGTGCGCCGCCGTAACGGATCGAGGGTGCTGCCCGGCCTGCGGCGCAAATTCGGCGTAAATCCCGTGGATGGAGGCTACGCGCCAGCCGCGCGGTATCATGGCGCCTCGTTTCCAGGAACCAACCACGTGGACGCCATCCTGACCCCGGTATCGATCGGCGAGCTGATCGACAAGATCACCATTCTCGAGATCAAGGCCGAGCGCATCGATGATGCTGCCAAGCTGGCCAACGTGCGCACCGAACTGGATGGCCTGTTGCCCTTGCTGCAGCAGCAGCTGCAGGCGCAGCCGGCATTGGACGCGCTGAAGCAGCAGCTGAAGGCGATCAACGAGCGCATGTGGGACATCCAGGACCAGCTGCGCGACAAGGAAGCGGCCCAAGTGTTCGACGATGCATTCATCCAGCTGGCACGCGGTGTCTATGGCACCAATGGCGAGCGCGTGCAGGTGAAGAACGAGATCAACCGCGTGGCCGGTTCGGCCCTGGTGGAAGAAAAGCAGTACCAGGGCGAATAAGCCGGCTTATCCGCATTCGAGCAGGTGCCGGATGCGGAACAGCTCACCATCGCTGTGGATGCCCAGCTTCTGGTAGGCCGTCCGCTTCTGCGTGCTGACCGTGCTGGCTGTGCGCCCGAAGTGCCGCGCCACCTCCCCGGTGGTGCAGCCCTGCAGGACCAGCCGGAGCACCTCGCGCTCGCGTCGGCTCAAGGGCGTGAGCACCGGCGCCTGTGTGCGCCGCATGCGCGATCGGCTCAACTGCGTGCGCAACTCCGGGGGCACGAAGCGGCCGCCACGCGCCAGTACGTCAACTGCGCGCCGCAGCATCTCCGGCGTGGTCCCCTTGGACAGAAAGCCGCGCGCGCCAGCCTGCATCGCCATGGTTACCGTGCTGACATTGCAGTGCGCAGACAGCACCAGCACCGGCAGCAGCGGCCAGCGCCGCGACAACAGCCGCAACAGGGCCAGGCCCTGTTCGGGTCCGCACGGCGCCAGCAGGTCGATCAGCAACAGGTCGATGCCATCCGGCTGGCGCTGCAGCAGATCGAGCAGATCACCTTCGCGGGTGAAGCTGCCACAGACCTGCACGCCACCGTGCTGGCAAAGCACCACCTCCACCCCCAGGCGCAGCACGGGATGCGGCGCCAGCATTGCCAGGCGGCGGGGCCGATCGAGGGGCAGAGCGGGAACGGCAGGCGGCATCACATGGATCCGACGGTACGAAGTGCCCACCGTAGGCCCGCGCGGGGAGCAGCGGAATCCAATTTATTGCAACGCAGCAGCGGCCCCGGAACATGCTCAGCTGCGGTTTCGGGTCGTCACAACGCAACAGGCCCGGCATGCGCCGGGCCTGTCGAGGCATCTTCAGCGCGCAGGCGCGCCGAGGAAGCTATTACCAGCTGAAACGCGGGCCGACGGTGTATTCCTTGTCGCCGTCGCGGTTCATCTTCAGCTCGCCATTGATGCCCCAGTTCTGGTTCAGCTTGACCTGGCCACCCAGGCGACCGTACCACTGGCCTTCCGGATTGACGCCGTGCTTCTTCGAGAAATCTTCGTAGCCGACCATGCCGTAGACTTCGGCGTGGGCACCGAAGGCGGTGCGGATACCCGCTTCAGCGCTGTAGCCGTTGAAGTCCAGGCCGTGCTTCTGGTCGCGCTTCTGGTAAGCAACGCGGGCAACGAAGTCGGTGGTCGGGGCGATTTCAACGTTGTAGCCGGCGCCGATCTTCCACTGGTCCAGCTTGATGTTGGTGTGGTCGATTTCCTGGCGGCTGTACTCACCGAAAGCGTGGAAGTTCGGCAGGAAGCCGTACGAACCCTTCACGCCCCAGCCGTCGGCCTTGAACGCGTCGATGTCGGTCTTGGCGTAGTCGGCTTCGGCGTAGTTGTACGACAGGTTCTCAGCAGCCGAGGCGGTGAACGGCAGGGCAGCGGCCAGGGCCAGAGCAATCAGCGAATTCTTCATGGGGGTACACCTTTTACTTTCTTATGGTGTGCAGCAGCGCCAAGGCGCCATCGCATCGGGAATGTAAATTCTCCGTTATTCGCCACAACGCTCCCTGAAAACAGCGTTCTTCGCATTGCTGAATTTTTTGGCTTGATTCAGGCTGTCTCTGGCATACGCGCGCGGCGCGCGTGCATTTTCAGGTTTCCTCACGATCCACCGCTGTCGATCCCCGATCCCCTGGTTCGTCGTGTAATTGAAGGCCGTGCATGCGGCACGGTCCATCCGGAGGCTGGCAATGAGCTACATCGATGGTTTCGTCCTGGCGGTGCCCACCGCCAACAAGGAGAAGTTCCTCGCCCATGCACGCACAGGAAATCCGGTCTTCATCGAGTACGGGGCACTGCGCGTGGTCGAGTGCTGGGGCGATGACGTGCCGCACGGCAAGACCACCGACTTCTTCGGCGCAGTGAAAGCCACGCCGGACGAGACGGTGGTGTTTTCCTGGATCGAATGGCCGGACAAGCCGACCCGCGACGCCGGCATGAAGAAGATGATGGAAGACCCGCGGTTTGATCCTGCGAAGAATCCGATGCCGTTCGACGGCGCGCGGATGATCTACGGCGGCTTCGTGCCGCTCTACGAGCTGACGCGCTGAACCGGGCGGACGTGCTCAGCGCGCGTCCGTTTCATCGCTGGCAGACGCATGGCCGGCGCCCAGAGCGGCGCCGGCGCCGAGGCCGACACCCCCCATGCCAGCGCCCATTCCGCTACCGCCACCTCCTCCACCCGCACGACCGCCCTTGGCATCGCCCTCGTTGCGGCCCTTGCCGCCGCCACTGGCGGCACCCGGCCGGGTCGGCCCCTGCGGCGGTATCTGCAGGTCGGCCGGAATCGGCGCCAGATCCAGCGCTTCGCGCACGAAGTCGCGCAGCGAGACCACCAGTTCGTGGGTATGTACCGGCCGCCCCTGTGCCAGTTCATTGGCGGCACGCGCGGCCAGCCGCACCTGTTCGTCGGTGCCCAGCAACAGGATGTCCGAGAGCGCGGCCTCGACCGCATCGCGGATACGGCGCGTTCGATCCGAACGCGGTTCGGCGATGCCTTCGGCCGCTTCGCGCTGGCGCAGATCGCGGCGATGGCTGGGATCCACGCCCAGTTCACCAGTGAATGAACCGCCCAGGGTCTTGTAGGCCGCCATCAGCGTGCGCAGCCGTTCGTTGATCTGCCGGTTCTCGCGCTCGCGACGCTGCTGCAGGGTCTGCATCACCAGCAAGCGGATGCCCACGCCCAGCAGGGTGATCAGGACCAGGCCGGCCAACGTGGACAGCACGCCCTGCCAGGAACTGAAATCGATACCGCGCATGCTGGGGCTCCGGCGGGAAGAACCTGCATCTTGCCCCAGACCGCGTCCCAGAAACGCGAAAGGCCCCACCACCCCGGGGGTGGCAGGGCCTTCGGTCACGGCGCGATTACTTGCGCTTGGCGACCTTGCGCACGGCCTTCTTGGCCGGAGCCTTCTTGGCCGGAGCCTTCTTGGCGGCGACCTTCTTCAGCGGCGCAGCCTTCTTGGCGACGACCTTCTTGGTCGCAGCGACCTTCTTGCCGACAGTCTTCTTGGCAGCAGTGGTCTTCCTGGCAACGGCCTTCTTGGCGACGGCAGCCTTCTTGCCCACAACCTTCTTGGCGGCAGCGGTCTTCCTGGTGGCGACCTTCCTGGTGGCGGCAGCCTTCTTGCCGACAACCTTCTTCGCAGCCACAGCCTTCTTGCCAGCGACCTTCTTGGCGGCGACGGTCTTCTTGGCCACAGCCTTCTTGGTGGTGGCGACCTTCTTACCAACCACCTTCTTGGCGGCCGCGGTCTTCTTGGCAACGGTCTTCTTCGCGACAGCAGCCTTCTTGGTGGCGGCCTTCTTCACGGTGGCGACCTTCTTGCCGGCAGCCTTGGTGGCGGCCTTGGTGGTCTTCTTGGCAGCGGCGGCCTTCTTGGTCACGGCCTTGCCCGCAGCCGCCTTCTTCTTCGCCACTTCCTTCTTCAGGGCAGCAGCTTCGGCCTTGGCGTTCTTCTTGGCGGCTTCCAGCTTCTTCCTGGCGTTGGCAACCGTCTTGCCGACCGACTTGGCAGCCTTCTCGGCCTTCTTGGCAACGGTCTTCTCGACCTTGGCCACGGCCTTCTTGGCCTTGGCAACGCGGGTACCGGCAGCCTTGCTGGCGCGCTTGACGGTCTTCTTGACCGACTTCACTGCGTCTTCGGCAGCGTGGGCGATGGTCTCGCCGACGTTGGTGGCGGTTTCTTTCACGTTCTCGACAGCGTCGGTCACGACCGACACACCATTACCGTTGCTCATGTTGCCCTCCTGCGGGCCTTAAGTATCAAAACGGGGCGATGCTATACCGACATTGACGATCGTGGAACGGGGCATGTGCCAGCAATCGCATCTGTTGCGACGCCGATGGTGTACGCAGCAGCCCCTGTTGCCACCTTCGGTTCGCAGCAAACCCCTTTTTTTCAGTGCTGCGCTACGCGAACCCAGCATTGTCTGACCGTCGTCGCGCGCACGTGCACGGAGGCAGCGTCCGGCATCCGTCGTGGCGCATTGCGGCGCCCGCCTGCGCGGAACTGCGCACGTATCCGCCTGTGCCAGTGCGGCGCGCGTTGGCCTTGAGTGCCGCACCCATCACCTGCCCGGGTGTCGCCACAACCGCGTTTTGGCCCCTGCGCCCCCCCTTCGAGGCACCCGTTTTCATGGCGCATTTATCCAGATCGCGACACACTCATTCAGCTTGTTCTACCGTAGGGCCGTACCGCCCCCACCCACGCCAGCGAACCGACTCCCATGCGACCGCTTCCTACCCTGCTCACGCTCGCAATCGCCGCCGCCTTCGGTGGCTTCGTTGCCACCGGCATCAATGCCCACATGGACAACCGTGCCGACGCCGCGCCGCTGCCGGCGGTGTTGCCGACCACGGCGGCCTTGCCGGCTTCGGTGGCCGGTCAGGCGGTACCGTCGCTGGCACCGATGCTGGAAAAGGCAATGCCGGCGGTGGTCAGTGTCAATACCAAGCAAGTGGTGCGCGTGCGCAACCCCTTCTTCAACGACCCGTTCTTCCGCCGCCTGTTCCCGGACATCCCGCAGGAACGCATCAACGAATCGCTGGGCTCGGGCGTGATCATCGACGCCAAGGAAGGCCTGGTACTGACCAATCACCATGTCATCGACAACGCCGATGACGTACAGGTGACACTGGCCGACGGGCGCACGGTCAAGGCCGAATTCCTCGGTTCGGACCGCGATACCGACATCGCGCTGATCCGCATTCCGGCGCAGAACCTGACCGACATCAAGCTCGGCAACAGCGACCAGCTGCGCGTAGGCGACTTCGTGGTGGCCATCGGCAACCCGTTCGGCTTCAGCCAGACGGTCACGTCCGGCATCGTCTCGGCGGTGGGCCGCAGCGGCATCCGCGGGCTGGGCTACCAGAACTTCATCCAGACCGATGCGTCGATCAATCCGGGCAACTCCGGTGGCGCGCTGGTCGACCTGCAAGGCCAGCTGGTCGGCATCAATACCGCCAGCTTCAACCCGCAGGGCAGCATGGCCGGCAACATCGGCCTGGGCCTGGCGATTCCTTCCAACCTGGCGCGCAGCGTGGTCGATCAGCTGGTCAAGCACGGCGTTGTGGTGCGCGGCACGCTGGGCGTGGAAAGCCAGAACCTGACCGCGCAGATCGCGCAGGGCCTGGGCCTGGGCGAAACCCGCGGTGCGCTGATCACCCGCGTGCTGGCCGGTTCGGCCGCCGCCGCAGCCGGGCTGAAACCGGGCGACGTGGTGGTGTCGGCCAACGGCCAGCGCGTGGACAGCGCCGAGGCCCTGCACAACGTGGAAGGCCTGGCGGCCGTCGGCAGCGCGATGACGCTGGACGTACGCCGCGAAGGCAAGCCACTGCAGATCAAGGCGACGCTGAAGGAACAGGCGCGCGCGGTCACCGGTGAGAGCCTGGACCCGCGCCTGACCGGTGCGACCTTCGTCGACCTGCCCGAGTCACTGCGGCAGTCGGGGGTCGGCGGCGTGCTGGTCAGCGAGGTCAAGCGCGGCAGCCGCGCCGCCAGCAACGGCCTGCAGCAGGGCGACATCATCACCGACGCCACCGTGGGCGAATTCGCCGACCTGGCCAGCTGGCGTGCCAATTTCCAGCAGCGCCCGCCGACCCTGGTGGTGCGCGTGCTGCGCAACAATGGCCAGCAGCAGGGCCAGCTCGTGATGCGCTGATCGCCCTGCCGTAACACCCCCTATACCCCGGCAATGCTATTGCTGTCCGTCCAGGTCGGCACCGCCGACACCCGTTCCCCCATCGCAACAGGAGTGATTCGATGAGCCCCACCAATACCGAGAACCTGAAGGAACACCTGGGTGAAGCCGGTTCCCACCTGAAGCAGGCCGCCAGCGCCGCCGGCGGTGCGATCAAGGGCGCCACCGGTGCCGCCACCGACGAACTGCGCATCGGCAAGGCCAACGTCAAGGCTGAACTGTCCGATAGCGCGCTGTCCGGCCTGGCCGCTGCCGAGTTTGGTGGTGCCGCCGCCAAGGAACAGGTCGATGCACTGATGGACAAGGGCAAGGACCTGATCGACAGCGCCGCCGAGTTGATCCGTGAGCGTCCGCTGGCCTCGTTCGGCGTGGCCTTCGCTGCCGGCTGGATCATCGCCAAGCTGGCCCGCGGCAGCAGCGACAAGTAAGCCGCGGCGTGAGCGAAGACAACGCGCAAGCCCCTGATCCGGCGGCTACCCCGCCGCTGGATGAGAGCATCCGCCAGGTCGGCGCGGCCGGTCGTGCCGCTGCCGACTCGGCCAAGCACTCGCTGCGTTCGCTGCGCCGGTTGGCCTCGGCCGACTTCGCGCTGGCTCGCAGCGCATTCGGCCGTGCACTGGCCTGGGCCGGGGTAGCGATCGTATTTGGTGCGTCGGCCTGGCTGCTGATGGCCGCCACCCTCATCGCCCTGCTGCAAAGCTGGGGCCTGAGCTGGCTACAGGCCCTGCTGATCACCTCGCTGCTGAGCCTGGCCGTCACCGGTTATGCGATCTGGCGGGTGTCCTACTTCTTCCACCACACCGGCATGCACGCCACCCGGCGCCAGCTGTCCCGCCTGGGCCTGTTCGACGAGCCCAGCGAAGACGACCCCGATGCCGATGTGCAGCTGCCAGAGGGCAAGCCATGAAGTTCGGTGCGCTGCAGCGGCGGGTGAAGCGCTGCGAACAGGTGGTGACCGTGCGTCTGGTCGAGACCCAGGACCACTGGTCCACGCTCAGCCAGGTCTGGCGCCAGGGCTGGTCGCCACTGCGCATCGTGGTGGTGGGCCTTGCCGGTGGCTTCATTGCCGGCAAGCTGGAAATGCCGGGCAAGGTCAACGGTGCGCGCTGGCTGCAGATGGTCGGTTCGGTCTCGAACCTGTTCGCCAGTGCGCAGGCGGCGTTCGCCACGGCGATGGCGGCGCAGGCGGCGGCCACCGCCGACGATGCGGCCGAAGAAGCCGACAACGCCAGCGAACAGGCACAGGCAGCGGCCTCCGCCGCTGAAGCACGGCCCGCACCGGCAGCGCGAGCTGTGCCGGAGCCGGAACCGGACCTGCGCGAACCGCGCCCGGCCGAGGCGGCCACGGAACTGTCCGAACGTTGATCCATGGAATCCGCCGCGCCGATGGCGGCCGGCGGATAATGCGCTCCCCCTTCCGGCTGATGCGTCGATGAGCGAGTCCTCCCTGTCCCTGTCACCAGCCGATCCGCAGGACCCGGAGGCACCGCTGCCGCCTCCGTCTCGCCCACGCGGGCCGATGTCGCTGGTGGTGCTGGCGACCCTGGCGGTGGGCTACACGCTGTGGGCGGCGCAGGACATCATCCTGCCGGTGCTGCTGGCGATGTTCTTCGCGCTGGTCGGCAACCCGATCCTGCGCCTGCTGCAGAAACTGTGGATTCCGCGCGCGCTGGGCGCGCTGCTGGTCCTCGGCGCCGGCCTGGGCGTGACCGGTTCGCTGGCGGTGCAATTGATCGGCCCGGCGATGGAATGGGCGCAGGAAGCCCCGCAGCAGCTGCGCAAGGTGGCCCGCCAGGTGCAGGACCTGACCAAGCCGGTGCAGCAGGCCAACCAGGCGGCGGAGAACTTCGCGCGCGTCGCCGGCGGCGACAGCAACCACAAGGTGCAGGTGATCCGCACCCAGCTCGACGACCCGTACCGCATGCTGACCCGCGCGCCACGGCTTGCCGCCTCGGTGCTGGCCGTGGTGCTGCTGACCCTGTTCTTCATGATCTACGGGCAGAGCCTGCAGCGCGCGGCGATCGCGCTGTTCCCGAACCGCCAGCAGCAGCGCTTCACCGCCGACATCCTGCGGTCGATCGAGCGCGAGGTCTCGCGCTATGTGCTGACCATCAGCGTGATCAACACCCTGGTCGGGCTGGTGTTCGCTGGCGTGCTGATGCTGCTCGGCATCGGCCTGCAGGAGGCGCTGCTGTGGGGCACGGTGGCCGCGCTGCTGAATTTTGCCCCGTACGTCGGCCCGCTGATCGGGGTGGCACTGATGCTGCTGATGGGCTTCGTGGAATTCCGCGACCCGCTGCAGGCGCTGCTGCCGGCGGCCGCGTACCTGGCCCTGCACACTCTGGAAGGGCAGATGGTGACCCCGATCGTGCTGGGCCGGCGCATGAAGCTGTCGCCGCTGGTGCTGATCCTGGCGCTGATGGTGTTCGGCTGGGCCTGGGGCATGATCGGCCTGCTGCTGGCGGTGCCGCTGCTGGTCTGCATCAAGCTGGTACTGGCACGGCTGGACGGCATGCAGGGCTGGGCACGGCTGCTGGAATGAAAGCCCGCGCGGGCAGGCGTAGAATGGAGGGGTGAATTTCCCCGTCCAAGCCATCACTCTCGACCTTGACGACACGCTGTGGCCGTTCGCTCCGATTGGCGCCCGCATCGACCTGGTCCTGCACGAGTGGATGCGTGAACACAGCCCCGCCACCGCCGCGATGTATCCGGTGGCGGCGATGCGCGAACTGCGCGAGCGCCTGTACCACGCCCATCCGCACCTCCACCACGACCTGAGCGCGCTGCGTCGGCTGACCCTGCACGAAGCGCTGCACGCCAGTGGTGCCAGCCTCGATCTGCTGGAGCCAGCGTACGAAGCGTTCTACGCCGCGCGCAACCAGGTCGAGTGCTATCCCGATGCGATCGATGCGCTGGCGAGGATTGCGGCGCGGGTGCCGGTGGCAGCACTGAGCAACGGCAATGCCGATCTGGAGCGGATCGGCCTGGCCCATCATTTCGCCTTCCAGCTGGGCGCGCGCGAACACGGCGCGGCCAAGCCGGAGGCAAGCATCTTCCATGCCGCCTGCACCCGCCTGGGTGTGGCGCCGGCACAGGTGCTGCATGTCGGCGACCACGCCGAAATGGACGTGGCCGGGGCGATCGCCGCCGGCCTGCGCGGGTGCTGGATCAACCGCGAAGCAGCCACCTGGACCCATCCGAAACTGCAGCCGGACCTGCAGTTCGACACCCTCACCGGCCTGGCCGACTGGTTGGACGCCAACCTCGACGCCGCCGCATCCCGGAGTACCTGACGCATGAGCGAGATCACTGGTTTCACCGCCGACACCGCCGCAGCGCTGCCGCTGTACGTGCTGGACCGCGAGCAGTTCGCCGCCTGGAAGCAAGGCCAACCGGCCGCCACCCAGGCCTGGCTGGCCTCGCAGGGTTTCACTGCCGGTGCGCACAGCGTGGCTTTGCTGCCCGGCAGTGAGGGCCTGGCCGGCGCGGTGATGGGTGTGGGTGATCGCGCCGATGCCTACAGCTATGCGCATGCGCCGCACGCGCTGCCGGAAGGCAGTGTCTGGCAGCTGGCCAATGAACTGCCTGCTGCCGAACAGGCGCTGCTGCAGCTGGGCTGGGGTTTGGGCAGCTACCGCTTCGACCGTTACCGCAAGCGCAACCGCGCCCCGGCGCAGCTGGTGGCCGCACCGTCCGGCGAAGTGGCCGACCTGATCGCCGCCAGCCTGCGCGTGCGCGACTGGGTCAACACCCCGACCGAAGACATGGGGCCGCAGCAGCTGGAAGACGCCGCGCGTGCACTGGCCGATGCACATGGTGCGCAGGTCGAGGCGATCACCGGCGATGAACTGCTGAAGCAGAACTTCCCGGCCATCCACGCCGTGGGCCGCGCGTCGCACCGCGCGCCGCGTCTGGTGGTGCTGCGCTGGGGCAAGGAAACCGACCCGGCACTGGTGCTGGTCGGCAAGGGCGTGTGCTTCGATACCGGCGGCCTGGACATCAAGCCGGCCGACGGCATGCGCAACATGAAGAAGGACATGGGCGGCGCCGCGCATGCGCTGGCCCTGGCCGGCCTGGTGATGGCGCGCGGACTGCCGGTGCGGCTGACCCTGCTGGTGCCGGCGGTGGAAAACGCGATAGGTCCGGATGCGTTCCGCCCGGGCGAAGTGATCGCCACCCGCAAGGGCCTGAGCGTGGAGATCGACAACACCGATGCCGAAGGCCGCGTGATCCTGTGCGACGCGCTGACCTTCGCTGGTGAGCAGAAGCCGGACCTGGTGCTGGATTTCGCCACGCTCACCGGTGCCGCACGCATCGCGCTGGGTCCGGATCTGCCGGCGCTCTTCAGCAACGACGACACGGTGGCGCAGCAGTGGCTGCAGGCCGGCGACGCAACCCGTGACCCGGTCTGGCGCATGCCGCTGTGGCGCCCCTACCTGCGCTATCTGAGCAGCGGCATCGCCGACCTGGCCAATGCCGGTTCGCGCATGGCCGGCTCGGTGACCGCCGCGCTGTACCTGGAGCGCTTCCTGGAAGACAGCCAGCGCTGGGCGCACCTGGACGTGTACGCCTGGAACGACGGCGAACGCCCGGGCCGTCCGGCCGGTGGCGAAGCGCTGGCGCTGCGCTCGGCCTGGGCGATGCTGAAGGCGCGTTACAGCTGATCGGGTGGATGCCGACCTTGGTCGGCACGCCGTCCCCGGCAAATCTGACGAAAAATTGAATTTCGGCCTCGGCCGGGTTCTGCGAGGATGTGTGGGTCGACCACCCACACGCTCCGTGAAGGCAGGACTCCGACCATGTCGCTCTTCGGCTACACCCGTTCCGGCCAGACGCCGGGCGCACCGCGCAAGCATTCCCCCCTGCTCTGGATCGCGCTGATCGCGCTCATCCTGGGAACCGTGGTGCTGGCCTTCGCCTGGCTGGCCGGCTGGATGGGCGACCGCCTCACCGCGCAGCGCTTCACCGACACCATCGAGGCCACCGGCCCGGCCCATCCGGGCTTCCGCCGTGCACACAGCAAGGGCATCTGCGTAAGCGGCTGGTTCGAACCCAGCGCGCAGGCCCCTACCCTGTCCAGTGCCCGGGTGTTCTCGCAGACGCGGGTGCCGGTGATGGGCCGCCTGTCAATCGGTGGCGGCGACCCCTACGGCGCCGACAACACCGCACGCGTGCGCAGCCTGGCGGTGCAGATGGTCAGCGATGATGGCCAGGAATGGCGCATGGCGATGAACAGCTTCCCGTTCTTCGCGGTACCCACGGCCGAGGCGTTCTACGAGCAGACGCGCGCCTCGATTCCCGACCCGGCCACCGGCAAGCCGGACCCGCAGAAGATGGCGGCAGTGCTGGCGAAATACCCCAGTGCGCAGGCGTTCCAGCAGTGGGCGAAGACAGCGCCATGGACCAGCAGCTGGGCCGACACCACTTTCAACAGCGTCAACAGTTTCTGGTTCACCAATGCGCAGGGCCAGAAGCGTGCGGTGCGCTGGCGCTGGCAGCCGCTGGCGCCGGTGGTGGAGATGGATGCGGAAGCGCGCAAGCAGGCCAGCGTCGATTTCCTCAGCCAGGAACTGCAGCAGCGCCTGGCCCGCGGCCCGGTGCGCTGGAACCTGATCGTGACCACCGCCGAGCCCGGCGATGCCATCGATGATCCGTCGGTGCCGTGGCCCGAGTCGCGTGACCAGGTAGTGGCGGGCGTACTCAGCCTGGACCGCATGCAGTCGCAGGAAGAAGGCGCCTGCGGCCAGATCAACTTCGATCCGCTGATCCTGCCCAGTGGGGTGCGCGGCAGTAATGATCCGATCCTGGCGGCCCGCTCGGCGGTGTACTCGCAGTCCTTCAACCGCCGTGAACGCGAGCGCGCCAGCGGCAACGTCGAACAACCGAAGGAGGCCGCACGATGAGCACCGGCAACGGCCACTTCAACCTGCTGGCGCGGGTGCTGCACTGGTCCATGGCGCTGATGATCGTCGCCATGCTGTTCATCGGCGTGACCATGGTCGCCTCGCTGCACCTGCGTCCCGCGCTGATCGACCTGCACCGCCCACTGGGCATCGCGATCCTGTTGCTGGCGCTGCTGCGCCTGTACAACCGGCTGCGCCATCGCCCACCGGCGCTGCCTGCCGACCTGCCGGTCTGGCAGGGGGTAGCGGCCAAGGCCTCGCACTGGATGCTGTACGCGCTGATGCTGGCGATGCCGTTGATCGGCTGGGCAATGCTGTCGGCCGGCGGATACCCGATCGTGCTGTGGGGAGGGCTGCACCTGCCGCCGATCGTGCCGCATACCCCGGCGCTGTATGCCGCGCTGCGCAATGCGCACAGCCTGTTGGCCTATGTGTTGTTCGCCACGGTGCTGATGCATGTGGGTGCGGCGTTGTTCCACCTGTGGGTGCGGCGGGACGGGGTGTTCCAGGCGATGGCGCGCGGGAAGGAGTGATGATCGGGTTCGCCGGGAGTTCCCGGCGGATCGTTTCCGCGACCGCGGAGGGGTGTCACTTTCTTTGCGCGCAAAGAAAGTAACCAAAGAAACACGCCGCCAGAACGCGAGCCGGCGCTATGCGCCGGTACCCTGCGCTTCTCGGTGAATCAGGGGCCGGCGCCGAACTCGCTGCGCTCAGACATCGGCGCCTCTGCGCCCCTGATTCCCCTGCGATGCTCGGCTCGCTAAAAGGCGGAACCAACGTCAAAGGCAGAAGCTGCACCCAGTAGATCCACGCCATGCGTGGATGCTCTTGCTGTTGATCTTGACCTTCAAGTCCGCCTTGAGCGAGCCGAGCACCGCAGGTCCGGCGAGGGCGAAGAGGCGCGGGTGTCTGAGCGCAGCGAGTTCCCGCGCCGTACCTCGACGGACCGAGGAGCACAGGGAACCGTCGCGTAGCGGCGGCTCGCGGCCGGCGGAGCGTTTCTTTGGTTACTTTCTTTGCGCGCAAAGAAAGTGACACCCCTCCGCGGTCGCGGAAATGACATCACCGGGAAACGCAAGGCGCCGCTACAACCACCCTTTCTGCCGCGCCAGCCGGTACGCCTCAATGCGATTGGCCACGCCCAGCTTGCCGATGCACTCGGACAGATAGTTGCGCACCGTGCCGTCCGACAGCCCCAACTGCTCGGCGATCTCGCTGGCGGTGCGGCCCTCACCCGCCAGCCGCAGCACGCGACGCTCGCGGTCGGTCAGCGGGTCGGCCTGCGACCACGCATCCAGTGCCAGCTGCGGGTCGATCGCGCGGATGCCCTGCTTCACCTTGCGCAGTGCCTCGGCCAGGTTCTCGGCCGGTGCGTCCTTCAGCAGGTAACCCAGCACGCCGGCTTCCAGCGCGCGGCGCAGGAAACCTGCGCGGGCGAAGGTGGTCACGATCACCACCTTGATCGGCAGCTCGTGACGCGCGATGCGCTGTGCAAGCTCCAACCCGGACAGGCCCGGCATCTCGATGTCGGTCACCAGGATGTCCGGCTGCAGCTGCTGCAGCATGCGCCACGCGGTTTCGCCGTCCGCGGCGCTGCCCAGCACTTCGATATCCGCTTCCAGGCCCAGCAGCGCCGACAGTGCGCCGCGTACCATCGCCTGGTCTTCGGCCAGCAGGATGCGGATCATGCGGCACCGTCCTGCACCAGCGACGGCGGCACGCCTGGCGGCAGCGGTGTGGTCGCAGCGGCCAGTGGCACGCGCACGGTCAGCACCGTGCCCTCGCCCTTTGCGGACTGCACCTGCAGGCTTCCACCCAGGGCGGCCACGCGTTCGCGCATGCCGCACAACCCATTGCCCTCCGCCTGCACGCCGCCACGACCATCGTCGCGGATCTGCATCGCCAGCATGCGTCCCTCCAGCATGAACTCCACCCGTGCCTGCGTCGCCTGTGCATGGCGCACGATATTGGTCGCGGCCTCGCGCAGCACCAGTGCCAGCCCGCGTTCGACATCCACCGGCATCGCCGGTGGTGGAGCGTACTGAAGGTGGACCTGCTGGCACTCCAGCAGCAGCCGCGCCGATGCCAGCTCGCCGGCCAGGTCGCTGGCGCGGATACCGGTGACCGCACTTCGGACCTGCGCCAGCGCCTCGCGGGCGATGGCCTCGGCCTCGCCGATCTCCTGCCGCGCGCGTGCATCACCGCGGTCGTGCAGCTTGCGCGCCAGTTCCAGCTTCAACGTGATCAGCGACAGGGTGTGGCCGAGCAGGTCGTGCAGGTCGCGGCCGATGCGTTCGCGCTCGGCGGTGGCTGCTAGCCGCCGCACCTCGTCCTGCGAAAGCTGCAGTGCCGCATCCTTCTGCTGGTTGAGTGCCTCCACGTTCACGACCAGGCCGACGATATAGGACACGGCGGGGATCCAGACCAGGCTCTGCCACGGGTACTGGAACAGCAGGGCGAGGCTGCAGAACAGGAGGTTCAGACCAGTGAGCTGCAGCAGATACTGCCACCAGCCGCCGCGACCGCTCACCCGCAGCAGCACGCAGCCGAACACGAAGTAGGTCAGCCCAGACGGGTACCAGGGCAGCAGCACCAGCGACATCGCGATCAGGCCCAGGGCATAGCGCGGAGCGTGATGGCGCGGCGCCACCATCACCTTGGCGTACAGCAGCAGGAACACCGGATAGCTGGCCAGCGTCAGCAGCAGCCAGCGCAGGGTGAAGCCATGGCCAAGCAAGGGCGTCAGGAAGATCCACACTGACCACAGCAGGTGGATTGCCTCGCCCCAGGGGGACTTTCCCCGGCGCAGCGTCTCGGCCACCGCCGAGTCGGGCGCGGGGCGCAGCAGCGAGGCAAGCCAGATGGACGGCACGGGCGGTTCCAGGCGGGGACGATCGCCGCCGATCATGCCAGTTCAGCCGCCTGCGCGCAGGCGCCACCGTCGGCTGGGCGGCACCGGCGCAACCGAGCGCAGATCACGGTACGCTTGGCGGCGCCGCTGCGGCGGGCCGGCAATGGGGCGATCGGATCCATGGGCAGTACCGGTAGCGGGAACGTTGCCATCCTGTGCCGCCGTGGTCACATTTCGCAGTTGCCGCCGTCAGTGTCATCGGATGACAGCTGTCACTGCCGTCTTCGCTGTGCCTGCCTTCATGCTGTGCCGCACGCTCCACCGCCGGAACCGCCGTCGTCCGCGCTTCCGGCCACACCCGCCCGAACGCATGTGATGGAACGAATGAACGCTTCTGCCGAGCTGTTGAAGGAACTCCGTATCGACCGCAAGTCGCCGCCGCCGGCCGCCGGAGGCAATGGCGGTGGCCGCCGCGGGTTGTGGATCGCGATCATCGTGGTCGTGCTGCTGGTCGCCGCGGCCGTGGCCTACCTGTTCGGTCGCGCACCGGCCGTAGAGGTGGAAACCGCTCCCGCCGTGACCATCCAGCAGGGCAGCGCCAGCAGCTCGGTGCTCGACGCCAGTGGCTACGTGGTCGCCCGGCGCATGGCCACGGTATCGGCCAAGATCACCGGCAAGGTGCGCGAGGTGATGATCGAAGAAGGCATGCGGGTCGAGGCTGGCCAGGTGATGGCCACGCTCGACCCGATCGATGCCGACGCGCAGCGCAGCCTGTACGCCTCGCAGCTGCAGGCCGCACGCAGCCAGGTCGCCGGGCTGGAGGCGCAGCAGAGGCAGACCGCCGCCGAAGCCAGCCGCCTGCAGGCGCTGGTTGGCCAGCAGCTGGTCTCGCGCTCGCAGTACGACCAGGCCGTGGCCCAGCGCGACAGCCTGCGTGCGCAGCTGGATACCGCGCAGCGCAACGTCAAGGTTGCCAACGACCAGCTGGCCATCGCCGATCTGGGCGTGGACAACAACATCGTGCGCGCGCCGTTCTCCGGAGTGGTCACCGCCAAGGCGGCGCAGCCCGGTGAGATCGTTTCGCCGCTGTCGGCGGGTGGTGGCTTCACCCGTACCGGCATCGGCACCATCGTCGACATGGACTCGCTGGAGATCGAAGTCGAGGTCGGCGAGGCCTTCATCGGCCGCGTGCAACCGAAGATGCCGGTGGAAGCCACGCTCAACGCTTATCCGGAGTGGAAGATTCCCGGCGAGGTCATCGCCATCATCCCCACCGCCGACCGCGGCAAGGCCACGGTGAAGGTGCGCGTGGCGCTGAAGGTGAAAGACCCGCGCATCGTGCCGGAGATGGGCGTGCGGGTCAGCTTCCTGGAACAGGCGCAGCCGCAGGCCGCAGCCAAGCCGCAGGGCGTGCGCGTGCCGGGCGGCGCCGTGGTCCAGCGCGACGGTGCCTCGGTGGCCTTCGTGCTGGGTGACGGGAACCGCGTGCAGCAGCGCACGGTCGAGGCCGGCCAGGCGATGGGCGAGGACCGCCAGATCCTCAAGGGCGTGAGCGCAGGTGAGCCGGTGGTGGTGAACCCGCCGGACACCCTGCGCGATGGCGCCAAGGTGCAACAGAAACAAGCGCAGTAACGGCCTGGCGCCCATGGGCGCCGCCGGCAACACCGCTCGACGCACGCCCGCAGCCACCGCAGGTGCGCTTCCCCGTTTCCCGCCTTCCGTGGAGAACCACCCATGTCGACCCTGGTTTCACTGCGCAACATCACCAAGACCTACCAGCGTGGCCCCGAGCAAGTGCAGGTGCTGCACGGCATCGACCTGGACATCGCCAGCGGCGACTTCGTTGCGCTGATGGGCCCGTCCGGCTCGGGCAAGACCACCCTGCTCAACCTGATCGGTGGGCTGGACAACCCCAGTGGCGGCGAAATCAGCATCGAAGGCGAGCGCATCGACCAGATGAGCGGTAGCCAGCTGTCGACCTGGCGCAGCCACCACGTTGGCTTCGTGTTCCAGTTCTACAACCTGATGCCGATGCTGACCGCGCAGAAGAACGTGGAACTGCCACTGCTGCTGACCCACCTCAGCGCGGCGCAGCGCCGCCGCAATGCCGAGATCGCGCTGACCCTGGTGGGCCTGGCCGACCGCCGCAGCCATCGCCCGAATGAACTGTCCGGCGGCCAGCAGCAGCGCGTGGCGATCGCCCGCGCGATCGTCTCCGACCCGACCTTCCTGATCTGCGACGAACCGACCGGCGACCTCGACCGCCAATCGGCCGAGGAGATCCTCGGCCTGTTGCAGCAGCTCAACCGCGAGCACGGCAAGACCATCATCATGGTCACCCATGACCCGAAGGCCGCCGAGTACGCCACGCACACGGTGCACCTGGACAAGGGCGAGCTGGCCGACGCGCCGCTGGCCCACTGACGGAGGCCACAGCGATGAAATACTTCTCGTTGGTGTGGGCACAGCTGTTCCGCAGCCGTACCCGCACCCTGCTGACCCTGCTGTCGGTGGTGGCCGCGTTCCTGCTGTTCGGCATGCTCGATTCGGTGCGGGTGGCGTTCTCGTCGGGTGGCAGCGTGGAAGGTGCCAACCGGCTGATCGTGGCCTCGCGGCTGTCGATCACCCAGTCGCTGCCGATCCGGCTGGAAGCACAGGTGCGCCAGGTAGCCGGTGTCCGTGACGTGGCTTATGGCATGTGGTTTGGTGGCATCTACCAGGACCCGAAGAACTTCTTCCCGAACTTCTCGGTGTCACCCAACTACTTCGATGTCTACCGCGAGCTGCAGATCGATCCGGCACAGCTGGAGGACTGGAAGCAGACCCGCACCGGCGCCATCGTCGGCGAAACCCTGGCCAAGCAGTTCGGCTGGAAGATCGGCGATACCATCCCGCTGCAGGCGACGATCTTCCCGCGTGGCGGCAGCAATGACTGGCCACTGGTGCTCAAGGGCGTCTACCGCTCCAAGGACCGCGCGCTGGCCGCCAATGAAGAACGCCAGCTGATGATGAACTGGAAGTACTTCGACGAATCCAACGACTACATCAAGAACCAGGTGAGCTGGTACACGGTGACGCTGGACAACCCGGACCACTCTTCGCGGGTGGCACAGGCGATCGATGCGATCTCGGCCAACTCCGACCACGAGACCAAGACCCAGACCGAATCGGCGTTCCAGCAGGCCTTCGTCAAGCAGTTCGCGGATATCGGCATGATCGTCACCTCGATCATGGGCGCGGTGTTCTTCACCCTGCTGCTGTTGACCGGCAACACCATGGCGCAGGCCGTGCGCGAGCGCGTGCCGGAGCTGGCCACGCTGAAAACGCTGGGCTTCAAGGACAGCACCGTGCTGACCCTGGTGATGGTGGAATCGGTGCTGCTGATCGGCCTCGGTGGCCTGATCGGCATGGGCCTGGCCGCCCTGATCCTGCCGGCGATCGGCCCGAAGAGCATGGGCATGCTGCCGCCACACGTACCAACGCCGACCTGGCTGATGGGGTTGGGCCTGATCGTAGTGATCGGCATCATCGTCGGGCTGCTGCCCGCGCTGCGTGCCAAGCGCCTGAAGATCGTCGATGCACTGGCCGGCCGCTGAGGAGGATTGCAGATGAACAAGCTCAAGAAATGGCTGGGCAACGGCGTAACCGTGCTGCTGCTTGCGATCGGCCTGGTGTTGTGGATCGGGCTGCCGTGGTTTGGCGTGCTGGCCGTGGCCGTGCTGGTAACGCTGTGGCTGCTGCTGACCCGCGGTGGACGGCTGGCGTTGGCCGCCACCCGCATCGGCGTGGCCAGCCTGCCGCAACGCTGGGGCGCGTCCTCGGTGATCGTGGTCGGCATTGCCGGCGTGGTCGGCGTGCTGGTGGCGATGCTGGCGATGGGCGAAGGCTTCCAGGCCACGCTCAACAACACCGGCGATGACACCACTGCCATCGTGCTGCGCGGTGGCTCGCAGGCCGAGACCAACTCGGTGATCACCCGCGAGCAGGTACCCATGCTGTCCACCCTGCCCGGCATCAGCCGCGATGCGCAGGGCCGGCCGTTGTTGTCACCGGAACTGTCGCAGGTGGTCAACCTGGTGTCCAAGTCCGATGGCACCGACGTCAACGCCCAGTTCCGCGGCGTCGGCCCGCAGGCGTGGGCGGTGCATGACAAGGTCAAGATCGTTGAGGGCCGCAAGTTCGCCACCGGGCTGCGCGAGATCGTGGTCGGCCAGGGCGCCAAGGGCCAGTTCCGCGACATGGAGGTCGGTAGGACGCTGACGCTGGGCAACCAGACCTGGACCGTGGTCGGTGTGTTCGCCACTGGCGATGCGCATGATTCGGAACTGTGGACCGACGCCGATACGCTGGCCACCACCTACCAGCGCAGTGCCTGGCAGTCGATCAGCGTGCGTACCGATGGCAAGGCCGGCTTCGATCAGTTCAAGGCGGCCGTCGCTGCCGACCCACGCCTGAAGCTGGACGTGGAAACCACCCGCGTCTACTACAGCAAGCAGGGCGGCGGGCTGACCAAGCTGATCGACATCCTGGGCAAGGTGATCGGCACGATCATGGCGGTCGGTGCGGTGTTCGGCGCGCTCAACACCATGTATGCGGCCGTGGCCACGCGCGCCCGCGAAATCGCCACCATGCGTGCGATCGGCTTCCGCGGCCTGCCGGTGGTGACGGCGGTGATGCTGGAAACGATGCTGTTGGCGCTGCTCGGTGGCCTGCTCGGCTGTGCGGTTGCATGGCTGCTGTTCAATGGCTACAGCGTGTCCACCATCGGCAGCAACTTCAGCGCGGTGGTGTTCAAGTTCCACGTATCACCGGAACTGCTGTGGACCGGCCTGAAATGGGCACTGGGCATCGGCCTGGTCGGCGGCCTTTTCCCGGCGCTGCGCGCGGCGCGTTTGCCGATCACCACGGCGCTGCGCGAAACCTGAGCATCATGCAGCGGTGGACTGCGCATCACGCAGGGGACGGAGCGAAGGCTCCGTCCCTTTTTCGTTGGCGGGGTCAGATCCCTTCGCTACGCGAAGGGATCTGACCCCGATCTCGATGCAGTAGATCCACGCCATGCGTGGATGGATGCCTGCGCACATGCACTGCTACAGATTGCAGGAAACCCGCCGCTATCGATGCCTCTGCTCATCGCAAACGCAGCGCGCGTGACGCTGCGCACAGTGCATCTGTGGATTGTTGGTTGCGATTCATCTTCGCGCACTTCCAGCGGCGTCGAGACAAACAGTTACGAATGGAAACATTCTAGAATCGCGCCCCCCACGTTGGTTTGCAGCACCCCACGCGCCCATAGAACGGGCGCATGTTTTTACTGAAACACGAGATTTCACGGATGTCCCTGAAAACCAATCCGCTGCGCAACGCGATCGTCATCGCGCTGGCCGCCAGCTGCACCGCCCCCGCCTTCGCACAGAGCGCCGGCGATACCCCTACCAACCTCGACCGCATCGAAATCACCGGCTCGCGCATCCGCCAGGCCAGTGTCGAAACCGCACAGCCGGTGGTCGCGCTCAACCGCGCCGAGATCGAGAAGAAGGGTTACGTCAACGTCGCCGACATCCTGCAGGACATTCCTGCCGCCGGTGCGCCGAGCATGAGCCGCGCCTCGTCGCTGACTTCTTCGCGCGATTTCGGCGGCATGTACGTCAGCCTGCGCAACCTCGGCCCGGAACGCAGCCTGGTGCTGATCGACGGCCGCCGCATGGGCGTCAGTGCCGGCGGCTACTCCGACCTGGCCTCGATCCCGTCGTCCATCGTCGAGCGCGTGGAAGTGCTGACCGACGGCGCCTCCGCGCTGTACGGCTCCGATGCCATCGCCGGTGTGGTCAACATCATCACCCGCAAGAATTTCGATGGTGGCGAAGCCAGCGTCTATGTCGGCCAGTACGGCCAGGGTGACGGCCAGAAGCGCGCCTACAGCGCGACTTTCGGCAAGACCTTCGAACGCGGCTGGTTCAGCGTGGGCGCCGAGCGCACCAAGGAAGACGAGGTGCTGGGCAAGGACCGCGAGTTCAGCCGTTACACCAACGGCCCGCGCCACCCGAACGATGGCCTCAACGGCAACACGCCGTGGGGCTACGTCACCGTCGGTGGCAAGAACCTGACCGTGGGTCCGGGCGGCGACCCGAGCAAGGCCGGCAACTTCCATGCGCCGGACCCGGCCGATGGTGCCAACACCAAGTCGAACATGAGCCTGCTGACCGGCCTGGAGCGCACCTCGGTGTTCGCCAACGGTGGCTTCTCGATCACTGACA
Source organism: Stenotrophomonas sp. YJH_SMC_130 (assembly GCF_059369035.1). NCBI lineage: Bacteria > Pseudomonadati > Pseudomonadota > Gammaproteobacteria > Lysobacterales > Lysobacteraceae > Stenotrophomonas > Stenotrophomonas sp. YJH_SMC_130. The sequence goes on from NZ_JCAFSH010000002.1 coordinate 67,031, forward strand.
ACCTGCGCATCGTCGCCGACGCGCTGTACAGCAAGCGCGAGTCGACCAAGCACCTGGCCGGCTACCCGTACTCGGTCAGCGCCGCGCAGGCCCGCAATGGCAGCCGTGCCGCCCTGTCCAAGGACAGCGCGTTCAACCTGTGGGGCCAGGATGCGCTGTTCGCGCACCGCACCGAGGAACTGCCGCGCGGCACCGAGAACAACCTGGAAACCAAGCGCGCCAGCATCGGCCTGGAAGGCAGCTTCGAAACCGGTTCGCGGTACTGGGACTGGAACATCAACTACATGTACAACCGCAACGAAGGCGAGCGCATCGGTAGCGGCAGCATGTACCAGCCGCACGTCAACCTGGCCGTCGGCCCGTCCTTCATGGACGGAAACGTGGCCCGTTGCGGTGCGCCGGGCGCGGTTATCACCGGCTGCGTGCCGTGGAACCCGGCCGCCCCGATGGGTTACACCGGCCCGGGCTCGCTGAGCAACCAGGACGTGCAGGACTACCTGTTCACCCGCTTCGTCGACAAGATGCAGAGCACCACCAAGGTCGCCAGCGGCAACATCTCCGGTTCGCTGTTCACCCTGCCGGCCGGCGACATCCTGGCCGCGATGGGCTTCGAGCACCGCAGCGAGGAGGCCAGCTACACGCCGGACATGAAGGTGCAGAAGGGCGAGATCGCCGGCACCAGCGGCCAGCCGACCCGCGGCAACTACTCGCTCAACGAGGTCTACCTGGAACTGCAGGTGCCGCTGCTGGCCGACCTGCCGTTCGCCCGCGAACTGTCGCTGGACGTGGCCGGTCGCTACTCGGACTACAACAACTTCGGTTCCACCACCAACAGCAAGTTCGGCCTGAAGTGGAAGCCGATCGACAGCCTGCTGGTGCGCGCCACCTACGGCACCGGCTTCCGTGCGCCGACCGTGGATGACCTGTACGGCGGCACCGTCAGCAGCCGCGACTCGTTCACCGACCCGTGCGATACCTCCTTCGGCACCGCCGCCACCAGCCCGGCCGTCGCTGCCCGTTGCCAGGCGCTGAAGGTGCCGGCCAACTTCCGCCAGCTCAACAGCGATGGCAGCGTGGCCACCAAGCCCGGCCAGCAGGCCACCACCGATTTCAGCTCGGGTTCCAACCCGGACCTGAAGCCGGAAACCGCCAAGACCTGGACCGTGGGCCTGGTCTACAGCCCGGACTTCGTGCAGGGCCTGGACGTCAGCCTGGACTGGTGGAAGATCCGCATCGACAACGCCATCGTCGGTGAGTCGGCCACCAACATCCTGGAACAGTGCTACGTGCAGGCGTCGGATGCTGCCTGTGGCCGCTTCACTCGTGGCAGCAACGGCCAAGTCAACTCGCTGGACCGCTCGCTGGTCAACGCGGGCTACCGCGAAACCGCCGGCTATGACATCAACGTGCGTTACCGCCTGCCGGAAACCGCGTTCGGCAAGTTCGCCGTCAACTGGAACACCACCTATACCGATTACCTGGAGCAGCGCAACGACAGCGCCGCCACCACCCCGGTGGAACAGCGTACCGGTTGGGCCGGCGACTTCCGCGTGCGTTCCACCTTCAACCTGGATTGGCAGTACGGCGACCTCGGCATCGGCTGGACCGCGCGCTACTACTCCAGCATGAAGGAGAAGTGCTCGTACATGGACGAATGCAACATGCCGGGCTTCAACTCGTCGTACACCAGCGCCTCGCCAACCAACAAGGTGGGCTCCAACACCTTCCACGACCTGCAGGTGCGCTACAGCCTGCCGTGGGATGGCACCGTGTCGCTGGGCGTGAACAACGTGTTCAACCACCAGGGTCCGATCATGTACAGCCAGCCGAACAGCAGCTTCACCTACTACGGTGGCTTCGACATCGGCCGCTTCATGTACATGAAGTACCAGCAGCGCTTCTAAGCCTGCAACCGCGTTCCCGCCACGGCCATCCCTCTCTCCTGGCCGTGGATGGAAGCAGAACGGCGCCCCTCGGGGCGCCGTTCTTTTTTGCGTGGAAGCGGGGTCGGATCCCCGCCGGCGCTAGCGCTTGGCGCGCATCGTGCGGATGTTGTCGCCGACGAACAGCACCAGGCCAGCCCAGATCGCTGCAAACCCGATCGCCTTGGCAGTGTCGAATGTCTCATGGAAGAAGAACACACCCAGCAGCAGCTGCAGGCTTGGCGCGATGTACTGCAGGATGCCGACCAGCGACAGCGGAATGCGCTTCACGCCATAGGCGAAGCCGATCAGCGGTACGGCGGTGACCGCGCCGCCGAAGATCAGCAGCAGGTCGTTGCGCCACCCCCAACCATGGAAGAACGCACCGCCGTGGCCGTTCTCGGCCCAGATCGCAAACGCCAGCGCCGGCAGGAACAGGTACATGCTCTCCACGCCGAGGCCGGCCACCGGGTCGACCGAGACCAGCTTGCGCAGCAGGCCATACAGGCCGAACGAACAGGCCAGGCCCAGCGCGATCCACGGTGGCGTACCTGCATCGATGGTCAGCCAGGCCACGCCCACCGCCGCCATTGCCACCGCTACCCACTGCAGCCGGCGCAGCCGTTCCTTCAGCACCAGCACGCCCAGCAGCACGTTCACCAGCGGGTTGATGAAGTAGCCCAGGCTGGTCTCGATGACATGACCGGCGTTGACCGCCCAGATGTACAGGCCCCAGTTGAACGCGATGGTCAGGCTCGACACCAGCAGGATCGGCAGCGCGCGCGGCTGCGCGGCGATCTTCCGCCACCAGCCCAGGCGTGCGCTGATCAACAGCCAGCCCAGCACCAGCACGGTGCTCCAGATGATGCGGTGGGCGATGATCTGGAACGAGGGCACCTCGTTGAGCAGGTGCCAGTAGACCGGCACCAGGCCCCAGATCACGAAGGTGGATGCGGTGACCAGCAGGCCCCGGCGTTGTTCCTTCTCGTCCATGCTCACTTCCTTCTCGTCCTTGCCATTGTCAGCACCACCACACCCAGAAGAATCACCGCCATGGCCAGCAGGTCGCGCCAACCGAAGCGCTCACCGTTGAGCAGCGCGCCCAGCAGCACCGCGATCACCGGATTGACATACGCGTAGCTGCCCGCGAGCGCCGGGCGCACGTTCTGCAGCAGCCACACGTAGGCAGTGAACGCGACGATGGAGCCGAACACGCACAGATAGGCCATTGCCAGCAGGCCACCGGTATCGGGCAGCGTGGTCGGGCGCTCGCCCACCGCCAGGCCGATCAGCACCAGCAGCACGCCGCCGCAGATCATCTGCCCGGCCGCGGTCATGAACGGACCCGGCAGGTCCAGGCCGCGTGCCCACACAGAACCGAACGCCCAGCCGATCGGCGCGATCAGCAGCAGCACCAGCCCGGTCGGCGAGCCGGTCAGGCTGCTGCCGGCGTTGAGCCAGACCACGCCGAGGAAGCCGATGGCGATGCCCAGCCACTCACCACGGCTGGCATGTTGCCCGCGCAGCGCCGAGAACAGCGCCATCCACAGCGGCACCGAGGCCACCGCCGTGGCGGCCAGGCCCGAGGACACTTCGCGCTCGGCCAGCACCACCATGCCGTTGCCCAGCACCAGCATGGTCACGCCCATGATGACCAGGTTGCGCCACTGCCGCAGCGTCGGGTTCGGCAGCTTCCAGAACAGGCGCAAGGCCAGGAACATCAGGCCGCCGGCAATGATGAAGCGGCTGCCGGAGACCATCGTCAGCGGCAGTGCGCCGCCGTGCAGGGCCTTGGCGATGCCCAGATAGGTCGAGCCCCAGACCACGTAGACCAGCAGCAGTGCCAGCGCGACAAGGCCACCCCGGGGGGCAGCCGCAGACGAAGAGGGGGGAGCCGACATGACACACCAGGGAGCCGGGGGAAGGCGGATTCTAGGACGTTTTGAGTATGGTCCGGGACCCCATACGGTGGCACGCTGTCATCCATCCATGCACCCTGCTCTGGTCTGCTACCCCGTGTTGACGGCCGATGCAGTACCAAGAAGGCTGCCCGGCCGCGCCGCCCCAAGACCGGACGCCGTTTTCCCTGCGCACGGACGCGCCGCATCGAGGATTTCCACCCAGATGAGCACCACGTCCCAACCTGTTGTCCCCGCGAACGACCGTGCCGCCTTGCGGCGGTCGATCTCCAACACCCTCAAAGGCTCCGCCGGCAACCTGGTGGAGTGGTATGACGTCTACGTGTACTCGGTGTTCGCCGTGTACTTCGAATCGCAGTTCTTCTCGCCGGACGACAAGAACTCCACCCTGTACGTGTGGGCGATCTTCGCGGCGACCTTCCTGATGCGCCCGATCGGCGCCTGGTTCTTCGGCCGCTTCGCCGACCGCCACGGCCGCCGCCTGGCGCTGACCGTCTCGGTCACGTTGATGGCGCTGTGCTCGTTCCTCATCGCCATCACCCCCACCGCCGCCAGCATCGGCATCTGGGCCGCCGTGATCCTGTTGTTCGCGCGCCTGCTGCAGGGCTTCGCCACTGGCGGCGAGTATGGTGCCAGCGCCACTTACATGTCCGAGGCCGCCATTCCGGGCCGTCGCGGCTTCCTGTCCTCGTTCCACTACGTCACCCTGGTCGGCGGCCACGTGCTGGCCCAGCTGACCCTGCTGCTGATGCTGACCTTCTGGGGCAAGCCGGAGATCTCCGAGTGGGGCTGGCGCATCGCCTTCGGTATCGGTGGCATCGCCGCGGTGGTGGTGTTCTGGCTGCGCCGGGGCATGGACGAATCGCTGTCGGAGTCGTCCATCGAGGCCGCGCGCGAGGGCAAGGCAAAGAAGTCCGGTTCGATGTACGAGTTGTTCGTGCACCAGTGGCGGCCGCTGCTGCTGTGCTTCCTGATCACCGCTGGCGGCACCGTGGCCTTCTACACCTACTCGGTGAACGGCCCGAAGATGATCCAGAGCGCCTTCGCCGGCAACGACCCGATGACCGGCACCCTGATCAACCTGGGCGTGCTGGCCTTCCTGATGGTGCTGCAACCGGTCGGCGGCTGGCTGTCGGACATCATCGGCCGCAAGACCCTGCTGGTGTTCTTCGGCGTCGGCGGCGTGCTGTACAGCTGGTACCTGATCACCCAGCTGCCGCACCAGCATGACGCCACCCTGGCCTTCCTGACCCTGGCGCTGGCCTTCGTCATCCTCACCGGCTACACCTCGATCAACGCGGTGGTGAAGGCCGAGCTGTTCCCCACCCACGTGCGTGCACTGGGCGTGGGCCTGGGTTACGCGCTGGCCAACTCGCTGTTCGGTGGCACCGCCCCGCTGCTGTACCAGGGCGCGCTGAAGACCGGCCATGTCGACTGGTTCGCCATCTACGTGACCGCCACGATCGCGGTATCGTTGGTGGTCTATGTGTTCTTCCTTACCAACAAGGGCCCGAACTGGCTCGACGGCACCCGCAAGTAAGCGCGTTGCCCTGATCGCGGCCACTGGTGCAATGCCGGTGGCCGCTACGTCTCCCGCCACCGCGCTGATGTGGATCGCGGTGACGCTGGCCGCAGTCACGGCATTGGCCTGGGTGCTGCGCCGCCCCAACGCGCAGGCCACGTGGCCGCGCACGGGGTTCGGGGTCGCCCTGCTGGTGTTCTGCGCCGCGCTGGCGCTGCAGCTGGCGATGGACCTGGGCAGCGGCCACAGCTCGCTGCACCTGCGGCTGCATCGCGGCGTCAACGCGGGGCCGCTGGTCGGCCTGCGCACGATGGCGGCGTGCTATCTGGCCGCGCTCGCCGCCGGCGGCTGGGGCGCGTGGAAGCTGCTGCGACGGCGCGGGTAGTGCCGGCCGCTGGCCGGCAAAGCCACCTTCTTTCGGTAGTGCCGGCCGCTGGCCGGCAAAGCCACCTTCTTTCGGTAGTGCCGGCCGCTGGCCGGCATTACTCAACGGCGGGCCGCTTCGCTCTTGTCGCGCGCGCCGCGGAACTCCGATTCCTTTTCCCACGTCGGCCAGCGGCGGCTGTTGGCCAGCTCGGCGCCCAGGTCGTAGACCAGCAGGGTGTCGGCAGCGTGGCCGCTCGGGTCCCAGCTCGGCGTCCAGGCATCGCAGGCCTGGTGATAGCAGTCGGCAAAGTACTTTTCGCGCAGCGCGCGGCCGGCTTCAACGCCACCGTCCAGCTTGTCCAGGCCCGGGCCGATGGTGATCGCCGGCACGCCCAGGCGGGCAAAGGCGAAGTGGTCGGCGCGGTAGAAGAAGCCGGCTTCCAGGTTCGGGTCCGGGCTGTAGCTGCGGCCACGGGCCTTGGCCACGCGCTCCAGGTCGCCTTCCAGCGACACCCGGCCCTTGCCCCACGAGGCGATGTCGCGGGTCGGGCCATCCGGACTGAACATCTCGATGTTCAGCACCGCAGCGGTCTTGTCCAGCGGCGCCAGCGGATGGGCGGCGTAGTAGCTGGCGCCCAGCAGGCCCTTCTCTTCGGCGGTCAGTGCCACGAAGTACAGCGTGCGCTGTGGCTGCGGGCCAGCGGCGAACACACGGCCCAGTTCCAGCACCGTGGCCACGCCGGTGGCATTGTCGATCGCACCACGGCGGATGCGGTCGCCCTTGGCGTCGGGCTGGCCGATACCGAACGCATCCCAGTGCGCGGAGAAGATCACCGCCTCGTCGGCATGCTCGCCACCGGGCAGCTTGGCCACCACGTTGCGGGTCACCACCTGTTCGCGCTTGAGCGCGAAGTCCACGCTCAGCTTGGCGTTGTCCAGCGCCACCGGGCGGAAGTCGGCACGCATCGCCTTGCGCTTCTCCGCATCGAAGTCGAGGCCGGCGTCGGCGAAGATCGCTTCGGCCAGCTCGCGCTGCATCCAGCCGCGCAGCGGCGTGTGCTGCGCCATCGCCTCGGCCTGGCTGCGTTCGATGTCGAACAGCGGCGAGGTACCCGAGCTCTTCACCGTGGCCCAGCCATAGGCGGCCGGCGCGGTCTCGTGCACGATCAGCACGCCCTCGGCGCCACGGCGTGCGGCTTCCTCGAACTTGTAGGTCCAGCGGCCGTAGTAGGTCACCGCCTTGCCGTCGAACGCGCCCGGCGCATCGGCTTCGAAATCGGCGTCGTTGATCAGCACCACGGCAATCTTGCCGTGCAGGTCCACGTCCTTGTAGTCGTTCCAGTGGCGTTCCGGTGCGTCGATGCCGTAGCCGACGAACACCAACGGTGCATCCTTGATCTGCACGCGCTTGCGCGGCTGCAGGCTCTGCAGGGTCACGTCCACGCCATTGGCCAGCGCACGCTTGCCCTGCTTCAGCGACAGGCTGGCCTTGGCCTCACCCTCCAGCTGCGCGCGCACCAGCGGCACCGGCTGCACCCAGCTGCCGTCTACGCCGCCCGGCTGCAGGCCATAGCTGCGGAACTGCTCGATCAGGTACTGCACCGTGCGCTCTTCGCCCTCGGTGGCCGGTGCGCGGCCCTCGAACTCATCCGACGCCAGCACGCGCACATGCCGCGACAGTGCCTGCGGATCGATGCCGCCACCCGGCAGGTCGTTGGCCGCATGGGCCAGGCCCCCGACGAACAGGCAGGACGACAGCAGCAACACGCGCATCGGATTCACGGCAGTACCACGGCTAGCTTGGAAGTCACCAGAGTGTAACGTGGTCGTGACATCACGGCGCAGCCTGGGCCCACGTCATCCACGCAGGGCGTGGGTCTACCTGCTGATGCGGTCCAGCCAGCAGGCCAGGCCCTGCGCGTTGAGTTCGATGTCCATCGCCAGCACGGCGGTCACTGCCGCATCGTCCAGCGCACAACCATGCAGCTGTGCACGTTCCAGGGACAGCGCCTGCAGTGCGGCCAGCAGGCAGCGGTGACGGTCCGGCCGGCCATCGCACTGGCGGCCGATCGCGGCCATCGCATCGATCTGCTCGAACAGGTCGTTGGCCAGTTTCTGCACCTGCTCCACGCGGCCGTAGTGGGTCAGGTACATCGCCTGCGGGCCATAGCCCAGCATGCGCTGGATCGAGGCCTTCATTGCCTCCGGGTCGAACTGCACCGGCGAGGAAGTCGGGAAGATGAAAGCACCCTGCGCGCTGTCCAGCTCGCGGTAGGAGATGCCGAACGTATCGCCAGTGAACCAGCTGCGGCTGCGCGCATCCCACACGCAATAATGGTGCAGTGCGTGGCCCGGCGTGTGCAGCAGCACCAGCTCGCGGCCAGCGAGATCGATGCGGTGGCCGTCTTCGGCAACCACCACGCGGTGTTCGGGAATCGGCTCGATGCGGCCGTAGCTGCGCGCGATCTCTTCGGCGCCGTACACCGCCGTCGCACCCGCAATCAGCCGGGTCGGGTCGATCATGTGCGGCGCACCGCGCGGATGCAGCACCGCCTTCGCATTCGGCAACTGCTGCATCAGCAGGCCTGCACCACCGGCGTGGTCCAGGTGCACGTGCGTGAGCAGCAGCCAGTCCACCGCGTCCACGCCCAGGCCAGCGTCCGCCAGCGCCTGCAGCATCGCCGGCACAGACAGGCCGGTGCCGCAGTCGACGAAGGCCGCGCGGCCGTTTTCAACGATCAGGTAGGCCGCGTCGAAGTCCGGGCGCTGGAAACCGGTATCGATGGTGTGGATGCTGGGGTCGGCGGTCATCGGCACGCACCTGGCAGTCTCGGAAACAGACGCCCATGGTAGGCGCGCATGCGGCCCGGGTTCGATGCGGCTTTGGTCGGAGGGCGCTCTTCTGTAGAGCCGAGCCCACGCTCGGCTGCCATTCTGTCAGGCATCAGCCGAGCATAGGCTCGGCTCTACCGGTCCAGCCATCGCGGCCGCAGCAGCAACGCCAGCACCAGCACCGCCAGGAACGCGCCATAGGCATACAGCACCGCCAGCACCTGCGGCCAGATCGGGCCGGCGCCGGGCTGCACCACGCCAATGCGGTAGCCCCACAGCATCGACACGATGCTCAGCGCGAACGCCACGACCAGGGTGGTGCCATCGAACAGGCGCCGCCGCGCGCTGCGCGGCTGGCGCGGAAACAGCCAGTACAGGCTGCCCAGCAGCAGGAACCAGGGCAGGAACAGCAGCAGCGACAACCAGGCCATCGCAGACTCCATGTCATCGCGCCAGAGGCGCGCGGACATCATGCCATGGGTGCTGTGCCACGGTCGTGCCGGCGGGGGGCTTCCCTGTAGAGCCGAGCCTATGCTCGGCTGCTTTGCTACACAGCCGAGCATGGGCTCGGCTCTACAGAAGCGGAGCCGAGTCGAGCATGGCTCGACTCTACAAAGGGCAGGGGCAGGCCCGGCGATCAGGCCGCTTCGCGCAGCGCGGCCAGGGCGGCCAGTACCGCGTCCACCTCGGCGTCCAGCTTGAACAGCTCGCTCTGCAGCTGGTCGCCCTGCTCGGCCTGCTTGATCACCGCGATCAGCTGGCCCGCATCACGTGGCGAATCGAAGCCTTCGCTCTGGATCAGCAGCGTGCCGTCACCAGCGGTCAGCTTGAAGTAGAACCGGCCATCCTTTTCCCGGTACTGCTTGAACTGCGGCGGCGCCACGCGGGCCACGCCGGCATCTTCGCTGGCGATGTCACCGGCACTGGACAGGTCACGCAGGCCCACCGCATAGCGCAGCTCGTCCAGCAGCGGTGCCGCCAACTGCTCGCGCAGCTGCTGGCCACGGCGCTTGAGCAGCGCTTCGATCTTCTCCGGCTCGGCCATCAGCGCGTTGTAGCGCTCGCGCAGCGGCGACAGCTCGCTGTCGATGCGCTCGAACAGCTGCTGCTTGGCGTCGCCCCAGCTGATGCCGGCGGCAAAGGCCCTGGCGAATTCCGCGGTCTGCTCCGGGGTCGCGAAGGCCTGGTACATCTGGAACAGCGCCGAGCCCTCCGTGTCCTTCGGCTCGCCCGGCGCGCGCGAGTCAGTCAGGATCGAGAACACCAGCTTCTTCAGCTCCTCGCGCGGCACGAACAGCGGGATGGTGTTGTGGTAGCTCTTGCTCATCTTGCGGCCATCCAGGCCCGCCAGCGTCGCCACCTGCTCGTCGATCACCACGTCCGGCAGCGGGAAATACTCCTTGCCGTACACGTGGTTGAAGCGCTGGGCGAAATCGCGCGCCATCTCGATGTGCTGGATCTGGTCACGGCCCACCGGTACCTGGTTGGCCTTGAAGATCAGGATGTCGGCCGCCATCAGCACCGGGTACATGAACAGGCCGGCGCTGACGCCTGCGTCCTCGTCCACGCCTTCCTCGCGGTTCTTGTCCACCGCCGCCTTGTAGGCGTGCGCGCGGTTGAGGATGCCCTTGCTGGCGATGGCGGTCAGGAACCACATCAGCTCGGTGGTCTCGCGGATGTCGCTCTGGCGGTAGAACCACACGTGTTCCGGGTCCAGGCCACAGGCCAGCCAGCTGGCCGCGATCTCCAGGGTCGCGCGCTGGGTGCGCTGCGGGTCCTGCGACTTGATCAGGCTGTGCAGGTCGGCCAGGAAGAAGAAGCTCTCGATCCCCGGCGCGCGGCTGGCCGCGATGGCCGGACGGATGGCGCCAACGTAGTTGCCCAGGTGGGGCGTGCCGGAGGGGGTGATGCCGGTAAGGACTCGGGTCGTCATGACTGCGTGGGGTAACCTTCGATGAACGGGGCCAGTTTACCTTGCACGCCACCAACCCCGTCAGGGCCCGCGGCGCGTTCATTCACCCAACCCCGCTGGAGACGCCCGATGAAGCGCCTGCTGCCCCTGCTGCTGATCCTGCCCCTGGCCGGCTTCCGCCCGGCGCCCATGCCGCCACCGGTGTACGACGGCGGCCCCGTACGCATGGCCCTGGTCGACCGCGACCGCGGTACCGAACTGCGCAGCTACTCCGCCGAGGGCCAGCGCTGGGTGGCCGGCGAGCGCGGCCACCGCTACGCCGTGCGCCTGTACAACGACAGCCCGCGCCGGGTGCTGGTGGTGCTGTCGGTGGATGGCGTCAACGCCATCTCCGGCGAGGATGCCGATCCCTCGCAGACCGGCTACGTGCTCAACCCCGGCCAGCGCGCCGACATCACCGGCTGGCGCAAGAGCCAGGACGAAGTGGCGCAGTTCGTGTTCAGCAGCCCCAGCGGCAGCTATGCCAGCCGCACCGGCCGCCCGGACAACATCGTGGTCGGGGTGGCGGTGTTCGAGGAGGCGCGTCGCTGGTACCCGCAGCCGATCCTGCGACGTGGCGTGCCGCTGCCGGCACCGACCGCGCAAGCCGAGGCTGCCGCCGACGCCAGTGCCAGCCGCATCGAGGGCTATGCCAGCAAGTCACAGGCGCCAGCGCTGGGCACCGGCCACGGCGCACGTGAACACTCTTCGGTGCGCGATACCGACTTCGAACGGGCCAGCCGCAGCCCGGCGCAGGTTCTGCAGCTGCGCTACGACAGCGCCCGCAACCTGCGTGCGCGCGGCATCCTGGTCGATGCGCCCTCGCGCCTGCCGCGCGAACCGCAGGCCTTCCCCAACCGCTACGTGCCGGACCCGCCGGCCCGCTGATCGTCCCGCGCAGACAACACGACGCCCGCTACCTCACGGTGCGGGCGTCGTGTTGTGGGGGAAACCGAAACGCTTACTTGTAGTCCGGGTAGTCCTTGCTCACCGCGTCCTGGAACTCACGCACTTCCTTCTCCGCGCGGTCCTTGGCCCAGCCATAACGTTCCTGCAGGCGGCCGGCCAGGTATTCGGCATTGCCTTCGGCCACATCGAAATCGTCGTTGGTCAGATCGCCCCACTTGGCCTGGGCCTTGCCCTTCAGCTGCGACCACTTGCCGGAAATGATGTCTTTGTTCATTGCTGGGAGTCCTTGGTTGCAACGGCGTTCTTACCGTGGCTCCAGCTTCGCGCAGTCGCTGTTGAGTACCGGTCAACCGGCAATGAAATGCACGCTCACCTGCTTGAATGGTTCACTACCCCTGCACGCCAACGGTGTGGAAGACGCGCATAAAAAAGGCCGGGGATATCCCCGGCCTTTTGGCTTTCCGTTCCACTTCAGGCTCAACGGCCCTTGGCGGCATCCTCAACCTTTTCACCGGCCTTCTGCACGTCCTTGCCGGCACCGGCCACGGTGTTGCAACCGGCCAGCAGGGCCACCGAGAACATCGACAACAGCATCAGGGCAACTACGCGCTTCATGGGCTTCTCCTTGGGTTCGCCGCTATACCGCTTCATTCGCGGATGGGATTCTTTCGCTCGGCGGGAGGGCACCAATGCCCACTGCCGCCGCGTGAAGTGCAATCTGGCGGCAGGGGCGTGGAGCGGGCGTGAACGGTTCGGCGATCCGTTCAGCGGGGGCGGTCAGTCGCGCATCAGGGTGGACTTGCCGAACAGGCTCTCGACCAGGTCCACGGCCAGTTCGGCGGTGGCATTCTGCTTGTCCAGCAAGGGGTTGAGCTCGACGATGTCCAGCGAACCCATGCGCCCGGTGTCGGCGATCATTTCCATCACCAGCTGCGCCTCCCGATAGTTCACCCCACCCGGCACCGTGGTGCCGACGCCCGGCGCGATGCTGGGGTCGAGGAAGTCGACATCGAAGCTGACATGCAGGTGGGTGTTCTCATCGATGCCGGCCAGCGCCGCTTCCACGGCACGCTTCATGCCGTTCTCGTCGATGTAGCGCATGTCATAGACATCCACCTTGTGGGTCTTGATCAGGCGCTTCTCTTCCGGGTCCACCGAACGGATGCCGATCTGGTGCATCTGCGCCGGGGTGATCGCCGGTGCGCTGCCGCCCAGACGGGTCAGCGCGTCCGGGCCGAGGCCGCACAGGCAGGCCACCGGCATGCCGTGGATGTTGCCCGACGGCGTGACATCGCTGGTGTTGAAGTCCGAATGCGCGTCCAGCCACAGCACGCGCAGATTCTTCCCCTGCTCGCGGCACCAGCGCGCGACGGCGGTGATCGAACCGATGCCCAGGCAATGGTCGCCACCGAGCATGATCGGCATGCGCCCGGCCTGCAGCTCGGCGTAGCTGGCTTCCATCAGTGCGCGGTTCCAGGCCACCACCTCATCCAGGTGGCGGTAGCCCTCCACCGGCGCGGTCCACGGGTTGCGCGGGCCATCCAGGTTGCCCACGTCGCGCACGTCCACGCCGCGGGCCTCCAGCGCCTCCGGCAGGCCCGCCACGCGCAGCGCTTCCGGCCCCAGCCGCGCACCGCGATGGCCCGCACCGACATCGGTGGGAACGCCAATCAGGGATACGGAGATGGGATGGGCCATGGGTGCCTCCTGCGGTGCGGAAAAAGAAGCACAGTCTAGCCAGAGCTGTGTGACACCACTCGCGGCGGTGCAGCAGGCCGAGGGTAAGATCGCCAGGAACGGGTGGCCCTTACCGGTCAGGCTTTCCAGCGCTGGATCGTCAGACATTCAATCTTCCGCGACCCGCTTCACATCCCGGTCGGTTTCGCCTCTTACGCAAGGCTGTTGTTGTGTCCAGGCTGCGTCGGCACCCTGAAGGTGCCGCATCACTTCTTCAATCATGGAGCACCACGCGCATGAAACATGCACTCAATGGACTTGCGGTACTGGCAATTGCCCTGGGCGGACTGTTTCCCGCCGCTGCCAGTGCACCCTCGCAACGCATCACGCATACGGTGACCACCGACGCGTATCCCATGCAGACGGCAGGCGCACGCCAGGTACTCGACTGGGTGGCGCAGCGGGTAAAGCCGTCGTTCGCTCCCCAGGGCTACGGCAACGTACAGGTGGAACGACAGGCAGTCTCCGTAGGCCGCGCGTCTGCACGCTCGGATGAATCGATACCTGGAAAACTGCCAGACCAGGGCATTCCCGGTGAGATCTACCGGGTGGAAAACCTGCTTCCCGACGGTTCCATCCAGACGTGGGAATTCACCTGGGTGGAACCCTCTTCCGGCCATGGCGGCGGCTGGGATGTCACCGGGTACTCCTACAAGAAGGGAAATGACCCGGTGAACCAGCAGTAGCGGGACCGGGGCAACGCGCACCGCGCTGCCCACTTAGACACGCCGCCGCCGCGCCTCAACCGCCGCGGCGGCGAACCGGCGTCAGGCTCTGCACCTGACCGTTGTTGCGCATCATGCACAGGAAGCGGCCATCGGGATAATCGATGATCAGTTCCTGGTAATCGCTGCCCACCGGCATCTGGGTCACCAGCGTGCCCTGCGCGCCCTTGCGCATGTTGCAGGCGCCCAACGCGGTATCGCCTGCCGGCGCCGGGGTGGTCACCGAGGACACATTGCGGAACACCGCGCGGCAGCCGCCATTGACCCACACCGAGTGCCGCGACAGGCCCCAGTTCTTGCCCTCCTCGCAGCGGGTACGGCTGAGCTGGCGCACGATTTCCACGTTGCCACGGGTGTTCAGATCGCACGAGACCAGCTGCTGGTCGGTGGATTCGCAGGTGACTTCGCGCGGTATTGCGGCATCTCCGGCGGCAGCGTCGCGAGGGCGTGCGCTGTTTGCGGCGGGCGCAGGCGTGCCGCTGGCGCTGACTTGGCAGATGCCATTGGCGCCGCCACGGCCGGTGTAGCTGACCTGCGGCGCGCCGTCATCGTTGCGGCTGATCGACAGGGTGATGCCGCTGTTGGCATCACGTGCTTCGAAATAGCGGTCGTTGAAGCGCTTCAGCGCCGTCTCGCGGCCCTGCACGTAGACCGGCCCGCCATCGTCCGCGTGAACATCGATGCCGCCCGGGCAGCTGGCGTTGAAGAACGGCACGGCGGCCATGGCCGGGGCTGCGAAGGTTGTGACCAACAGTGCGACGGTGAGCGGCAGGGCGTGGCGACGCATGGGTGGGTCCCGAAGGGCATGTGTCCCCAGTATGTGTCGGAGGTCTGCAAATGGTCTGTGAGGAGAATCAAAAAGCCGGCAGCGCATTCGGGCGTTTGTGTTTGCTATGGTAGCTGTGGAGCCTTGCCCGGGCTGTTAAGTCACCTTTACTTCGTGGGCCAGCTCAGGGCATGCGGCAGCGATGGTTCGGGCAGATTTCTCGCTGATGGCGCCACTGCGCAATCTGTCGCTTCTGGCATTGCGATGCCCGAAACGGGCCAAACGCGATAATTCATTTTTCCTTTCAGATCTCCCGATGCCATCGAAACAAACGACTGGCAGGCGGGGATTTCACGTGCGCATGATGAATCGCCACCTGCAAAGGTGGTCGGGACTTCCAAGCCCGTGTTGTCAACGATGTATACGCTTGCCAGCCGGCGTCGTCCTTTCAGGGGCGGCGCCGGCTGGCAATCCGTTAGCCGATCGACGGCGGGCGGTGCGTGGGGGCCTCGTGCCCGCCGATTCGTTGACCCGGTCTTGGAAGCCACGCATCGCCCGCCACCCTACCGTGGCGGCACCTCTGTTCCTGACGAGGATGCCCGCATGTCCAGAACCCCTCACCCGTACCTGACCGCCACCCTCGGCGAGGCGGCTCTGCGCCTGCCACCTGAACTGGCCCAGCCGTTGGAAGCCGCTTTCGCCGCCGCGAACGAAGCGCCCGCGCCGATCAACCTGCCCGGCTGCCTGCAGCGCATCCAGGCCGGTGACGCCGCCGATGGACAGCCGTGGCCGGGGCCCGCCAGCACACCCGGCCAGGCCGTGGCCGCCGCGCGCCGGGATCGCGCCGCAGTGGGCCTGGTGTCACTGCTGGAGCTGTACCACGCCGCCGAGCGCGTGCGCGTGGACGGGGAAGAGAAAGACGACATCGGCGACGGCACGCGCGAGGGGCTGATGCTGGCCTGCCGGGGGCTGGCGGAGTATGTGGCGTTGCAGGTGCGTAGCTGAGGCTGCTGCGGTCGCAGTGTGTGTGCGGCATTGATCGAAGGATCTGCCCGCGCCATACAGTGAGTTGACTCACCGGGTTGGGACGAAAGAACCAGCGAATGGCGGTTTCTTCATTTTCGTTCCATCGCCTTTGCGACCGGCGCCGCGCCGACGCATCATGATCGGCGCATGTGCTTATGCTGCGCTGGCGTGCAATCGCACACCCAGGGCCCGGGTCACCTTCAGGATGGTCGCGAAATCAGGGCTGCGCTCGCCGGAGAGTGCGCGATACAGACTCTCGCGCGACAGGCCCGCCGCACGCGCAACCTTGCTCATGCCCTGAGCGCGAGCGATATCGCCAAGCGCCTTGGCGATGAAGGCAGAATCGCCCTCGCTTTCTTCGATGCAGGCGTCGAGATAAGCCGCCATCTCCTCCGGTGTCCGAAGATGCTCGGCCACATCAAATGATTTGAGTTCGACTTTTCTCTTGATGGCCATGATGGGACAGCTCCGGTACTTCGGTATTGAGTCGTTTCGCCTACAGCCAGTTCGATGCTCACAGGGAACGCGCAATCTCCTTGGCCGTCTCTATATCGCGCCGCTGCGAACCCTTGTCGCCTCCAACCAGAAGAATCACCCACTGCCTGCCGCGCTGGGTGTAGTACACGCGTTAACCCGGTCCTGCATCGATACGCAATTCTGAAACGCCATCCGCCAGATAGCGGTGATCACCGGGATGGCCTTCAGCGAGCCGACCGATAAGGGCCAGGATGCGAGCGCGTGCGGTTACGTCCTTGAGAGCGTCAATCCATGTCGCGAACTGACGGGTACGCTGGATCTTCATGGAGGACTGTAGCCTACTGGCTACGGTCTTTCAACTATCGGATTGCGCGCATGGAGGTGTGCTCGGCCTTCCGTCTGATGTTCCTCCCTCGCAGCTGACGCCGCGTTTTTCAAACAGGAAAGTGGAACCGGGTGCGTTTTCAGTAGCTCATTTTTCACGGAAACCCGATCCGTACTCACAAAACGCTGTGCTAGATTCAAGAGCGTGACGTTGGCGCGAGAGACGCTTTCATGGATGCATG
Source organism: Stenotrophomonas sp. YJH_SMC_130 (assembly GCF_059369035.1). Lineage (NCBI taxonomy): Bacteria > Pseudomonadati > Pseudomonadota > Gammaproteobacteria > Lysobacterales > Lysobacteraceae > Stenotrophomonas > Stenotrophomonas sp. YJH_SMC_130. The sequence goes on from NZ_JCAFSH010000002.1 coordinate 83,749, forward strand.
GGTCGAGAAACTCGCTTCTTCATCAAAACGTGGAATTCGGCGCCACCTCTGGATAGCAGTGCGTCGTCGCCTCGCGATCGCTGTTCCGGCGCTTGTGCTGGCAGCATGTTCAATCGCCGCGCCGCCACGCCCATCCGATCATCTGAATCAGAAACAGCCCGTCGAATCAGGGAGTGAAACTGGTATGGAGCGGTTCAAGAACGATATCGAGCGTTTGACCAAGGTGCGTTTTGATGATGTCGACGCATTGAATGAACAGCTCCACACACACTTGGGAGAACCGACTCGACAAGGCTTGAGGGACGAGCGGACCGCAGAACGCGGCATGCTGGGCGGACTTGAGATCAAGAACATCACGCTGAGAAGTCCTGCCGACGATCCTACGCACGCGACCTTGGTCTTTGAGGTTGCCCCACCGAGCATCGCGCTCGGGGAAATCATCTGGGAGGAATCCGCCATGTATCCACCCCATCCGGATGCGCCTGATTCCCGCCCTTACTGGTCTGCTCAGGTGAACAGTGCCAAGGTAGTACTCGGGCTCTCCCTTGACCACAAAACGCTGACCTACGTATCAATCAGTCAGCGCTGATCCCTGTCATTGCGAAGGAGCCGCACCATGGAGCGTGCTGAAGAACTTGCACTGTCACTGCCGCAGGAGAGTGGCCGACCAGGGGCCACACGTCGTCCTGCTTCGCCTTTGGTTGATCCTTCGCTGGTACCGCTTCTGACCAAATCCCCAACACTTCGAGCGGGTCTTGCACAAGCTGATCACGACAACCTGAGTGTCGAATGGGGGCCAGCCGGTGGCGGCACCTATCTTGTTCCCGGTGTGAAGATCGTCATTGACGAGAACGCCATCGGGCAAGGCTCCAGAATCGCACGTTCTCTTTCTCATGAAGTTGGGCATCACCTCTTCACCGAGCAACCAGATCGAGCGTCTAAGCAGTCCTTTGTGAACACCTCGCTGCGAGGAGAAGCAGCTGCCACGCTCAGCAATGTCCAGGTCCAGCGTGAAATCACCGCAGCCGGAGGACCGAACATTGGCGTGTCGGGCACAGGCGATCGCCCCCAGCAGTATGGAGCCATTGCGGCGAAACTCGAGGCAGGGCAGATCAACCGTAACCAAGCACTAAGTCAGATCGCTGACGTGTTCAAGACGGAGGCTCCGTCGGTTGGCCCTCATGCGACGTACGAGCTTTATTATGGCGCGCACTATGACCAGCACATAGCGCCCATGCAACGTCGACGCAGGCCCGAGCCAGCATTTGACGCCGAGCGCACTGCGGTCGAGGAAAGAGTCACCGCCGCCAATGTCAACTCACCCTCAATGCAGCGAACAGCTTTCTCAGTCGCTGAACTCGACGATGCCGATCGTTCGCTCTACATGCAGATAAGAGCGGGTGTGGAACGCCTGGATGCCGAGAGCGGGAAGCAGTGGGATGAGTCGAGCCAACGCATGTCCGCGAGTTTGCTGGTGCTCGCGAAGGAGCAAGGGCTTTCAAGAGTTGACCACGTCGTAGTGAACAACCCGACAGAGTCCCTTGCACGTGGCGAGAGAGTATTCATCGTCGAGGGAGCGATGGACGATCCTGCCCAACGCCGTGGAACCATGAATACGATGGACGCGCTTCGCGCGCCTGAAGCGGAGTCACTTCATCGCGCTGATTCATTGGCAGCAAATCTTGAACAGCAGCCAGCGCAGCAGGTCCATGCGCAGGACGGACCATCATTCTCAAGGTAAGACTGCCGAGGCACCGGGTGTACCGCCTTTCGAACCACTGGGCGAGTACCTGGAGCAGCGCAAAGAGGCGCTGACTCACGGGGATGGTGCCGCTTATCCGAATCGAACGGATGACCTACTGTTTACAAGTCGGCACGCGGATAGCTTGCCATGATTTGAAATCGGATGGTCCGGGGCCGCTTACACCGAGGAAAAACCGCGACTTAATGAGGCTTCAGGGGCACAAACGGCGCGTCTGAACACGGCACCTTGTGGTGCGAAACCGTGTCCGAGCCGTGGCCCCGTTACCCGGAGCCAACATGAAGTCGAAGATCACCCAGTCCCTCGTCGAGAGGGTACCCCGGCCCGAGCCGGGCAAGTCGGTCCTGTACGCCGACACCGAGATGAGGGGGTTCTACCTCATCGTTACCCCCACCAAGCGCAGCTTCTACGTCCAGTCCCTCGTCAACGGGCGTCAGGTCAGGACCAAGCTGGGCGACCACCCCGCGATGGACGCCAAGCAGGCCCGGGACGCCGCACGGCAGACCTTGGTCGGCATGCGGGGCGGCACCAACCCGAACGAGGAGCGCCGCAGAGCCCGAGCGCGCGGGATCACCCTGCGGGAGGGGCTGGACCTGCACCTGAACTCCCGGCGGCTGGCCGACAAGACCCGCAGCGGCTACGAGTACCACGTCACCTACTACCTCAAGGACTGGCTGGACAGGCCGCTGGCCGAGATCGGCGCAGACCGTCAGGGCGTGCGCGAGCGCCACCGCCGGATCACCGAGAGGAGCGGCGCCACCTCGGGCGACAACACCATGCGGGTCCTGCGCTCGGTCTACAACCGCGCCCTGCGCCAGTTCCCCGACCTGCCGCCGAACCCGGTGGGCAACGTGGATATGAACGGCATGCGACGGCGCGAGGTCGACGCCAGCCCGGACAAGCTAAAGGCATGGGGAAAGGCGGTGCTGTCGCTGGGCAACCCGGCACGCCGCGACCTCCAATTGTTCATGCTGCTGTCGGGGATGCGCCGGACGGCCTCGTGTGAGGCGAGGCGCGCGGACCTCGGCGACGGGCACCTGCACGTCCCGAACCCGAAGGGCGGCTCGTCCAAGAAGTTCGACCTGCCCCTGTCGACGGCGCTCGCCGACCTGCTCGCCCACCGCGAGGCCGAGGCCGACAGCGTGAGGCGCAAGACACCCTACCTGTTCCCCGCCGACTCGGCGTCGGGCCGGGTGGCGGAGGTCCAGCAGCACGAGCTGGGCGACCTCACCGGCCATGCCGATGCCGGGGGCGCTCTTCCAGCGCGCGGCGATCTGCTGCTTGCGGGTCGCGATGTCCTTGTTCAGCCGCTCGATCGCGGCGAGGGTGCGCCTGTGCAGCAGGTCCAGGGTCGAGGCGAGCTCGCCGATCTGCTGAGTGCTGAGGAGAGGGGTGTCGCTGAGTTCGATCTTCATTGCTCGTGTGCTCCGGTGGGTTGTGGTCCTCCGGTCGCCTGTCACGAGCGCATCCCCGGCCTCGGGGTGGTCTGCGCGCCAATGCGCTGACCGGATGCGTTCAATGTGTCGGGGTGCGCTGGCCGCGAACGCCATCGTTTCCCGGACGTGTTTCCCTCGAAGGTGCCGCCGTCACTGGGGCTTGCGATTCAGTGGCTTAGGCTCGCCCCGCCTTTCGATGGGTAGTCAGTTGTTGGACGCCCTTGAAAAGCACCCAAGCCGCCCCGACTGCGTCACTTCAACAAACACCCACAGGGGGCGCATGCAATGACGACGATTCACGATGCAATCAAGCAACTCGAACAAGCACAACCGAAATCCGAAGAAGAAGCCAAGCGGTTCTTGAGTAATCTGCCCGCGGAAGTGCAGGAGCAACTCATCGCGGGGATCTACATCGGCCGAGACCATATTCATCTCAATGAGTTCAATGAGGGCGCGGAGATCAGCCGTAAGGCCACCGACCACATTGCGAAGAACGAGTACGCTCGTATCCTGCATGAGAAGTCGTCCAGCTTGCCGCTTTATCTTGGCAGCTTGAAGAAGTGCGCGGCCGCCGCTGATTTCGATTTGGCGAGTCTCTGATGCGCCAAGGGCACCGACAAAACTTGTAGGTGCCCTTTAGTTCCCCCGGTTGACGCTGCCATGCTCGCGCCGGCCCTCGTACTCCTGCGACATTCGCTCCCAAGTCTCGGCGTCTAGGCGCGGCACCGGGCCGATGCAGGTCATCTCGCTGCGACGGGCCAGGGCGTCGCGCCCGCCCATCGCCTGGACCGCGTCTGGCGCCGTGCCTTGGATCGCGCTCAGCATGGCGTCGATCTGCGTGGCCTTGTGCAGCGCCTCGGCCACAGTCAGGTTCTCACTCATCGTCCTGCTCCTTACTCGCGTTGTACTTGGAGAGCAGCGCCACCAACTGAGCACGCTCGTCGGCGGGCATTGCCAGCAGGGCGTTGGCCGAAAGGCCCGTGTCCTCGACCTTCACGCTCAGCCGGTCGGCCATCTGCTCGCCGTATCGGAACTTGAGCAGCACTTCTAGGAGCCTGTCGCTGTGCTTCCTGACGGTGAGCGGTCGCTCCTCGCGGCGGCCTCCTCGGGCTTGACCATCGCCTCATCGGGGAGGGCGTGCAGTTCGGCCAGCTCTTCGGGGGTGAGCTTCTCGGGTTCGGGGGTAGTCACAGGCGTGCTCCATCTCCAAGTTCCCACGGAGGCGGAATGCCGCCGGGGGACTGGGCCTGCTGTGCGTCGCAGGGATGGGCTGCTCAGTTCGTCATGCTGGGCTGGCCTCGGCTGTTCTTGCCACCGAAAGCACTTCTGATCGCCATAGCCATTGCCGACGATCCTCGGGCTAGTCTGGTCAGCAGCCCGATTAACCACACTGTACCCAGATGGCTCGCGCGTCGACACCAACGTTGTATCCGGGGTCCCCGGTGAGCCTGGGGCTTCCTGCTCGGTCCGGGCTGCTCGGTATCAGGCCACGCGGCCCCGGACGCGACACGGGCTGCTTGGCGAGCCTGTGCAGTCTTAATCGCTGCGACGCAGCAAGAGCAGACTTTTGACTTCGGACCTCCCGCCCCTGAATATCCATTCAGGAATGCCAACACAGGGGGAAATGGACAATGCCAGCAGACCAGACCACCAAGACGGTCTACTACCTGCGCGCCAGACGCGACGACCAGCCTTTTGACCTTCAGTCGATCGCGAAAAAGGCGCGCAAGAAGAAGAGCACCTGCGATGCAACCGAGATCGAGCTCGGAGGCGGCGACGTGGTGCGGATTCAGCACTTCAGCAATTCTAACGGGCGTACGCTGATGCACCTCACGCGATATGTTCCTGGCGTGCAGGCATCAACGCTCCAACCCAAAGCGACCACCGCCGAAGACGACGAAGGCGCCCAACCGCCTCCGAAAGGCAAGGAATTCAAGGACGGGGACTGCTTCTTGTTCCTGAAGGATCACCACGTCCTGTACTGCGGACACGGCATCAGCAAGAGCAAAGCGTCTCTGTATTTGTCCCAGCTTTTCAGGGAAGCAGAACTTCACGACGAGTCCAGCGGCTTCGATCTTGTTCCTGCCAGCAACTTGGACAAGCTGCAACTGATCCAGGATCACGGCGTCAAGTCCATCCAATTGGCCGTGGGCGCCTTCGATCTGAGCTTGCCAAAGGCGCGCCGTACAAGCTGGATCGCGAAGTCTCTCGGCACCCTCGGCGATGAGCTCGGCGCGCTAGTAGGCAAGGACCAGTCGCTGACCAAACAGAAGGCGCTGGAGGACCTCATCGTGAATGTTGAGGTCAAGCTGGACGGCAACACCCGTGCGATCCAGAGCTCTCAGGACTTTATCGAGGATCTCGCGGAGACGGTACTTGATGACGACACCGAGACGCCTGTAAGCGAGTTCACGATCGTCACCCAGAAAAATGAGCGCATCACTTCCGGAGAAATCCGCCTTCAGACAGGCGTGAAGGTGGAAACGAAAGACAATTCCGTCAGTCACACCAGCGTATGGGGTGCGATGGGAACCTACTTTGACCAGATAACGCAGGGGAACCTGCTGGAGCAATGACGTGCGTCGCCTCGAAGTTGACTGGAGCCGAATCGGGCTGTTTGCCGCGATCACCGCCGTTTCGGCGGTGATCGGCTGGTATGGACAGCCGTTCGTCCACGGCAACGACGAAGCCCGCGGCGTCATCGTCAACGTATTCTCGATCCTGGCCGGCTTTCTCATCACAGTGATGACTCTTTTGGGCGAGCCCGGCCTGTATCGAGGACGCACGTGGCGTTCGGACGCTGTCAGGCGGAGCAACGTCTACCAGCGGCTCGTACGCCACAAGTGGCTTTTCATCTCCTACTTGATTGTGCTTGCGTTGGTCTTTCTGACGACCATCGTGGCCAAACGCGAGCCGGACGGACGACTGGTCACCTGCCTGGAAGCGCTTTATCTCGGCTTCGCGGCCTTCGCGTTCATGTACTCACTAATGCTTCCGAGCCGATTGCTCAATCTACAGCTAGCGCGCTTCGATGAGCTTGTGGAGTCGAGGCGTAACGGCCAGAAGTCCGAGTGATGATTCGGGAGGCGCAAGGCGCCTCCCGTTCGGTGGAAGTGCTACAGGCACGCCTCAACCCATGCGTCGGCTACGTTGTCTCGACCCTCAAGGATCACGCTCTTGCCGCCGGACACGAAGCGCCGGAAGCCTGTGTACCCGCCGAACTCGTTCTTGGCGTTGACCCGACCGCAGGCGACCACGCCGAACTCCTCTGTGTAGTTGGCGCGCACGTCCCGAAACTGCGCGGCGTCCGGGTCCTTCAGCTCGCCCCTCACCGCGCGCTCTGCCGCCACGATCGTCTCGCCGCCGAACCATTTCTCCTGCTGCGCCTTCTTCTCCGCGGCCGTCATGGGTCGTTCCGGCTCGGCCTTCGTTGCCTCTGGCTGCTGGGCCTGCTTCTGCGGCGCCTCGACCACTGCTGCGGGCGCGGCGACGACAGCGGGCTCGCTGCGCGGCACCAGCTTCGATCCGACCCAAGCTAGGACCACCAGGACGACCAGAAGAACCCCTATTCGCTTCATGCACTCCCCCTAAGCAACTCTAGTAAATAGTCTATTTTGGACTAATCCAATACGGACTCTAGCGTGCGGTGACCCAATCGACCCACAACCCCGACTACCAGCTACTGCTGACCGTGCTGAAGGCGGCCCGCAAGCGGGCGGGCGTGTCGCAGATCGACTTGGCCGAGCGGCTGGGGAACACGCAAACCTTCGTGTCCAAGTGCGAGCGTGGGGAGCGGCGCATCGACGCCGTTGAACTGGTCGAGTTCGCCGAGGCACTCGGCGTGCCGCCGCTCGGCCTGCTGGGCGAGTACCTGGAGCAACGCGCGGCCAAGCTGGAACCGAAGTCCAGAAAGAGCAGCGCGAAGGGGCGCTGACTACGGGGATGGCAGGTCCGACTTACTTGAAGCACCATCTGGATAAAAGTCACCTCGGACCGACAAAATGCAAAAGCTTTCCAGCTTTGGTGACATTCGCCAGACAGGTTTTTGCGTCCACTGTGGGGGTTCAACGGAATCGCTGGATCACGCGCCTTCAAAAGTGTTCTTAGACATTCCGTACCCTCCTACTCGCCCCACGCTGCCCAGTTGCACCGAATGCAACAACCAGCTGTCCTCCGATGAAGAGTACTTGGCTTGCTTCGTTGAATGTGTCATTTGCGGAACGACTGAACCTGCATCGCTCGGACGCGAGAAGATCGCAAAAGCCTTACGGCGAAATAGCAAGCTTAGACGGTTGATCGAGACGTCCAAGATCCAGACGGAGCCTGGGGAAGATGCACCGCTAGTGTGGATGCCTGATGAGGCCAGAGTCCGACAGGTCGTTTTGAAGTTGGCGCGGTGCCATGCGGCCTATGAGCTCAACGAACCTCAATTGAGTGCTCCCAGCCACCTCTCGATCTTGCCTCTCCCGACTCTTTCAGAAGCTCAACGCGAACACTTTGAGACCCCGCCAGATAGTTCGGTGTGGCCTGAGGTGGGAAGCAGGGCTATGCAACGCCTATTGATCGCAGACGAAGCGTATTCAATGGGCTGGATCACCGTCCAAGAAGGCCGGTACAGGTACATGGCCATTGGAGCAGAAGCCGTCATGATCCGAGGCGTTCTAAGCGAGTACTTAGGCTATGAGGTGATCTGGGAGAACTGACGGTCCGCCCGAGTTTGGTGCCGCTTGTCCGAATCGAACGGACGACCTACTGATTACAAATCAGTTGCTCTACCGACTGAGCTAAAGCGGCGATGTCGTACTTCTCTTGCTCAAACCGTGTCCGGCTTGCCCCACAGTCTACGCGCTGGCGGGCCTAAAGCCTTACCGCGCTTAGCCTTCCTGCCTGCCGCCACAACAACCGCGTCCGAGTTACAAGACAGTTGCTCTACCAACTAAGCTAAAGCGGCATGGGTGGATCACCGGCGGCAGGGCCGCGGTCCGGGGATTCTAGCGCAACCTTGCGCATTCCAGCGACCGGCTCTGTGCTGCCCCGCTGCGCTGCTGGGCCTGGGCCCGCTGCGTGCCTGCCGCCAGCTGCCCTTCCAGCCACCACTGGCCGGCGTCGCCGCTGGTCACCAGGCGCGGCTGGAACCCGGCAGCCTGCACCGCCGCCATGCGCCGCTCGGCGCCTTCGCGGTTGCGGTACTGGCCCAGCGCCACGGCGTTGGCCTCCTCGCCCTGGCTGATGATGTAGTAGTCGCTCAGACCGGCGGCGACGATGCGCTTCACGGTGGCCTGTGCCTCGTCGCGGTTGGCGGCGGCCGGCAGCAGCACCCGGTAACGGGCGCTGCCGCTGGCAGCGGGCTGTTCGCGCAGGCGCACCTGGCTGAGCAGCGTGCCGGCCTTGCCCTGCGCGCTGGTCGCGGCGGCACGGTCGGCGAACGGGCCCAGCGCGACGCACCGCGGCGGCTCGGCGGCCGCGGGCGGGGTGACGGGCTTCTCCGGTGCCGGAACGGGTACAGGCGGTGTTCCCGGCTTGGCAGCGTCAGCAACCGGCGCAGCGTCAGCCGTCTGCGGCCTGGCGATCTCCGGCTTTGCCGGCGCAACGGGCGCGGGCGTCGCAGCCACCGCGGTCTTCGCCGCCGGTTCGCGCTCCATCAACGGTGCGGTCGGGGCGGTGGCAGTGGCCTCGGCTGCGGCATTGGCATCCACGCCACCGGGCACCCAGCGCAGCTCGGCCACGCCAGCGGGTTGCGGTGGCGGCGCAGGCTTCTGTGGCGCATCGCGCAGCAGCCACCAGCAGGCGACACCGAGATTGAGAATGGCCAGTACGACGATCAGGGCACGGGTCAGCATGCGCGGATACTAGCGCGCGGGCTGGTGCACCGCCCAGCGGGCGATGCCATCCAGCACCAGCGAGGGGTGGTAATCGGCAGCGGGCAGCAACGGCATCAGCGCCGGTGCGCCGCCACCGTGCACCAGCAGCGACGGTGCCACGCCCAGCAGCGTGTGCGCGTGCTGTGCGCTGCGTTCAATCAGCGCCACCGCAGCGCCATCGCAGCCGGAGGCCAGCGCGTCGGCGGTGTCGTTGGCGAACTCGCTGTAGCCGCCACCGGTCGCGGGCAGCTGCACGGCACGGGCATGCAGTGCTTCGCGCATGGTGGTGGGCGATGCGGAGATGCGGCCACCGTGGTGCTGGCCGTCGGCATCGAGCAGATCAATCGTCAGTGCGGTGCCCACGCCGACCACCAGCACCGGGCGCTGCGCCTTGGCCGCGGCCAGCAGGGCCAGGAAGCGGTCGACGCCGAACTTTTCCGGTCTGGCATAGGCAATGCGCACGCCGGCGCATTCGGCGCTGGTGCGCACTACATGCACATGCTCGAAGCGGCGCTGCAGCTGGTCCAGCATCGCGCTGGTCAGCGACGGTGCCGCCACGCTGGCCACGAACGCGGTGCGGCCGCTGGGCAGGCTGTGCGGCGGCTGCCCGGCCATGCCTTCGGCGCCATGCGCCCAGGCCTGCACGTCACCGGCACGGTCACCCTGCAACGGCGCGAACTTGAAGCGCGAGTTGCCAAGGTCGAACAACCAATCGCTCATGCCGCCCTCACGCTGACTTCGCCGGCGTGCAGCAGGCGTTCCTGGCCATCGATGCGCACGCGCAATGCGCCGTCATCGGCCAAGCCAAGCGCAGTACCGTGCTGCCACTGCCCGTCCAGTTCCACGCGCACTTCGCGGCCGGCCAGCATGTCGAACGCAGCGTAGCGCGGCAGGAACGGAGCGAGGCCTTCGCGATCGAATTCTTCCAGCGCCGGCAGCAGACGCGCCAGCACGGCAGCAACCACCCCATTGCGGTCCACCGGCTTGCCGGCCAACGTGTCCAGGTCCACCCACGGCTGGGTGATCTGCTCGCCGAACGACGGCGGCATGTGGGTGTTGATGCCGATGCCGATCACCGCGCGCGCCGGGCCGGCGTATTCGCCACCGCCCTCGGCAAGCAGGCCGACCAGCTTGCGCTTGCCATCGACGATCAGGTCGTTCGGCCACTTCAACTGCGCCTGGGTGTAGCCCAGATCGTGCAGCGCTTCGGCCACGGCGATGCCGGCCACCAGGCTCAACCCGGCCAGGCGGCCCAGGCCGCCGGAGTACAGGCGCATCACCGACAGGTAGATATGCGCGGCCAACGGCGAGGCCCAGGTGCGGCCACGACGGCCGCGGCCACCGGTCTGGCGTTCGGCCAGCAGCACGCTGACCCCGCGCTGGGGCGCGCTGCACCGCAGCAATTCAGCGTTGGTGGAGTCCACCGTCCAGGCCACCTGCAGGTCGTGCAGCAGGGCCTGGGCATCGGCGGGCAGGCCGGCGCGGATCGCCACCGGGTCCAGCAGGTCGACCGGGCGGGTCAGGCCATAGCCCTCGCCAGCACGGCCCTCGATGTCCACACCTGCGGCCCTAAGCCCTTGAATACGCTTCCAAACAGCCGCCCGGGTCTGGCCCAGCTCTCGGGCCAGGGCGTCGCCGGACAGGCGACCGGCAGCGAGTTTGGCCAGCAATTGGCGATCGTCCACGGCAGCTTCCACGAAGTCAGGAAGGAATTATGCGGGAAAGCCGCCAGCGACGCCTGCCACGCTGGGTTCCGCCGGGGCTTCCAACGGGGCGCCGGGTTCGGGCTAGAATCGGGAACTCACCCTCCCTTAACGTGGATGTCGTCAATGCGCCGTTATGCCCATTGCCTGATCCTGCTGATGATGCCCTTCGCGGCGTCTGCAACGGCAGCGCTGGACGACAGCCGGGGCGCCTGCGTGTCCTCCAACGGTGATGCCGCCTCGCAGCGCGCGCCGACCGCGACCGCCTCGGCTGCGACCACCAAGCCGGCACCGGTACGCCCTGCGGCCGGCAGTGCCACCAGCACCGGGGGCGGCGGCAGCGACGACGACGTGCTGCAGCGCATCCGTGCGCCGAAGTGGCACAGCTACCTGCCGGGAATGTTCCGCTGATCAAGTCGTTGCTGCAGTGGCTGCGGCCCTCGCCGCGGCCGATCGACGATGCGCTTTGGGAAGACGCCTGCCGCCGTGCGGCCTGGCTGCACGGCCTGGACGACGAACGCCGCGCGCGACTGCACGTGCTGGCCACGCGCTTCCTGCATGAGAAGGCCATTACCCCTGTCGGTGAACTGCAACTGCAGGCTGGCGATGGCGTGCTGTTGGCCGCACTGTGCTGCCTGCCGCTGCTGGAATTCGGCGAAGTGGGGCTGGAAGGCTGGTCGCAGCTGATCGTCTACCCGGATGCGTTCCGCGTGCACCGCAGCCACATGGATGCGGCCGGCGTGTTGCACGAGTGGGATGACGAGCTGATCGGCGAGTCGTGGGACAGTGGTCCGTTGATCCTGTCCTGGGCCGATGTGCAGGCCGACCTGGCCGCGCCGCACGACGGCTACTGCGTGGCGGTGCATGAGATGGTGCACAAGCTCGATGCGCTGGATGGTGCAATGGACGGCACACCGCCGCTGCCGCGGCAATGGCAGCGCGAGTGGGCGGCCACGTTCCAGCGCGCCTACGATGCCTTCTGTGCGCAGGTGGACGCAGGCGAAGAGACGCTGATCGATCCGTATGCGGCCGAGGCGCCGGAGGAGTTCTTCGCGGTGGCCAGCGAGTACCACTTCTCGGCACCGGATCTGCTGCAGCAGGCGTTGCCGGAAGTGGCCGCGCAGCTGCGGCGGTTCTACGGCGAGCCGCCGAAGATCGAAATGCCGTAGTGCCGGCCGCTGGCCGGCACTACCGATCAACGAGGTTTACGGCCCCGGCGGCAAGCGCACTTCGAAGCGGGCGCCACCCAGTTCGGCCGAACGGCCCACGGTCAGTTCGCCGCGGTAGTCCTTGATCAGGTCCTGCACGATCGACAGGCCGATGCCGTGGCCCTGCACGCGCTCGTCGCCACGCACGCCACGCTGCAGCACCTTGCCGATGTCATCCGGGGCGATGCCCGGGCCATCGTCGTCCACCGCCAGCAGCAGGCCGGCACGGCGCGCGTTCGGCGCCGGCAGCGGCTGCGCGGTCAACAGCACGCGGCGGTTGGCCCACTTGAAGGCGTTCTCCAGCAGGTTGCCGAGCAGTTCCTGCAGGTCACCCGGTTCGCCGTGGAAGCGCGCGGCCGGGTCGATATCGAATTCGCACAGCACGCCCTTGGCGGCGTAGACCTTTTCCAGGCCACGCACGATTTCCTCGGCGTTGGACTCGATCGGCAGCGGCGCGGAGAACAGCTTGTGGCCCGACGAGGCCGCGCGTGCCAACTGGTACGAAACCAGGTTGTTCATGCGCTGCAGCTGCACGTCCAGTTCTTCGCGCAGCGCACCGTCTCCGGCGCCGCTGTCCATCTGCGTGCGCAGTACCGCGATTGGCGTTTTCAGGCTGTGCGCCAGATCGGCAAGGGTATTGCGCTGGCGCTCGAGGTTCTCGCGCTCGCTTTCGATGAAGGCGTTGATGCTGTCGGTCAGCGGTTCCAGCTCGCGCGGGTGGCGCTCGCTCATGCGCTCGGTCTCGCCGCGCTGCACCTTGGTCAGCTCGGTGATCACGCGGCGCAGCGGGCGCAGGCTCCACTGCAGGATGACGGTCTGCAGCAGCAGCAGGATCAGGCCGATGCCGCCCAGGTAGAACCAGACGCGGCCACGGAACACGCGCAGCTGCGCACCCAGCGCGCGCGAGTCTTCCATCACATAGATGGTGTAGGGGAATTCAGTGGCGGGGTCGGCGTCGGCGCCCCACACCAGGCCCAGGCCATAGCGGTACACCGAGCCCTGGCTGCCATCGATCTGGATCATCGGCAGCGGGCCTTCGAACACTTCCTGGCGCGGTGCCAGCAGGCCGCCGCCCACGGTGGGCAGCATCGGGCCTTCGGCGGACATCGAATTGCCCTTGCCGTGCGGCATCACCACCTGCAGGTACAGGCCACTGCCGGGTACGTCGAAGCGCGAATCCGGCGGCTGCTCGCGGATGTACAGCGAGCGGTCGCGGGTGAAGTCGATGCCGGCCGCGTAGGAGGTGGCGTAGTTCTTCAGGCGCTCACGCAGGTTCGCCTTCGCCGTATCGGCGAAGGCGGCGTCGAGCGCGTAGCCTGCCAGCGCCAGGAACGCGACCAGGCCCACGGACGCGGCGAGCATCTGGCGCGCCTGCAGTGAGCGCGGCCGCCAGCGTCGGAAGAACCACAGACGGCCGGACATCGTGTTATCGCCAGGGTGAGCCGGCTCAGCCCTCGTTGCGCGGGATCGCGAAACGGTAGCCGCGACCGCGCACGGTCTCGATCGGCTTCAGTTCGCCATCCGGGTCCAGCTTCTTGCGCAGGCGGCCGATGAAGACCTCCAGCACGTTGGAGTCGCGGTCGAAGTCCTGCTGGTAGATGTGTTCGGTGAGGTCGGCCTTGGAGACCAGTTCACCGGCATGCATCATCAGGTACTCCAGCACCTTGTACTCGTAGCTGGTCAGGTCGACATTGCTGCCGGCCACGCTGACCGTCTGGGCAGCAAGGTCCAGAGCGACCGGGCCGCATTCCAGGGTCGGCTTGCTCCAGCCGGCGGCGCGGCGCAGCAGCGCGTTGACGCGGGCCAGCAGCTCTTCGACGTGGAACGGCTTGACCAGGTAATCGTCGGCGCCCTGCTTCAGGCCCTCGACCTTGTCCTGCCAGCTCGAACGCGCGGTCAGGATCAGTACCGGGAACTTCTTGCCTTCGTCACGCAGGGCCTTGATCAGCTCCATGCCCGACATCTTGGGCAGGCCGAGGTCGATGATGCCGACATCGAACGGAACTTCGCGCCCCATGTAGAGGCCTTCCTCGCCGTCCTGCGCAGCATCGACGGCAAAGCCTTCGCGCTTGAGCCGGGCTGCCAGGGTCTCACGCAGCGGGGCTTCGTCTTCGACCAGAAGGATACGCATGAACTCTCCCTAGTGTCCTGGGTGTGGCCCGGAGGCCTGTGGGGTACGGGTTGATAGCGACGACTATCCCTGTTCAGGGGTTATCGCCGCGTAGTGATGACATATCCGACCGCGGCGTGCGCGGCTGTGAACGCGACGGGGCAGGGTCGTCCATGTAGCGGACCCGGCCCCGGTCGTCCATGTACTTCACCCGGTTGATATCACGACCATCGAACGGCACGCGCTCGGCGCCGAGGATGTGGCCGCCGGTGCTGCGCTGCACGCGGCGCACGGCATCGGACAGCGAACGCTCGTCGCCACGGTTGCCGCGCTCTCCCCGATCCATCATTTCCGCCCGTGCCTGCTCGCCGCGCGGCGGCTGTTGCGCCAGCGCCGAAGACAGCGGCGCAGCCGACAGCACCACGCAGGTGGCCAGGGCAATGCGGCAATGGAAGGGAGCGGAAGACATCGATGCGATCCTAGCCGAGCACGGCGATTCGTTCAAAAGTCGTAAATCCGGATGCCGGGTTCGGGACCCGGCGCTTTACAAATCCTTTGCAAATTCTTGGTTTGGGGCAGTGAATCCGGTCTGAACTTTTCCGGTCGCAGCCCTGCGATGTTCAGCTAGGTGAACATTCGGAACGAATCGCCGTCCCTTGTCAAGTCAGGAATGTGACTGCGGTCACGCTGCAGCGCGATCGGCTTCGCGCTCGGTGACCGACAGCGCCTGCTCGACCAGGCTCCAGTCGGCGCCCGGGCGGTGTGCGCCCTCGCTCAGCACCTGGCGGAACGCGCGGCCACCGGGCTGGCCGTGGAACAGGCCGAGCAGATGGCGGGTGATGTGCTTCAGCGCCAGGCCTTCGCCCAGGCGCGCTTCCACGTAGGGACGCAGCGTGCGCAGCAGGTCGCCGCGGGCCTGAAGCGGGGCGCCGGTCTGCAGCGCCTCCAGCTGATGCAGCAGGTAGGGGTCGTGGTAGGCCGCGCGGCCCAGCATCACGCCATCGACGTGCGCGGCCTGCGCCTGCACCGCCTCGATGGTGGCCAGGCCGCCATTGAGCACCACCGGCAGCGCCGGGCGCTCCTGCTTCAGACGGTAGGCCCAGTCGTACTTCAGCGGCGGAACCTCGCGGTTCTCCTTCGGCGACAGGCCCTTCAGCCAGGCATTGCGCGCATGCACCACCACCATCGCCGCACCGGCGGCGACCTGGCGGTCGACGAAGGCGGCGAACACGTCATAGTCGTTGTCCTCGTCCACGCCCAGGCGGCACTTCACCGTCACCGGGATCTCGATCGCGTCGACCATCGCCGCCACGCAGTCGGCCACCAGCGCCGGCTCGCGCATCAGGCAGGCGCCGAAGCGGCCGGCCTGCACGCGGTCGGATGGGCAGCCGCAGTTGAGGTTGACCTCGTCGTAGCCCCACTCGGCAGCGATGCGTGCGGCCTGCGCCAGCAGGGCCGGATCACTGCCACCCAGCTGCAGCGCCAGCGGCTGCTCGCTGCGGTCGAAGCCGAGCAGGCGCTCGCGATCGCCGTGGATGACCGCATTGGCGTGCACCATTTCCGTGTACAGGCGCACACCCGGCGCCAGCACGCGGTGGAACACGCGGCAATGGCGGTCGGTCCAGTCCATCATGGGGGCCACGGACAGGCGCAGGGAATCGGCGTAACGGGCGGTGGCGGACGTCATCGGGGTGTTGATCGGGGAGACTGGCATTGCCAGTGAGATCAATAGTTTACACCGGACGGCTGAACGGCGGCGGGTGGCGCCGGGACTGGCCGCTCGACCGGCCCCGGGGTCGCCGCGTGGCTTACAACCCGCGGTTGCGCACCTGTTCCTGCTGCTGCTCCTGCGCACGCTGGTTGAACTGGCTGTCCAGCGCTTCGCTTTGCCGGCTGCTGGCCTCGACCGAGTGCGATACCGCCTGCTGGCGGTCGACGAAGGTCCGCTGCGCCGCCGGGTCGCCCAGCTCGCCCTGCACCGCAAACAGACCGGTGCCGTCGGGGCGGGCCACGACGTGGTCGATCTGGCGCATCCCGGACACCTTGCTTTCGTACGCCAGCTGGCCGGCCGCCCGCTCAACCTCCTGCGGGTTGGCGAACAGTGGCTTCAGGCCGGCCTGGGCACGCTGCTGCTCCAGCGCCTGCAGCTTGCCCAGCGCCTGGCCGAAGCGCGCGTTGTCGGCGTGCCCGGGGTCGCGCATGCTGGCCGGCTCTGCGGGCTCGGCCCGGGCCGGTGCCGCCGGCGGGGTACCGGCCTTGACCGCGTTGGGGGCATCGACCTGCGCCAGGGTCTTGCGGCCTGCCTTGCCATCGTCGTCCAGGCCGTTGTTGGCCTGGAACTGCTTGGCCTGCAGGGCCTGGACCTCGGTACCGTGCTCGCCGGGTGCCAGCACGCCGTCGGCCATCGCCGATGCGGCCGCGCGCTGCCCGCGCTGGCCCGGCTCAGGTTCACCGAACGCTTGCTGGTAATCCTTGCCCCGGTAAGCCTCGGGGTTTTGGTTGACCTGGTCGTAGCGCGCCAGCCCGACCAGCGCGTTCTTCTCGGTGAGCGCACGATCACGCAGCGAATCCCACAGGGTGGGCGAGCTCTGGAAGTGCGACTGCACGTTGGCGTGCTTGTAGTCCTGCACCGCGCGGACAATCTGCTCGTCACTCAGCTCAGCCAGCTTGAAGTCTTCGCTGTAGGCTTGCTGGAGACCCTTCTGGAACACCGAACGTGTCATGCCGCGGTACTGCACCGAGGTGCTCCACAGCGCGTCCTGCACGGCCGGACCACGGCCGGAAAGATCAATGCCTACATCCTTCAGGCGGCCCATCTGCACGTCGTAGTACTGGTGCTGGATGAAGTCGTGCTGGTCCCTGGCAAACCCTGCCGGATCGGCCGCCGCCACTTCCTTCCAGCGTTCGGTGAAGGCCGGGGTTCCTGCCTGCAGGCCGTTGAAGCGGTTGCCATAGCGCGAGGCGGCGACGTATTCGTCCACGCCGCCAACGTTGGTGGCGTACTGGTAACTGCCATACGACACGCCACCATGGTCGCCCCTGCCGGTGGAAACGTGGCCGGGGCCACGACCTCCGGTTTCGAAATGCGCCGACGTCTGGCCGCGATGCCAGCTGTCCATTGCCTGCTTTGCCTGGGTCACAACATCCATCTTCCTGCACTCCTTTGCGGGGGATTTACTTTGAGGTCAGTGCCTGCAGCACATCGGCACGGTTGGCGGTGCGATTGATCCGGCAGGACTGCGCGTCCAGCATCTGCCCCTGCCCGTCTTCGGCAGGGTTCCAGCTGCAGTAGCGATTGGTATCGGACATGTAGGCAGCCTGCTCGTCCATCAGCCTGTCCTTGTCCTTGCCATCGGGGCCGTCAACGATCTTCATGAAAGCCTGCTCGAGCCGCTGCTCCTGCCAAGCAAGCTCGTCATCACCACACGCCTGCAGTGCCGATGTCTCGCCGCCGCTGGATCTCACGCATGCAGCATACTGCGGCCGCAACGTCGCCTTGTTGTAGGAATCATCCGGGCGCTGCGGCGGCATGTCCTGGTCATCGGCATCGGCCACCGTCGTGGCAGGTGCGGCACGTGCAGGCTCTGCAGTGGCGGGCAGCGATGCAGTGGCCGGCGCGGCGGCCGCGGGGGCAGCTGCCGTATCCGCCTCCGGGCTCTTGGCCTGGCATGCCGCCAGGCTGAGGCCAAAGGCCAGCGCAAGGGCGATGGCCCCAGCCTTGCCGAACGTTTCACGGGGGGCCGCTGGAAGGTGGTTTATTCCCTGCATTGCTTGCATCTCCTTGGCATCCAGGCGCGTGGCCCGTCAACGCGGGGCCGTCCATCGGCCCCATCAGGAAACGCATGCTACGCGAGCGTGGATTTCAGATGCCTGACCGGATTCAGAATGCGTGCACCTCGTCGCAGAAGCAGGATGCGTAAGCCTCAATGCCCGCCCGCGCGCCCGCCCACCTGTTCGATCAGCGTCTGGCTAGCCACATTGAGGCCCACCACCACCACCTCCGCCCCATGCGCGGCCAGCTTTTCCTGCGCACGTTCCAGCGCGGCCACTGCGGTCAGGTCCCACAGGTGGGCGTCACGCAGGTCGATCTGCACCTTCGGCGCGACGTGCTGGTAGTCAAACGCCGCGCCCAGCTGGCCGGCAGACGCAAAGAACACCTGCCCGCGTACGCGGTAGACCTGCGTGTCTCCGGCATCCTCGCGCTGCACCTCCAGCATGCGGCCGACCTTGCGGGCGAAGAACAGCGCCGACAGCAGCACGCCACTGAGCACGCCCTTGGCCAGGTCGTGGGTGGCCACGGTGACCACCACGGTCAGCAACATCACGGCCGAGGAACTGCGCGGATGCGTGCGCAGGTCACGCAGCGAGCGCCAACTGAAAGTGCCGATGCTGACCATGATCATCACCGCCACCAGCGCAGCCATCGGGATCTGCCGCACCAGGTCGCTGCCGTACACCACCAGCACCAGCAGCAGCACGCCGGCCACCAGGCAGGACAGGCGGCCGCGGCCACCAGACGTCACGTTGATGACCGACTGGCCGATCATCGCGCAGCCGGCCATGCCGCCGAGGAACCCGGTGACCGTGTTGGCCACGCCCTGGCCGACGCATTCGCGGTTGCGCTCGCTGGGCGTCTCGGTGATGTCCTCGACGATCTGCAGGGTCATCATCGATTCGAGCAAGCCGACCACGGCCAGCGTGGCCGACACCGGCAGCAGGATGCGCAGCGTTTCCCAGCTGAGCGGTACATCGGGGATGAGGAACTGCGGCAGGCTGTCCGGCAGCTGGCCCATGTCACCAACACTGCGCACGTCCACGCCAAAGCCGATCACTACGGCGGTGAGCACGACGATTGCCACCAGCGGCGAAGGCACAGCGCGGGTGAGGCGCGGCAGCAGGTAGATGATCGCCAGTGCGGCGGCACACAGCACGTAGACGGTGGGACCGCGGCCGATCAGTTCCGGCATCTGCGCCAGGAAGATCAGGATCGCCAGCGCGTTGACGAAGCCGGTGATGACCGAGCGCGAGACGAATCGCATCAGCGACCCAAGCTTGAACACACCGGCCAGCACCTGCAGCAGGCCGGCCAGGATGCTGGCGGCGAACAGGTACTGCAGGCCATGGTCCTTGACCAGGTCGACCATCACCAGCGCCATTGCACCGGTGGCGGCGGAGATCATGCCCGGCCGGCCGCCAGCGATGGCGGTGACCATCGCGATGGAAAACGCGGCGTACAGGCCGACCTTGGGGTCGACGCCGGCGATGAGCGAGAAGGCGATGGCCTCGGGAATCAGGGCCAGGGCGACGACCATGCCGGACAGCAGATCACCACGGATGTTGCCGAGCCATTGCTGGCGCAGGGGGTAGGACGTTTGCATGGAAAAACTCCGCGCGCACGCGGGCGTGGCCGCATGGCGCTGCAGTGGAAATACGCGGGTTCCTGAGCCGGGCGGGCCGGCTGCCGAGATGCGGCAAGGGTCAGGGTGGCGTGATCACTGCAGGCGGGAATCGGTACGTGGGAGGGACGCAGTCTACGGCACAGGGCTGCCAAGGGATAGCGTCGACAGTCCGCAACGGCAGCGGAGCATGGCTCCGCTCTACAATCGCGCCATGGCCACCGACCACGCACAGTTCTTCGATCCCGCCACCGAACAAGGCGTGCTGCGCCTGTCCATCGCAGGCTCACTGCTGCTGGCCGCGGCAGCGGTAGTGTTCGGCCTGCTGGCCAATTCCTCGCTGATCATCTTCGACGGCATCTACGGCCTGATCGATGTGGTGATGACCTGGCTGTCACTGCTGGTCGCGCGGCTGATCGCACTGTCCACCAGCACCGACGCGCTGCAGTCGCGGCTCAACCAGCGCTTCACCATGGGCTTCTGGCACCTGGAGCCGATCGTGCTGGGGGTGAGCGGCACGCTGATGATCGGCGCTGCGCTGTATGCGCTGGTCAATGCGGTCGACGCGCTGATGTCCGGCGGCCGCCACATCGCGCTCGGTCCGGCCATCGCCTTCGCCGGGTTGTCGATCGTCGGCGAAGGTGCGCTGGCCTGGTTCGTGCTGCGCGCCAACCGCCGCATCGGCTCGGAGTTCATCGCACTGGATGCGAAAAACTGGGTGATCGCGGCCAGCATGTCGGCCTGCTACCTGCTGGCCTTCCTCGGCGGCGTGCTGGTGCAGGGCACGTCCTGGGCCTGGGTCGGGCCGTACATCGACCCGGCCATCCTCGCCTTCGTCTGCGTGCTGGTGATGATCGCCCCGCTCGGCACCGTGCGCCGGGCGCTGGCCGGCATCCTGCTGGTCACCCCGCCGGAACTGCAGGCGCATGTGGATGCGGTGGCACGCGCGATCGTGGCCAGGCACGGCTTCGTTGAGCACCGCAGCTACGTCGCGCAGGTGGGGCGTGGCGAGCAGATCGAGCTGTTCTTTGTGGTGCCGGAAGACGACCCGCCGCGGCCCTTGGTGGAATGGGACCGGCTGCGCGAAGAGATCGGCGAAGCCCTGGGCGAGGCCTCGCCGGACCGCTGGCTGACCATCATGTTCACCACCGACCGCGAGTGGACGATCTAGGCCGGCAGGACGATCGATCAAGTTTTTCGTACGCGTTGCAACCCAACGTACGCGGAAAGCGGGCAAAGTAGGCTCCAACGCAACACCCACCCACTGACCAGGAGCATCCCGATGTCCATCGAAAAGGTTCTGTACACCGCCCAGGCCACCTCTACCGGCGGCCGCGAAGGCCGTTCCGTCTCCTCCGACAACGTGCTGGACATCCAGCTGTCGACCCCCCGCGAGCTGGGCGGCGCCGGCGGCCCAGGCACCAACCCGGAACAACTGTTCGCCGCCGGCTACTCGGCCTGCTTCTTGGGCGCGCTGAAGTTCGTCGCCGGCCAGGCCAAGGTCGCGCTGCCGGCCGACACCACCGTCACCGGCAAGGTCGGCATCGGCCAGATCCCGACCGGTTTCGGCATCGAGGCCGAGCTGACCATCAACGTGCCGGGCGTGCCGCGCGAGCAGGTGGAAGAACTGGTGCAGAAGGCACACGTCGTGTGCCCGTACTCCAACGCCACCCGCGGCAATATTGATGTAACGCTGATCGTTGCCTGATGCGGTGCTGCCGGCCAACGGCCGGCACTACCCGCGCGCGGTGCAAAAAATGGGCGGATGCCGGTCGAAACCGAACATCCGCCCATCCCACCTCGGGTGGTCCCCGGCACGCGGCCGGGGACGCATTCGCTACGGCGCGCATCCATCCTTCTGGAGGAGAGCCCCCTTGTTGTTCAAGGGGGTGCGCCAACGGCGCGGGGATAAGGTGGAATGCGCGGACCAGCGACCGGTTACCGGTCGCTGGTGATGAGCTGCACGACGCTGGAGAAATCCAGCTTGCCGCGGCCGGCCTGGTGGTTCATCGAGTACAGGTTGCGCGCCACTTCGCCCAGCGGGATCGAGGCACCGACACTCATCGCCGCTTCCACCGCCAGGCCCATGTCCTTCAGCATCAGATCGCTGCCGAAACCGCCGCTGTAGCCGCGCGAGGCCGGCGCATTTTCCAGCACGCCCGGCCACGGGTTGCACACTTCGGTGGCCCAGCTGCGGCCGGTGCTGACCGCCATCATCTGCGACAGCACCTTCGGGTCCAGCCCGTGCGCCACGCCCAGTGCGATGGCTTCACCGGTCACCGCCATGATCACGCCCAGCGCCATGTTGTTGCACAGCTTGGCGACCTGGCCGGCACCGCTGGCGCCGACATGGAAGATGTTCTTGCCCATCGCCTGCAGCACCGGGCGAGCGCGTTCCAGCGCGTCCTCTTCGCCACCGACGATGAAGGTCAGGGTGCCGGCCTGGGCGCCAGCGGTACCGCCGGAGACCGGCGCGTCGATCATCTGCAGGCCACGCGCGGCGGCCGCTTCGGAAACCTTGCGGGCACTGGCCGGTGCGATCGTGCTGCAGTCGATGACCAGTGCACCGGCCGGGATCGCGGCGAGGATGCCGTCATCGCCCAGGTACACACCTTCAACGTGGCGGCTGGCCGGCAGCATCGAGATCACGACCTCCGCATCGGCCAGGGTATCGCGTGCCGACGACGCCGCGCTGGCACCGGCATCGACGGCGGCCTGCACCGCGGCCGGGACCAGATCGAACACGCGCACGGTGTGGCCGTTCTTGACCAGATTGGCGGCCATCGGGCCACCCATGTTGCCCAACCCGATGAATGCAATGCGGCTCATGCAAGGCTCCTTTCAACAAGGGGAGTGCCCAGGTCGGCCAGCGGATGCGCGGCAGCGGCCCAGGGGGAAGCAAAGAAGGTGTCGGCCCACGCACCGGTGGCCTCGGCCAGGGTGGCCGGGTTCCACTGCGGATTGCGGTCCTTGTCGATCAGCAGCGCGCGGATGCCTTCGGCGAAATCACCATGGGCGGCGCAATGCAGGGCGACGATGTACTCCAGGCGGTAGATTGCGGCCAGATCCTGGCCGGCACTGCGGCGCTGCAGCTCGTACGACAACCGTGCTGACCCAGGTGCCCCGGCGGCGAGCGTTTTCTGTGCCGCCTGCAACCACGCATCATCGGTCTGCAGGCCGGCAATGCGCGCGACAATGGCTTCAAGGTCATCGCCTTCGCACAACGCATCGACCTGCGCCGCGTTGGCCAGCAGCGGACCGGTGGCGGCATCGCTGGCATGCGACTGCAGCAGATGGGTCAGGCGTTCGTGGTTGTGTGCGGGCTCACTGGACCAGGCCACCTGCAGCAGCGCATCGAACACCGCACTGCGGCGCTCTTCGGGCACATGTACATCGGCCAGGCCAGCGTAGATGGCATCGCCCGGGTTGAGCAGCGCCCCGGTCAGGGCCAGGAACAGCCCGCCCTTGCCCGGCACGCGCGGCAGCAGCCAGCTGCCACCGACATCAGGGAACAGGCCAACGGTGATTTCCGGGAAGGCCAGCTTGGAGCGCTCGCTGACCACACGATGGCTGGCGCCGGACATCAGGCCGATACCGCCGCCCATCACGATGCCGTGGCCCCAGCACAGGATCGGCTTGGCGTAGGTGTGGATGAGGTAATCGACGCGGTACTCGACGTCGAAGAACTCGGCGGCGTAGTCGTTCCCGCGGATGTCGCTGCGGCCGGCCTCACGGAAGGCGACCATGGCCTTGTACAGGCTGTGCAGGTCGCCGCCAGCGCAGAACGCCTTCTCGCCAGCACCCTGCAGCACCACCATGGCGATGCCGTCGTCGTCGGCCCAGGCGTTCAACTGCTCCAGCAGCAGGTGTGCCATCGGCAGCGAGAAGCCATTGAGCGTGCGCGGCGCGTTGAGCGTGGCGATGCCGATGCGCATGCCGTTACCGGCCACGCGCTCCTCGAACAGCACCGGTGCGTCGTCGGCAGCGGTGTCGGTGCTCATGCGTTCTTCCACTGCGCAGCGCGCTTTTCCAGGAAGGCAGTCACGCCCTCGACCTGGTCGGCGGTGTCGAACAGATCGACGAAGGCTTCGCGCTCGGCCACCAGCGCCGAGGCGTGGGTGCCGGTGCGGGTGGCCTGTACCAGCGTCTTGCAGGCGGCGATGCTGGTCGGGCTCTGCTTGCCGGCCTTTTTCGCCCATTCCAGCGCCAGTGCCTTGGCTTCGCCCTTGCCGACCTTTTCTTCGGCCAGGCCGATGCGCAGCGCGGTCTCGGCATTGATGCGCTCGCCCAGCAGGATCATGCGCTTGGCCCAGCCCTCGCCGACCAGGCGCGGCAGGTTCTGGGTGCCACCAGCACACGGCAGCAGGCCGACGGTGGCCTCCGGCAGCGCCACCTGGGCGTGGTCTTCGATGATGCGCAGGTCGCAGGCCAGCGCGCATTCCAGGCCTCCGCCCATCGCGTAGCCGTTGATCGCGGCGATCGACACGCCACGGAAACCGGACAGCGCCTCGAAGGCTTCGCCGAAACGGCGCGCGGCTTCGCGCGCTGCGGCCTTGTCGCCGGAAGCGAACTGGTTGAGGTCGGCACCGGCGGAGAAGAACTTCTCGCCGTCACCGGTGATCACCAGCGCGTAGATGTCGCGGTCTGCGTTGAGCGCGCCGACCAGGTCGCGCAGCGCCGACAGGCTGTGCACGGTCCAGGTGTGCGCCGGCGGGTTGTGCAGGGTAACCACGGCGGTGTGGCCATCGACCTCCACCTTCAGGCCCACGTGCTCCTGGGTACGCCAATCCTTCATCGCAGTTCCTCTTCGGTGTTGAGCAGGTGACGGGCAACGATCACCCGCATGATCTCGTTGGTGCCTTCCAGGATCTGGTGCACGCGGCAGTCACGCAGCAGGCGCTCGATCGGGTACTCGCGGATGTAGCCGTAGCCCCCGTGGATCTGCAGCGCTTCGTTGCAGACGTTGAAACCGGCATCGGTGGCGAAACGCTTGGCCATCGCGCACCAGACATTGGCATCGCTGGCACCGGCATCGAGCTTGCGTGCGGCGGTGTGCACCATCTGCCGCGCGGCCACCAGCTGGGTGACCATGTCGGCCAGCTTGAACTGCAGCGCCTGGAACTCGGCCAGCGCCTTGCCGAACTGGCGGCGCTCGCCCATGTAGCGGCGCGCGGCATCCAGCGCGCCCTGCGCGGCACCCAGCGAGCAGGCAGCAATGTTGATGCGGCCACCATCCAGCCCCTTCATCGCCAGCTTGAAGCCGCCGCCTTCCTCTCCCAGAAGGTGGCTGACCGGCACGCGGACGTTTTCGAAGGTGATGCCACGGGTGGGCTGGCTGTTCCAGCCCATCTTCTCTTCCTTGCGGCCGAAGCTGATGCCCGGCAGGTCCGACGGCACTGCAATGGCGCTGACGCCGCCGGCGCCGGCACCGCCGGTACGTGCCATCACCACCAGCAGTTCGGTGGCACCGGCGCCGGAGATGAAGGCCTTCGAGCCGTTCAGCACATAGAAGTCACCGTCGCGCACGGCGGTGGTCTTCAGCGAGGCCGCATCGGAACCGGCTCCCGGTTCGGTCAGGCAGTACGAGGCCAGCTTGTTGCCCGAGGACAGGTCAGTGCCCCACGCATCGCGCAGTGCTGGCTGGCCCCACGTGGACACCATCCACGAGGCCATGTTGTGGATGCTGATGTAGGCCGCAGTCGACGGATCGATGTTGGCGAGCTCCTCGATGACGACGGCGGCGTCCAGCCGGCTCAGGCCGCTGCCGCCCACTTCCGGGTCCATGTACAGACCGCAGAAGCCCAGTTCACCGGCCTTGGCGATCGCCTCGCGCGGAAAGATGCCCTCCGCATCCCATCGCGCGGCGTGCGGTGCCAGTTCGGCCAGTGCGAAGTCGCGCGCTGCCTCGCGGTACGCCTGCTGCGCTTCTTCCAGTTCCGTCGTCATCGAGTGGCTCATGGCTGCTCCTGCCGTTACTTCAGGCTGATCGTGGTGTTGACGCCGTGGCTCAGCGTTTCGTCATCGAACCAGCGCGCGGTGACCGTCTTGGTCTGGGTGTAGAACAGCACCACCTGCTTGCCGTACGGGCCCAGGTCGCCCAGCTTGGAGGCGCGCGAACCGGTGAACGAGAACAGCGGCACCGGCACCGGGATCGGCACGTTGATGCCGACCTGGCCGACGTCGATGTCTTCCTGGAACTTGCGCGCGGCCGCGCCGGACTGGGTGAACAGTGCGGTGCCGTTGCCGTTCGGGTTGCTGTTGACCATCGCGATGGCGTCTTCCAGCGTCTCCGCTTCGAGGATGACCAGCACCGGCCCGAAGATTTCTTCCTGGTAGATGCGCATGTCGGTGGTGACACCGGCAAAGATGGTCGGACCGACGAAGTTGCCCTTCTCGAAGCCATCCACCTGCGGCCTGCGGCCATCGAGCACCAGCTTGGCGCCCTGCTCCACGCCCGAGGCGATCAGGCCTTCCACGCACTCGCGGGCGCTGCAGGAAATGACCGGGCCGACGTCGGTGCCGGACACGGTGCCGGCGCTCACCTTCAGGGTCTTGGCCTTTTCGACCAGATCCTGCACCCAGTTGCGCGCTTCACCGACCAGCACCAGGGTGGAGGCGGCCATGCAACGCTGGCCCGCGGCGCCGAAGGCCGCACCGACCATCGCGTTGAGGGTCTGTTCCTTGTTGGCGTCGGGCAGCACCACGGCGTGGTTCTTGGCGCCCATCATGCACTGCACGCGCTTGCCGGCCAGCGAGGCACGGTTGTACACGTGGGTGCCGACGCGGGTGGAACCGACGAACGACACGGCCTTGATGTCCGGGTGGTCGCAGATCGCGTTGACCACTTCTTCGCCACCGTGGACGACGTTCAGCACGCCCTTCGGAATGCCGGCTTCCAGGGCAAGCTCGACCAGGCGCATGGTGACCATCGGGTCCTGCTCGGACGGCTTGAGGATGAAGGTGTTGCCCGTTGCAATCGCCATCGGGAACATCCACAGGGGGATCATCGCCGGGAAGTTGAACGGTGTGATGCCGGCGCACACGCCCAGCGGCTGCATGATCGTGTAGGTGTCCACGCCATTGGCCACGTTGTTGGCCAGCTCGCCCAGCTGCAGGTTGCCGATGGCGGCCGCATGCTCGACCACTTCCAGGCCGCGGAACACATCGCCTTCGGCGTCGGGCAGGGTCTTGCCCTGTTCGGCGGTGAGGATGTGGGCCAGCTCGCTCATGTTGTCGCGGATCAGCTGCTGGTACTTCAGGAAGATGCGCGCGCGGGTGCCGATCGGGGTCTTGCGCCAGGTCTTGAAGGCTTCCTTGGCGGCGGCGACGGCGGCGTCCACTTCGCCGGTGGTGGCGAAGGGCACCTTGGCCAGCACGTCCTGGGTGGCCGGATTGATCACGTCCTGCCAGTGGGAGGTGGCCGATTCAACGAACTGGCCATCGATCAGCATGCGGATACGGGGCGCTGCAACAGTCATGACGACAATCCCACAGGGTGCGAAAGATGCTTGGCATTATTCACAGCATCCACCTCGATTTCCGGGCTGAATCCGCTTAATCTGGCCAACACGCCCCACGATTCCTGTTAATTCTGTGAATCCCTCAGCTCCCCAGCGGCAACTCGGCCTGCGCCTGCTGCGGCTGCGCGAACAGCGCGGCTACAGCCAGGTTGACCTGGCGCGGGCACTGGGGTTGTCGGCCAGCTACCTGAACCAGATTGAGCGCAACAAGCGTCCACTGACCCCGGCCGTGCAGAAGAAGCTGGGCCAGGTACTCGGGGATGTTTCGGCGCTGTTCGACGAAGATGAGCCCGCCGCGCTGCAGGAAGCGCTGGGCGAGACCCTGCGCGACCTGGGCCTGGCCGAAGTCAGTGCCACCGAACTGCGCGCCCTGGCGGGCAACCTGCCGCAGGTCAGCCGTGCGCTGCTGGACCTGCACCGCCGCCACCTGGCACTGCGCGAGCATGCCGCCGCGCTGGAGTTCCAGCTGGGCGAGCCCGGCGCCGGCAGCACCCTGCCGGCCGGCGACCAGGTGCGCGAGTTCTTCAACCGCATGCACAACCATATTCCCGAGCTGGACGAACTGGCCGAGCGCCTGTTCGCCGAGTGGGGGCTATCGCCTGGGCATGTGGCGCCGCGCTTGCGCC
Organism: Stenotrophomonas sp. YJH_SMC_130; assembly: GCF_059369035.1. Lineage (NCBI taxonomy): Bacteria > Pseudomonadati > Pseudomonadota > Gammaproteobacteria > Lysobacterales > Lysobacteraceae > Stenotrophomonas > Stenotrophomonas sp. YJH_SMC_130. Next base: position 111,371 of record NZ_JCAFSH010000002.1, read on the forward strand.
AGCTGCTGGCCGACCGCCACGGCGTGCTGGTGGAAGTGGCCGCACTGCAGGCCGGGCGCGAGAAGCGCCATTACGATGCCGGCACGCGCCGGTTGTGGCTGCCGGACTACCTGGAGCCAGGCCAGCAGGCGTTCCAGATGGCCGCCGAACTGGCCCTGCACGGCTACCTGCCGCAGATCGACGCGGTGGTGGCGCGTGCGGGCTTCACCGATGACGCGCGCGTCGCGCAGGCGCGGGTGGGTCTTTCGAACTACTTCGCCGGCGCGCTGGTCATGCCCTACATGCGCTTCCTGCGTGCGGCCGAGGCCAGCAGCTACGACATCGAACTGCTGGCGCACCAGTTCGGCGTCGGCTTCGAGGCGGTCTGCCACCGGCTGAGCACGCTGGCACGGCGCAGTGCGCCCGGCCTGCCGTTCTTCTTCATCCGCGTGGACCGCGCGGGCAACGTATCCAAGCGCCATTCGGCCACCGACTTCCATTTCTCGCAGGTGGGTGGCTCGTGCCCGCTGTGGATCGTCTACGAGGCGTTCAACCAGCCAGGCCGCATCCTTACCCAGACCGCGCGCATGCCCGATGGCCGCCGCCATTTCTGGCTGGCACGGCAGGTCAGCAGTGGCCCGGTGGGCCATGGCCAGCCGCGCAAGACCTTCGCGGTGGCGCTGGGCTGCGATCTGCAGCATGCCGAGCGGCTGGTGTATTCACTGGGGCTGGATGTGCAGAGCCCGGGCAATTCGGTATCGATCGGGCCGGGTTGCCGGGTGTGCCCGCGCGAGGACTGCATGCAGCGCGCGTTCGCGCAGTTGCCGGGCCGGTAGGGTTGGTTCGGCAGGGCTACGCCCTGCACCTGCGGTAGTGCCGGCCGCTGGCCGGCAACCTAAAAAGCAACAGCGGGCTTTCCGTGGGATGGCGGAGTGGGTCCGGTTGCGGGGGACGCTGCAAGTACCCCTCCGGGGCCCGGCCCAGCCGCTGGCGGCTGTGCGTTCGGGCGCTTGCGAAGCAGTGCTTCGCAAGCAAAGCGCCCTCACCCATGTAAGCTCGGTCGCGCCATCCATGGCGCTCACGCCCCCGCAACCGGACCCACCCCGCCTTCGAAAGTTCTTCGCGAGCGGTGGGAACAGCACGGGGTCAGATCCCGTTGCGACGCAACGGGATCTGACCCCATCCGAATACCGCCATTGGTAGGTGTCCACCTTGCTGGGCACATTCTCGCGGTGCGCGAAATGCATCCACGCGTGGCGTGGATCTACTAGTCCCAGAACACGGTCAGTACGCGGTGGCCTTCCGAGGGTTTGGGGGCGTCGACGTGCTCGCCGTACGGCCAGCCTTCGCCCACACCGTCGCATTCCAGACCCTGCAGCCAGCCTTCCACGGTCTCGACGTCGGCACTGGTCAGCACATGCACGTTCTCGGCAGCAGGCCATTCGCTGTCGTCTTCCAATGCACTGCCCCAGTCCTGGTGCAGGCCGACGTACACGCCTTCCACTTCAGGCTTCGCTGCGATCACGGCCAGGCGCGCGTACAGCTCGGCAATCGGCGGGCGACCGAAACCCCATTGGTTGGGCGCGATGCATTCTTCGGAATCATTGCCTTCGAAGTACGCAGCCAGTGGCACCACCGGCAGGTGTTCCGGGTCGCGAGTATCGAGGCGTTCAAGCAGATCCAGCAGTTCCTGGCGGGCAGACATCCACAGCTCCTTGCAACATGAAGCACGATTGTATTGATCGCGCTCAGTAGATCGGCGTCACCTTCATCTGCGGCAGCGGGCGCGGTGCGCCGTCGGTCAGGTCCGGGCCAAGGTCTTCCCAGGTGCGGCCCTGCTCGACCATCTGCGCCCACAGCAGCTGCGAGCCGCGACGCTTGTCTTCCGAGCCCAGCTTGTACGACGGCGGTGCCGGATCGCCACGGGCAACCATCGAGTACGCCGCGCGATAGGCCAGCACCTGCTGCGCCGGGTCGTCGGTACGCGCCACTTCCAACGTGTAGCGCTGGTAGGCCGAGGCCAGGTTGCGCCAGCGGATCCAGTAGTGGTTCCCGAACGAGAACGAACAGAAGCGCGCGCCCGCCAGGCTGCCCTTGTCGGCGATGCGGGTCAGCACCTCCTGCGGCATGTCCAGGTTCATGCCGCCTTCGTCGCCCTGCAGGCTGACGTGCACGATACGGTCGCGGTAACCCGGCGCGCGTGCCTGCAGCAGGTCACGCCAGTTCTGCATGGTCGCCACGACTGCGAACAGGAAGCGCCCCAGCTCGGCTGCGGCGAGCGGCGTGGCAATGGACTGGTAATGCCGTTGCCATCCGTGGCGGTTTTCGGTGGGCAGGAACACGGCACGTTCCAGCGCCTGTCGGCCATCACTGCCGCGGCCCACGTCCTCGGCATGCTGCGGGTAGACCAGGTTGATGGCGAAGGTCGGCCAGCGCGGTAGCGCGGCATCAAACAGATGGATCGGGAAGTTGCTGCTGATGCCGCCATCGGAGAACCAGCAGATGCGGAACGCGGTGATCACCGGGCCGCAGGTCTGCCCGGCGCTGGTCAGCCCTTCCATGCTGTCGGCCACGTTATGTTCCTCGTCGGCGGCAGGTGCAGTGGGTTCGCAGCGGCGTTCGCGGCGCGAGGGCTCATGCAGCGGCACCGCGCTGATCAGCAACGGGAAGCTCAGGCTCATGCGCGTGGCCACCAGCACCGGCAGCTTCGAACCCTGCGGCAGGTGGTAGTACCGGCGCCCTTCCACCTCCAACGGCGGGCCGGCCTGCGTCACCAGCCACTGCACCACGCTGGCCGGGAACAGCTGCTCGAATTCCTCGCGCAGGAACCAGAACTGCGCGCCACCCAGCGGCAGCGTACGCGGCTCGTTGTGCGACACGCAGGTGGTGATCATCTGCAGGCTGATCGCATGCGGGCTGTCCGGCTCGCCGGCATAGCGCGGCGCGTCGTGCAGGTCGGCGAAGGTCAGCGGTGCATCCAGCGGCTTGCCGGACAACTGCTGCAGGCATTCGTGCAGCCACTCGGTCAATGCCGGGTTACGTGCATCGCGACCGAGGCCACTGCACAGGCCCAGCAGGTTGCGCCGGGCCACGCGCGCCACGCGCAGCGCGGCTCCGGCCACGCCTGCACCGTAGGCGCACAGCAGCGACGGCAGCAGCGTCGCGGCCACGCCGCTCCAGCCACCGCCCCACCCGCCCAGGCCGAGCAGCAGCGCCAGCGACACCAGCACTTCCAGCGGCGCGATCTCGAATACCGCCACCGCCAGGCACAGCAGCTTGTGCGGCAAGCTGGCATTGCCGGTCAGCACCACCAGCAGCCGATAGGCCGCACGCGCGCCCCGCGCCGGTTGGAACAGGCTGTAGATGAACCCGCGCCGCGACAACTGCGCCGACACCGCCGACAGCCCGCCATAACCGGCATCACCGGGCAGGTGCTCGCCGGCCTGCTGGCGCCGATCACCGTATGCCGCCGCAGCCGCCACCGCCGCAGCGATGGCGCCGGCAGAGGTGCCGCCGATGCTCTTGAACCGATACTCGCGTGCCAGCGCCAGTACCGCATTGGGGTACACGATGCCGCTGGTGATGCCGCCTTTCATGACCAGATCGCAGTACTTGTCCGCCACCGTCTTGCCCCCGAGCCTACCGTCCGCCGCGTGGATGCCAGTATGGCGCAGCGGCTTCTCAGGGCCTGAGAACACCACCGCAGTCCGGGCAGGAATCTGCGGCGTTCAGCCGATGGCAGGCCTGCAGGCTTGACCGGCTCCACCATCGGCGTAGCATCTGCAGCAAGCCAAGGGACAGACCCGCGGCTGCCACAACGACATGAGGGATTCTCATGGAATTCGACTATCTCGTCTTCATCGGGCGATTCGAGCCCTTCCACAACGGCCACGCCGCCGTTGCCCGCCTGGCCCTGAGCCGGGCCCGCAAGCTGATCTTCCTGGTCGGCTCTGCCGATACCCCCCGCAGCCTCCGCAATCCCTGGACCGTGGCCGAACGCGCCGTGATGATCCAGGCCGCCCTCGATGGCCACACCGACCGCCTGCTGATCCGCCCGCTGCGTGACCACCTGTACAACGAAGCACAGTGGATCGCCAATGTGCAGCGCCAGGTGGCCGACGCCCTGCGCAACGACGGTGCCGCCGCTGATGCAAAGGTGGGCCTGATCGGCATGGACAAGGATGCTTCCAGCTACTACCTGCGGGAGTTCCCGCAATGGCCGCTGGTGGACGTGCAGCACACCGCCACCCTGTCGGCCACCGAGCTGCGGCGCTACCTGTTCGAAGCCGGCGACATCGACTTCCACGGCGCGCTGCTGATGCTGCGTGGCAATGTGCCGGCGCCGGTGTACGACATGCTCGAAGCGTTCCGCAAAAGCGCGCCTGCGTATGCCCAGCTGGTGGCCGAGTACCGCTTCATCGAACAGTACAAGGCCGCCTGGAAGGATGCGCCCTACGCGCCCACCTTCGTCACCACCGATGCGGTGGTGGTGCATTCGGGCCACGTGCTGCTGGTGCGCCGCCGTTCGGAGCCCGGCAAGGGCCTGTGGGCGCTGCCCGGCGGTTTCGTTGGCCAGGAGCAGAGCCTGCTGGACAGTTGCCTGCGCGAACTGCGCGAGGAAACCCGCCTTAAGATTCCGCTGCCGGTGCTGAAGGGTTCGCTGAAGGGCCAGCAGGTATTCGACCACCCCGACCGCAGCCAGCGCGGCCGCACCATCACCCACGGTTTCCACTTCGAATTCCCGGCCGGCGAACTGCCGCCGGTGCGCGGTGGCGACGACGCCGACAAGGCGCGCTGGATACCGGTGAGTGAGGCGTTGGACATGGGCCCGCAATTGTTCGAAGACCACCTGCACATCCTGGAGTATTTCCTCGGCCGCGGCTGACCTGCCCGGCTCTCCCCACCGGCGGATAGACCGCTGGTGTCACTCGACGCGAAGGAGCTTCCGTCATGCACTACCTCGATAACCTTCTCCTCAACACCGACAGCTACAAGGCCAGCCATTGGCTGCAGTACCCGCCGGGTACCGATGCCACGTTCTTCTACGTGGAATCACGTGGCGGCCTGCACGATCGCACGGTGTTCTTCGGCCTGCAGGCGATCCTCAAGGACGCCCTGGCACGACCGGTCACCCACGCTGACATCGACGACGCTGCTGCGGTATTCGCCGCCCATGGCGAGCCGTTCAACGAAGCCGGCTGGCGCGATATCGTCGATCGGCTCGGCGGCCACCTGCCGGTGCGCATCCGTGCCGTGCCCGAGGGCAGCGTGGTACCCACCCACCAGGCACTGATGACCGTCGAGTCGACCGACCCGGCTGCGTTCTGGGTGCCGTCGTACCTGGAAACGCTGCTGCTGCGCGTGTGGTACCCGGTCACCGTGGCCACCATCAGCTGGCATGCACGGCAGACCATTGCTGCGTTCCTGCAGCAGACCAGCGACGATCCGCAGGGGCAGCTGCCGTTCAAGCTGCACGACTTCGGCGCCCGCGGTGTATCGAGCCTGGAATCGGCCGCGCTGGGTGGTGCCGCACACCTGGTCAACTTCCTCGGCACCGACACCGTATCGGCCCTGTGCCTGGCCCGCGCGCACTATCACGCGCCAATGGCCGGTTATTCGATTCCTGCCGCCGAGCACAGCACCATCACCAGCTGGGGCCGCGAGCGCGAAGTGGACGCCTACCGCAACATGCTGCGCCAGTTCGGCAAGCCGGGCGCGATCGTGGCAGTGGTGTCGGACAGCTATGACATCTACCGCGCGATCAGTGAGCACTGGGGCACGACGCTGCGTGATGAAGTGATCGCTTCGGGCGCCACCCTGGTCGTCCGCCCCGACTCGGGTGACCCGGTGGAGGTGGTGGCCGAAAGCCTGCGCCGGCTGGATGAAGCGTTCGGCCATACCCTCAACGGCAAGGGCTACCGCGTACTCAACCACGTGCGGGTGATCCAGGGCGATGGCATCACCCCGGATACGATCCGCGCCATCCTGCAGCGCATCACCGGCGACGGCTATTCGGCCGACAACGTGGCCTTCGGCATGGGCGGCGCGCTGTTGCAGCGGCTGGACCGCGACACCCAGAAGTTCGCGCTGAAGTGCTCGGCAGCACGGGTCGAGGGTGCGTGGATCGACGTCTACAAGGACCCGGTCACCGATGCCGGCAAGACCAGCAAGCGTGGCCGCATGCGCCTGCTGCGGCGCCTGGATGACGGCAGCCTGCACACGGTGGCGTTGCCTCCCAGCGGTGACGAGGCGCTGCCGACCGGCTTCGAGGATGCGATGGTGACCGTGTGGGAGAACGGGCGCCTGCTGCACGACCAGCGCTTGGATGAGATCCGCACGCGGGCTGCGGCGGGGCATTGACCGCGTATCCCGGGGCCAGCGCCCGTTGCCACGCAACGGGCTCCAGACCCTGCGCTCTTGACCGGCGCCACCAACAGGTCCACCTTGCACACGCCGAAGGTATCCCTGCCGTGGCTGGATGGCGGCAGGGAGTTAAACGGGAATCCGGTGAAGGCGCTTCGTGCGCCCATTCCGGAGCTGCCCCGCAGCGGTGAATGGAAACGAATCCTGCCAACAGCACTGGGCTCGCGCCTGGGAAGCGGCAGGGAGTAGGTGGGCTGCGGCCCGTGTCCATCAGCCCGAATACCGGCCCCGGCCGGGGGACACGACCGTCCCCTGATTCGACCTGGACTCTCCGCGGGGAGGGTGCCGGGGCCATCGCCAGCCTGCATGCGCAGGCGGCGTGGCCGCGCGCGTCCTGTTCACGGTAACCGGCCAGACCGCTCCCACGCCCTGACGCACGCCACGATGACCGAGTTCCAACGCCCCACCCTGACCCTGCCCGCCGATGGCAAGCGCCTGCTGCTGCATTCTTGCTGCGCGCCGTGCTCGGGCGAAGTGATGGAGGCGATCACCGCTTCCGGGATCGACTACGCGATCTTCTTCTACAACCCCAACATCCACCCGGTGAAGGAGTACGAGCTGCGCAAGCAGGAGAACATCCGCTTCGCCGAGCAGCACGGCATCCCGTTCATCGACTGCGACTACGACACCGACAACTGGTTCAGCCGCGCGCGTGGCATGGAGAACGAGCCCGAGCGCGGCATCCGCTGCACGATGTGCTTCGACATGCGTTTCGAACGCACCGCGCTGTACGCGCACGAGCACGGCTACGACACCATCAGTTCGTCGCTGGGCATCTCGCGCTGGAAGAACATGGCGCAGATCAACGACTGCGGCATCCGTGCGGCGTCGCGCTATGAAGGCCTGCAGTACTGGGACTACAACTGGCGCAAGGGCGGCGGTGCCAGCCGCATGATCGAGATCAGCAAGCGCGAGCAGTTCTACCAGCAGGAGTACTGCGGCTGCGTGTACTCGCTGCGCGATGCCAACCGCCATCGCCGAGAGAACGGCCGCGAGCGGATCCGGATCGGCCTGCTGTACTACGGGCAGGACGCTGAGGCGCCGCAGGGCGATTGACGTGCAGGCATGGGGCGGCCACGCTGGTCGCCCTTTCTGATGTAGTGGATCTGCCATGACTGTCCTGCCCGCCGATGTCGCCCTGCTGGTGATCGACCTGCAGCCGGACTTCATGCCGGGCGGTGCGCTGGCCTGCGACCAGGGCGATGCGCTGGTGGCACCGATTGCCGATCTGTTGGCGCAGCGCCGCTACCGCACCGTGGTGGCGACCCAGGACTGGCACCCGGCCGACCACGCCTCGTTCGCCAGCCAGCACCCCGGCAAGCGACCGTTCGAGACCATCCTGCTGCACGCGCAGCCACAGACCCTGTGGCCCGACCATTGCGTGCAGGGCAGCGATGGCGCCGCGCTGCACCCGGGCGTGGACTGGACCGTGGCCGACCTGATCCTGCGCAAGGGCACCCGCCCACAGGTGGATTCGTACAGCGCCTTCCGCGAGAACCACGGCCCCGATGGCGAGCGCCCGGCTACCGGCCTGGCCGGCTGGCTGCATGAGCGCCGCATCCGCGAAGTGCACGTGTGCGGCCTGGCACGCGACTACTGCGTGCTGTGGAGCGCGCAGGACGCGGTGAAATCCGGCTTCCGGGTGAAGTTCCTGTGGGACCTGACCCGGCCGGTGACCGAAGCCAACGACGCGATGGTGCGCGAAGCGCTGGGCAAGGCGGGGATCGCGATCGTCTGAGGCGTGACCGCCGGGCATGGCCCGGCGCTACCGCGCACGTCGCTTATGCCGCTTGCGCGCTCCTGCCCACAACAACACAATCGATTCATCCAGCCCCCTAACTACGCCCCCCTACAGATCGCGGGACGGCCGAACCGGGGGCTTTTCATTGGATGAAATCAGGATTCGGTAGCGCCGGGCCATGCCCGGCGGACGCGGGATGGGCGATTACCGGAACACCACCGTGCGATGCCCATTGAGCAGGATGCGGTGCTCCACATGGCGGCGAACCGCGCGTGCCAGCACCAGCGATTCGGTGTCGCTGCCCAGCCGCACCAGCTCGCGCGGCGCCATGGCGTGGTCAACGCGGGCCACGTCCTGTTCGATGATCGGGCCTTCGTCCAGATCCTCGGTGACGTAGTGCGCGGTGGCACCGATGATCTTGACCCCGCGCGCGTGCGCCTGGTGATAGGGCTGCGCGCCCTTGAAGCTGGGCAGGAAGCTGTGGTGGATGTTGATCGCACGGCCGGCCAGCGCACGGCACAGCGTGGGTGACAGGATCTGCATGTAGCGCGCCAGCACCACCAGGTCGATGCGCTCACGCTCGACCAGGTCGATGATCTGCTGCTCCTGCACCGCACGCGTATCGGCGGTCACCGGCAAGTGGTGGAACGGTACCTGGTAGGACGCGGCCAATGGCGCGAAGTCGGCGTGGTTGGACGCCACTGCCGCGATGTCGACCTTCAGCTGGCCGCTGTGGGCGCGGAACAGCAGGTCGTTGAGGCAATGCCCCTGCTTGCTGACCAGCACCAGCAGGCGTGCCCGGCGGCGGCCGTCATGCAGCTGCCAGTCCATGCCGAAGCCTTCGGCAAGTTTGGCCATCGCGGCATGCACGGTCTCCAGCGGCAGGCCGGCGTCGCGGTCGAAATGCACGCGCAGGAAGAAGCGGCCGCTTTCCTCGTCGCCGAACTGCTGGGCGTCGAGGATGTTGCAGCCGTGGTCGAACAACAGGCCGGACACACGGTAGACGATGCCGGTACGGTCCGGGCAGGACAGGGTGAGGATGGAGTCGGGGCGCATCGCCACAGTGTAGGCCAGCAGGGTGTCGATCGGAGCGATGGTCACCGATGCAAGCGAAGGGCTTGGTTCTGTCCCAAGCGATACTTGGCCGATCCCGTGGCAAGCTGGCCGGTCATGAACCTGTTGCAATTGATCCGCAGCTTCACCCGCACCGCAGAGACCGGCAGCATTGCCGCCGCGGCCCGCATCCTTGGCATCAGCGCCACCGCAGTCGGCCAGAACATCCACCGGCTGGAGGCGCATCTGGGCGTAAGGCTGCTGAACCGGAGTACGCGCCAACTCGCCCTCAGCGAGGCCGGCGCGCTGTACCTGGCGCAGGTGCGCCACATCGAAGCCGACCTGGCGCGCGCGCAGGCGATGGTCACCTCCGGTGACATCGAACCGGCGGGGCCGCTGCGCATCGCCAGCAGCAGCGCGTTCGGTCGCCACGTGCTGGCACCGTTGCTGCCGTCGCTGCAGCAACGCTACCCGCAGCTGCAGCTGGAGCTGCGCCTGACCGACCGCGCCGTGCAGCATGGCCCTGAAGCGGTGGACGCCAGCATCCGCATCGGCGCGCAGCTGGAAGACGGCGTCGTCGCACGGCAGCTGGCGCGCGTGCCGTTCGTGTTCTGTGCCGCGCCGGCCTACCTGCAGGCCCATGGCACGCCGCAGGAACCCGCCGAACTGGATCGCCATCGCGGGCTGCTGCACCGCTTCCCGACCGATGGCCGGCCGCTGCGCTGGGGCCTGCTGAAGGACGGCCAGCGCGTGGACGCCGCGCTGCCACCGAGCATGGTCTGCGATGACATCGATGCGCTGGCGACGCTGGCGGCGGCCGGTGCCGGCACCACCCGGCTCGCCGCATTCGTGGCCGAGCCGTACCTGCGCGATGGCCGCCTGCAGGCGGTGTTCGGCGCCGACACCGCGTGGCGCCCGGAACCGATGGAAGTCTACTTCTGCGTCAGCGACCGCCGCGATTTCACCGCCAAGATCCGCGCGCTGTTCGAGCACCTGCAGGCCGGCATGGCGCCGGCCTGGCGGGTGTGAGCCTCAGCGCGCCTTGAACACGCCACGCGCCTCGCGCGGCTCGCAGCGCAGGTACTGCGGTGCCGGTTCCACGCTGTCGCGCAATGCGGCAGCAGCGTGCCACGGCCAGCGCGGGTCGTAGAGGATGCCGCGTGCCAGCGCTACCGCATCGGCGTGGCGATGGCGCAGGATCGATTCGGCTTGCTCGGGCTCGGTGATCATGCCCACCGCGATCACCGGCATGCGTACCTTGGCCTTGATCGCCGCGGCGAACGGCACCTGGTAGCCCGGGCCGACGGTGATCTTCTGGCGCTCGTCCAGGCCACCGCTGGAAACGTGCAGGAAGTTGCAGCCGCGCGCGTCCAGCACCTGGGCCAGCGCTTCGCTCTGCACCAGATCCCAGCCACCCTCGACCCAGTCGCTGGCGGAAATGCGCACGCCCACGGCGATCCTGTCCGATACCGCCGCACGCACTGCGTCGAACACCTCCACCAGCAGGCGCAGGCGGTTCGGCAGCGAGCCGCCATAGCCATCGGTGCGGCGGTTGCTCAGCGGCGACAGGAACTGGTGCAGCAGGTAGCCGTGCGCGGCATGCAGCTCGATCAGCTCGAAGCCCAGGCGCTCGGCGCGCACCGCACTGGCGGCGAAGGCGGCGATCACCTCGGCGATGCCGGCCTCGTCCAGTTCCTGCGGTGCCGGATCGGCGGCATGGAACGGCAGCGGCGACGGCGCCACCGTGGCCCAGCCACGCGCATCATCGGCCGGTAGCTGGCCGCCGCCGTCCCACGGGCGCTTCACCGAGGCCTTGCGACCGGCGTGGCCGAGCTGGATGCCCAGCGGCATCGGCGACCAGCGGCGGACGCTGGCCAGCACCTGTGCCAGCGCGGCCTCGGTGCCGTCATCCCACAGGCCCAGGTCGGCCCAGCTGATGCGGCCGCGCGGCTCGACCGCGGTGGCTTCCAGGATCAGCAGGCCGGCGCCGGACTGCGCCAGGTTGCCCAGGTGCATGGCGTGCCAGTCGCTGGCGCGACCGTCTTCGGCGGAGTACTGGCACATCGGCGCGATGACGATGCGGTTGGACAGGGTCAGGGGGCCGAACGAGATCGGCGAGAACAGCTGGCTCAAGACGGTGATGAACGACGTAGGGGGTGCGTATTGCACCGCTGCGCGGCTCGCGGATCAACCATCTGGATGGATCGCTGTTTCGCGTGACCTGCAGCAGCCGAGCGTGCGCCCGGCTCTACAGAAGCCCTCGCCCCTTGTAGAGCCGAGCCCGTGCTCGGCTCAGCGCGCAGCCCACGTGGCCAGCGCTTCAGCGCAGTCCCGCTCATCCTTGAACAACAGCAGGTCGTCGGCTCGGGTGCGGCCTCGGTTCAGCGCCGCTACCGGCAACCCTGCCTTCGCGGCCGCCTGCACGAAGCGGAAGCCGGAATAGACCATCAGCGACGAGCCCACCACCAGCACGGCGTCGGCCTGCTGCAGGTGATCGTGCACCGCCGCCACGCGTTCACGCGGCACGTTTTCGCCGAAGAACACCACATCCGGCTTCAGCAGGCCGCCGCAGTACGGACAATCGGGCACCACGAACGTGGAGAAATCGGTCTCCAGATCGGCATCGCCATCGGGCGCGATACCGGCATCCAGCGCATCCCAGCCCGGATTGGCCTCCAGCAGCCGCTGCTGGAAATCCTCGCGGCCACTGCGGCGCTCACAGCTCATGCAGCGCACCCGGTCCAGGCGGCCATGCAGGTCGATCACCTTGTGGCTGCCGGCGCGCTGGTGCAGGCCGTCCACGTTCTGGGTCAGCAGCAGCTGCAGCTTGCCGCGGCTTTCCAGGGCAGCCAGGGCCTGGTGGGTGCCGTTGGGCCGCGCCAGGCCGAAGCGCGGCCAGCCCAGCAGGCTGCGCGCCCAGTAGCGCTGGCGGGTGGCCGCCTCGCCCATGAAGGCCTGGTAGGTCACCGGCGGCGTGCGTTTCCACTGGCCGTCGGTATCGCGATAGTCGGGAATGCCCGAGGCAGTGCTGCAACCGGCGCCGGTCAGCACGAACAGGCGCTGGGCGTGGTCGATGAAGTCGGTCAGCGGCGAGGTCATGGCTGCCAGATGGGGGCGCCGCAGCGCCCGTGCAAGCGCCGGCTCAGGCGGCCGGCAGCGGCGGCACCGCGATCGGGTGGCCGTCCTCGTCCAGCGCGATCATCACGAAGTGGCCGCGGGTACACAGCTTGCGCTCACCGCTGTGCAGGTCCTCGGCGACCAGTTCCACCTCGACCTTCATCGAGCTGCGCCCGACTTCGACGATGCGGCCGATGGTTTCCACCATCTGGCCGATGCGGATCGGCAGCTTGAAGTCGACCTGGTCGCTGCGCGCGGTCACCACGGTGCGGCGCGAATAGCGGGCGGCGGCCAGGAAGGCGGCCTTGTCCATCCACGCCAATGCCTGGCCACCGAACAGGGTGCCAAGGTGGTTGGTGTGGTTGGGGAAGACGATTTCGGCCATGCGCACTTCGGTGGGCGGCACGGTTTCGGGGATCGGGGTCATGGGGGTGCTTCGGTGTGGGGTCCGTCAATTTTAAGCCAGGCCCCGTGCAGGCGACGCTACACTGCGCCACGCCCACTGCCAGGACCGCCCATGCCCGCACTTTCCGACCTGTTGGCCTTTGCGCTGGTTTCGCTGGCCATGGTGCTCACGCCCGGGCCGAACATGATCTACGTCATCTCGCGCTCGATCTGCCAGGGGCCGCTCGCCGGGCTGATCTCGCTGGGCGGGGTGGCGCTGGGCTTCGTGTTCTACATGCTGTGCGCGGCACTGGGCATCACCGCCCTGCTGATGACCGTGCCGTTCGCCTATGAGGCGCTGCGCATCGGTGGCGCGCTGTACCTGCTGTACCTGGCGTGGCAGGCGCTGAAGCCCGGCGGCCGTTCGCCGTTCGCGGTGCGCGAGCTGCCGCAGGACAGCCCGCGCAGACTGTTCACGATGGGCTTGCTGACCAATCTGCTGAACCCGAAAGTGGCGGTGATGTACCTGTCGCTGCTGCCGCAGTTCCTGCATCCCGATGGCGAAGGCAGCGTGCTGATGCAGTCGATCGTGCTGGGCTGCACCCAGATCCTGGTCAGCGTCAGCGTGAACGGCCTGATCGCGCTGGCCGCCGGCAGCATCGCCGGCTTCCTGGCCGCGCGCCCCACCTGGCAGAGGCTGCAGCGCTGGCTGATGGGCACGGTGCTGGCCGGGTTGGCGGTGCGCATGGCGGTGGAAGGACGGCGCTAGCGCTTTGTAGAGTCGAGCCATGCTCGACTCTACAAAAGCCAGGCGCGCAACAAAAAACCCCGGCATTGGCCGGGGTTTTTCGTTGCGACGGGCCTGACCGGTTCGATCAGAAGTTCATGTCGAAGGCGACTTCGCCCTGCACGCCGACCTGGTAGGCCGAGACGCGGCGTTCGAAGAAGTTGGTCAGTTCCTGCACGTCCTGCAGTTCCATGAACGGCAGCGGGTTGCGCACGTTGTACTTCTTTTCCATGCCCAGTTTGGCGAAGTGCTGATCGGCACAATGCTGCAGGTACTGGCGCATGTCACGGGTCGAGATGCCGGCCACGCCGCCGGACAGCACGTCCTCGGCGAACTGCACTTCGCATTCGATGGCTTCGGCCAACATGTCGTAGACCTGCTGCTTCATCTCGTCGTCGAACAGGTCCGGCTCTTCCTCACGCACCACGCGCACCGACTCGAAGGCGAACTCCATGTGCGCGCTTTCGTCGCGGAACACCCAGTTGGTGCCCGAAGCCAGGCCCGGCAGCAGGCCGCGCGAACGGAAGTAGTACACGTAGGCGAAGGCAGCGAAGAAGAACAGGCCTTCGATGCAGGCAGCGAAGCAGATCTGGTTGAGCAGGAACTGGCGGCGCTGTTCGCGGGTCTCGATGCGGGTCAGGTCCTGGATCGAGTCGATCCACTTGAAGCAGAAATCGGCCTTCTTCTTGATCGAGTCGATGTTCTCCACCGCCGAGAACGCCTTGGCGCGCTCTTCCGGGTCCGGCAGGTAGTTGTCGAGCAGGGTCAGGTAGAACTGCACGTGCAGTGCTTCTTCATACAGCTGGCGCGACAGGTACATGCGCGCTTCCGGCGCATTGAGGTGCTGGTACAGGTTCAGCACCAGGTTGTTGGACACGATCGAGTCGCCGGTGGCGAAGAACGCGACCAGGCGGTGGATCAGGTGGCGCTCGCCCGGCGACATCTTGCTGTGCAGGTCGGTGATGTCGATCTGGAAGTTGATCTCTTCCACCGTCCAGGTGTTCTTGATCGCATTCCGGTACATGTCATAGAACTGCGGGTAGCGCATCGGGCGCAGGGTCAGTTCAAAACCGGGATCGAGCAGCATCTGCTTGGGCTTGTCGGCCATGGGTGTTTCCTTGAATTCTCGGGTCAAAACGCCGGGCATGGCCCGGCGCTACCTTGGTGTTTCCGTGCTGCAGCCGAGCATGGATCGGCTCTACAGGTGCGAGGTGCTCGAGTGCCGACCAACGGTCGGCACCCACCGCGCGGTGTGTTACTGGCAGGCCTCGCAGGCTTCCGGGTTTTCCAGCGAGCAGGCGATGGCTTCGTCCGGGCTGAACACCTTGGCCGGTGCGGCGGCACTCACCGTGGTCTTGGCGATCTTGGTGGCCGGGCGCGAACGCAGGTAGTAGGTGGTCTTGATGCCCTGCTTCCAGGCGTACATGTACATGGAGGACATCGCGCCGATGTTCGGGCTTTCCATGAACAGGTTGAGCGAGGCCGACTGGTCGATGAAGGCGCCACGCTCGGCGGCCATGTCGATCAGCGAACGCATCGGCAGTTCCCACGCGGTGCGGTAGACCTCGCGCAGCGTTTCCGGGATCTGCGCCACGCCGGCGATCGAGCCTTCGGCCAGCTTGATGGCATCGCGCATTTCCGGCGTCCACAGGCCCAGCTTCTTCAGCTCGTTGACCAGGTAGCGGTTGACCTGCAGGAAGTCACCGGACAGGGTCTCGCGCTTGAACAGGTTGGACACCTGCGGCTCGACGCACTCGTAGCAACCGGCGATCGAGGCGATGGTCGCGGTCGGCGCGATCGCGATCATCAGCGAGTTGCGCAGGCCGTGTTCCTTGATGCGCTCACGCAGGGCATCCCAGCGCGCAGTGTCCTCCGGCACCACGTTCCAGGCGTCGAACTGCAGTTCGCCGCTGGCGGCACGGGTGTCGTTGAACGACGGGTGCTTGCCGCGTTCCTGGGCCAGCTCGCAGGAGGTTTCCAGCGCGTGGAAGTAGATCGCTTCGGCGATCTTCTTCGACAGCGCGCGGGCTTCGGCGCTGTCGAACGGCAGGCGCTTGCGGAAGAACACATCCTGCAGGCCCATGCAGCCCAGGCCGACCGGACGCCAGCGCAGGTTGGCGCGGCGGGCGGTTTCGATCGGGTAGAAGTTCAGGTCGATGACGCGGTCGAGCTGGCGCACGGCCAGGCGCACGGTCTCGGCCAGCTTCTCGAAGTCGAACTCGTTGTGCTCGTCGAAGTGGTTGCCCAGGTTGATCGAACCCAGGTTGCACACTGCGGTTTCATCGTTGGAAGTGACTTCCAGGATTTCAGTGCACAGGTTGGACAGGTGGATCACGTTGCCCGGACGCAGGGTCTGGTTGCTGGCGCGGTTGCACTTGTCCTTGAAGGTCATCCAGCCGTTGCCGGTCTCGGCCAGCGTACGCATCATGCGGGCGTACAGCTTGCGCGCGGAGATGGTGCGGTTGGCCTTGCCCTGGGCTTCGGCCTGCAGGTAGGCAGCCTCGAAGGCTTCGCCAAACAGGTCGGTGAACTCCGGCACGACGCGCGGATCAAACAGCGACCATTCCTGGTCGGCCTCGACGCGCTTCATGAACAGGTCCGGCACCCAGTTGGCCAGGTTCAGGTTGTGCGCACGGCGGGCTTCGTCACCGGTGTTGTCACGCAGTTCGAGGAAGTCCTCGATGTCGGCGTGCCAGGTTTCCAGGTACACGCAGGCTGCGCCCTTGCGCTTGCCGCCCTGGTTCACCGCGGCCACGGACGAATCCATGGTCTTCAGCCACGGCACGATGCCGTTGGAGTGGCCGTTGGTCGACTTGATCAGCGAGCCACGCGAACGCACGCGGGTGTAGCTGACGCCGATGCCGCCGGAGAACTTCGACAGCTGGGCGATGTCGCCATACTTGGCATAGATCGACTCCAGCGAGTCCTGCGGCGAGTCCAGCAGGAAGCACGAGGACAGCTGCTCGTGGGTGGTGCCGGAGTTGAACAGGGTCGGGCTGGACGGCAGGTAGTCCAGGTTGCCCATGCGCTTGTACAGCGCCAGGGTCTCGGACACGTCCTCGCTCAGCGCGCTGGCGATGCGCAGGAAGAACTGCTGCGGGGTCTCGATCACCTTGCGGGTGTGCGGATGGCGCAGCAGGTAACGGTCGTACAGGGTACGCAGGCCGAAGTAATCGAAGTTCAGATCCAGCGAGATGTCGATGGCGTCGTTGAGCTTGCGCGCATTGGTCTGCACGAAGTTCAGCAGGCGGTCGTTGATCAGGCCGACTTCATGGCCACGGCTGACTGACTGCGAGAAGGCGTAGATTTCCTGGCCCGAGACTTCCTTGGCAATGTAGTTGGCCAGCAGGCGCGCAGCGAGGCGGCCGTACTCGGGCTCTTCGCCAATCAGCAGGGCGGCGGTGCGGATGGACAGTTCGTCCAGCTCGCGGGTGGTAGCGCCGTTGTACAGGCCGGAAATGGTGCGGGTGGCCACGCGCATCGGATCGACGGCGTGCAGGCCTTCGGAGGAACGCTGCACCGCGCGCACGATCTTGTTCAGGTCCACCAGCTCGGTGGTCCCGTTGCGCTTGGTCACACTCATCGCGTTGGCCGTCGGCGGCGACGTCAACAGGAATTCGCTTTCCTTCTCGATGGTGGCGCTGGATTCGGTGCTCACGGCGTATGTCCTCTTGGCGTGATTGGGGGTGCTCGATGCATCGGGGTGACGCAACCCGGGACATGACGGCCCAGGATGGCAGGACGGCGTCGCAGGGGATGAGACCCTGCGCCTGCCACTGCCGTTGACGATCGCGGGAGGTATTGCTGCCAGCCCCCAGACCTGGGGTTGCTGCGACCGACGGCCACAAGATAGTGGGGGTAGTGGGGTCCGTCAACGCCAAATGTAGTGAAATTCGGCAATCCCTTGCGCCGCAAGGATCGTGCCATCGGCGCCCTGATCAGACGCTTCAGACCTGCCGGAACGGGCTGCGCAGTCAAGCCCGAAAGGCGTCATTGCGGTGGTACAACGCGCTGCGGAAACGGAACAATGACAGCTTCACATGACAGTGATGAAACTGGCTAGGGACAACCCTGTGGATAGGTGGTGGGCATCCGGTGGACGTCGGGATCACCCGCCGGGCAGCGACGCGAGGCCGCATGTGTCGGCCGGGCCGGATGGGCGCCGTTGGGAGCGCGGTTGCGCCCACCCGATAGCCGCGCCGTGCTGTTGTAGAGCCGAGCCCACGCTCGGCTGCTTTTGAATGATGTGCCGAAAAGCAGCCGAGAGTGGGCTCGGCTCTACAAACGGCACTACCCTCACGCCCGGTGCGGGGTGCCCAGGTACTCGGCGCTCTGCATCTCGATCAGGCGCGAGGCGGTGCGCTCGAAGGCGCCCTGCAGGCGCTGGCCGGTGTACAGCTCGACCGGCGAGGTGCTGGCGGTGCAGACCAGGTTGACGTGGCGGTCGTACAACTCGTCGATCAGGTTGACGAAGCGGCGCGCGGCATCCTCATTCAGGCGATCAAAGGCGGGAATGCCGCCCAGCAGCACCGTGTTGAACTCGTGCGCGATCTCGATGTAGTCCGAGGGCCCGCGCGGGCCCTCGCACAGCGCGGCAAAATCGAACCAGGCAATGCTCTTGCCACGGCCGCGCACCGGAATCTTGCGGCCCTCGATCTCGATGTTGCCGGGCTTGGCCGGCTGGCCGCCGCTCAGTTCGCTCCAGCGCGTGGCCAGCCAGTCGTCGCTGTCGGCGGCCAACGGTGCGCGGTACACCGGCGAGCGGGTCAGCGCGCGCATCCGGTAGTCCTCGGTGCCTTCGGCGTACAGCTCGACGCAGAAGCGCTGCAACAGGCCGATGGCCGGCAGGAAGCTCTCGCGCTGCAGGCCGTTGAGGTACAGGTTCTCCACCGCCGTGTTGGAGGTGGTGACCAGGGTCACGCCTTCGGCGAACAGGCGCTCCAGCAGCCGCGCCAGCAGCATCGCATCACCGATGTCGGTGACGAAGAATTCGTCCAGCACCAGCACGCGCAGGTTGCTGCGCCACTCCTGGGCGATCTTCGCCAGCGGGTCGCTCTGCCCCTGGTGCTCACGCAGGCGCTCGTGGACGCTGCGCATGAAGCGATGGAAGTGGGTGCGGTACTTCTGCTTGATCGGCAGCCCGTCGTAGAACAGGTCGACCAGGAAGGTCTTGCCGCGGCCGACGCCGCCCCAGAAGTACAGGCCCTTCACCGGCTCGGGCTTCTTCCAGAACGCGGACAGGCGGTCCAGCCAACCGTCCTCGGCACTGTCCAGCAGGCCCAGGTGGATGCGGTCCAGCTCGGCCAGCGCTGCATGCTGGGCCGGGTCGTCCTGCCAGTCACCACGGGCGACCCCTTCCGCGTACCGCTGCGACGGGGTCAACTCGGTTGCACTCATGCCGCCGCGCCCAACCAATGCTTCACGCCGTGGGTCAGTGCGCCGCGCAGGTCGATCAGCTTGCGGTGGAAGAAGTGGCTGGTCTCGGGCATGCGCACCAGCTCATGCGGGAACTCCAGCGTGTCCAGCCACTGGTAGACAGCCTGCGGGTCGACGATCTCGTCCTGCTCGCCCTGGATCACCAGCCAGCGCGCCGGCGGCACGATGCCATCGAAGTCCCAGCGGCCGGCCGGTGGCGCGATCGAGATCAGCGCTTCCGGCTGCAGCGCGGCAGCGGCCTTCAGCGACACGAACGAGCCGAAGCTGAAACCGGCCAGCCACAGGCGGTCGTGCGGGCGCTGGCTGCGCACCCAGGCGGCGACCGCCTTCAGGTCATCCTGCTCGCCCACGCCGTGGTCGAACTCACCGGCCGACGCGCCAACACTGCGGAAGTTGAAGCGCACCGTAGCGATGCCCAGCTCGCGCAGGGTGGTGGCGGTCATGGTGACCACCTTGTTGTGCAGGGTGCCGCCTTCGGTGGACAGCGGATGGCAGACGATGGCCACGATCGGCTGCACCGGCGCGTCGGCCTTGGGCAGGTCGACGACCACTTCCAGCGGGCCGGCCGGGCCATCCAGTTGGAGACAGGCGGTTTCGCCGGGGGCGACGGGGAACGAGGGCTTGTGCATGGCACCATGATACCGTCCCCCGCCCCTGCCCTGTGCCCGCCCCATGCTCTACCTGTCTTTGGCCGTGATCTGCAGCGTGCTGGTTTCGGTGGTGTTGAAGGTGGCTGGACGCCGCCAGCTGGATGTCGCGCAGATGGTCACCTGGAACTATCTGGTGGCGGCAACGCTCACCGCCGCGGTACTGCGGCCGCCACTCGATGCGCTGCGCGCGCCACATGCCCCGTGGCTGTCGTTGCTGGCGCTGGCGGTGGTGCTGCCGTCGATCTTCCTGGTGCTGGGCCGAGCGGTGGCGGTGGCCGGCATCGTCCGCAGTGACGTGGCGCAGCGCTTGTCGCTGCTGCTGTCACTGGCCGCCGCGTTCCTGTTCTTCGGCCAGACCGCCACGCCGTGGAAGCTGGCCGGGCTCGGCCTGGGCCTGTTGGCGATGGTGGCGATCAGCCTGCGCCCACGCGGGCCGGTGGTCGCGTCCTCGCCCGGCGGCTGGGGCTGGCTGCTGGGGGTATGGGCCGGGTTTGCGGTGGTGGACGTGCTGCTCAAGCAGGTGGCGCTGTCCGGCACGCCGTCGATGGCGGCGGTGCTGGCCAGCTTCAGCGTGGCCTTCGTGCTGATGCTGGCCCTGCAGCTGTGGCGGCATGCGCGTGGCCGCAGCCGGCTGGCCTGGCGGAACCTGGGCGCAGGCGCGCTGCTGGGCCTGCTCAATGGCGGCAACATCCTGTTCTATGTGCATGCGCACCAGTCGATGCCGGACAACCCGGCCACCGTGTTCGCAGGCATGAACATCGGCGTGGTGGTGCTGGGTGCACTGGTGGGCGTGTTTGCCTTCGGCGAGGCCACCACGAAGTGGAACCGTGCCGGTTTGGCGCTGGCGGTGCTGGCGATCGGACTGATCGCCTGGGGGTGAGCATTGGTCGCGGCGGGCCATTTCCGCGCCCGCGGAGGGATGTCACTTTTCTTTTCGCGCGAAAAGAAAAGTGACCAAAAGAAACGCGCCGCCAGCCGCGAGCCGGTGCTGTGCACCGGTACCCTGCGCTTCTCGGCTCGCTTGAAGGCGGACTGGAGGATAAAAAGCAACAGCAGGATCCGTGCCGATCAAGGTCGCTCCCAGAGCAGATCCCCGGCGAACCCTATCTGTCGAAACCCAGCAGCAGCGGGTCGTGGTCGGAGCTGCGCCACGGGCCCTGCACGTTGCGGCCCTGATAACCGCTGGCGTCCTGCTCATCGGCATTGCTGTGCCATTCGGCGGCACCGCGCAGGCGCCTGGCCATGCCCGGGCTCAGCAGCGCGTGGTCGAGGCGGCCGGTGTAGCCGTTGTAGACGTAGCTGTAGGGATGCTCGGCCTTGGCGACCTTGAACGCGTCCTGCCAGCCCAGGTCGTGCAGGGTGCGGATCGGGTCTTCCATCGCGTAGGCATTGAAATCGCCGAGCAGCACCGCGTCCTTTGTACCGGTACCGGTCGGATCCGTCTGCAGCCAGGCATGCAGCTGCTGCGCCGAGGTCATGCGGGTGGCGTTCCAGCAGCCCTGGTTGTCGTTGCGATCGGCGTCGGCGCCGCTGGCGTCGCGGCAGCCCTTCGACTTGAAGTGATTGGCCACCACCACGAACGGCGCGCCCTGCTTGCCCTGGAAGGCCTGCGCCAGCGGCACGCGGCTGTGCTCGACGAATGGGCCGCCGGTCAACGTAGCCGGCGTGCCGACCGGCTGCAGGCGTGAGCTGCGGTAGATGATGCCGACCCGGATCGGGTTGTCGCCGGGGCCGTTGCCGGCATCGACGAAGCGCCAGTCGCCCTGCGCGCCGCGGTCACGGTTGAGCGCATCGACCAGTTCGGCGATGGCCGACTGCGGGCCGTAGCCGTCGTTCTCCAGCTCCATCAGCGCGGCGACGTCGGCGCCCAGCGCGTTGACCGTGGCGACCAGCTTGGCCACCTGCGCCTTGTGCTCGTCCAGCGTGCGGGCGCCGCGCAGGGTCGGGAAGCCGCCGCCCTGGCCATCACCGTTGAAGAAGTTCTCCAGGTTGAAGGCGGCCACGTGCAGGCTGCCCGGCACCGTCGGCACCGCCGGGCGCCTGAGTTCCGGCAGTTTCAGCACACCTTCGACCTGCAGGCGCGGATGGCCCTGCGCGTCCATGCGCACGATGCCCTGCACGTCGCGCAGCTGCATGCCGGTGCGCAGCACGGGGCTGCCCGGCAGGTACGCCACGCTGGCGGGGTCTCGGGCATCACTGCCATCTTCCAGCACCAGGCGGCGGCGCTGGTTGTCGGCCATCACCTGCTCATAGCCGGCAGTACCCGGCGCGGCCACTTCGGTCGGCTGCCAGAGGCGACCATCGAAGGCTACGGTGAGCTGGCCGAAGCGCTCCAGGCCGTCGGTACCGGCCAGGGTCAGCGGTGCGGCGATGCGCACCCGCTGACCATCCAGCGCGCGCCAGTCGGCCGGCGCGGCGGTCAGCACCACGGTGGCGCTGCTGCGCGCGGCGGGCGCCGCGACCGGCGCGACCTGCGGCTGGGCCTGGGCAAAGGCGCTGGCCGGCAGCAGCAGGGACAGGGCAAGGGCGAGGGAACGGCGGCGCATCGACGGGCGACTCCATGGAAGAGGCGCACAGACTAACCCTGAAATGCGAAACGCCGCCTGCGCAGCGGGGGCATATGAGCGATCAGGCCTCGGTGGGCAAAGCTCAGTAGGTGGTAGAGCCGAGCCCACGCTCGGCTGCGCCTGGCCACACCGTGCGCAGAGCAGCCGAGCGTGGGCTCGGCTCTACAGGAAGCGGCGCGTTGCGGCGGCTATTTCAGGTTGCCCAGCATCCAGTCCACGGTGGCATGGATCTGTTCTTCGGTCAGTGCCGGGTTGCCGCCCTTGGGCGGCATGATGCCGCCGTCGGGGCCGGTATAGCCCTCGATGGCGTGCTTGTAGAGCGTGTCCTTGCCCTGCGCGATGCGCTTGTCCCAGTGCGAATGGTCCAGCGTCGGTGCCATGCCCACGCCGGTGGTGTGGCAGGCGGTGCACAGGTTGTCGAAGATCACCTTGCCATCCTTGGTGCCGCCGTAGGCCACCTGCGACGCGGCCTTGGCCAGCGCGGCGGCCTTGGCGGCAGCCTGCGCGGCGGCGCCGGTGCTGCCGGCGTAGACTGCACCGGTCGGCGAGATGCGCTGTTCGGTGCGTTTGGCCGCGGTCGGCGACACCTCGGGCGGAATCCGGGTGTGGATGTAGGCGGCAAGGAGGATGAGGCCGAGGGTGATGGTCGCCAGCAGCGCGATCACCATGGAGAAGCGTTTCAGGAACTCCAGATCGTAATTCCGCACTCTTCGTTACCCCTGGCTGATAGTCGTTGGACCACGGCTGAGCGACTGCGTGATGGGCCGAGTATAGAACGCACTTTGCGTGCGACAACAGGCGTCACTGCTGATGCGGCGCAGCATGCGGCCGTGGCCGCATGCGGGTAGCGCCGGGCCGTGCCCGGCGAGCGCGAAGCGCGGCAACAACGGTCGAGGATGGCAACAGCCGCCGGGCATGGCCCGGCGCTACCGGATTGCCGGGGCGCCGATCGCGCGCAGGCAGAAGCTGCAGATCGCATCCACCAGCGCGTCTTCGTCGCGGTGCGCTTCGCGGCTGGGTGCGGTCGGGCCGACCATCGCTTCGGTGAAGGCGCCGACCAGGCACGCAGCGGCCACATGCGCGTCCTGCGCCGGCAGCTCACCGGCCGCCACGCCCTCCTCCACCAGCCGCAGGAACACGTCGCCGAAGGCGCGACGACCGCGCATGCGCTCGGCTTCCACATCCGGGTCGACCGGTTCGACGATGAAGGCGTGCGCGAGCCCCGGCCCGGCCAGGGCACGGCGGACGAAGGCAGTGATCGCCAGCCGCAGCCGCTCGCTGGCCGCCTCCGGGCCACTGGCGATCCGCTCCATGATCGCGACCTCGTGGGCCACGGCGGCATTGAGGACTTCCACGAACAGCTCTGCCTTGGACGGGAAATGCCGGTAGATCAGGCCGGTGGACACCCCCGCCTGGGTTGCCACCGCAGTCACCGGGGCATTGCGCCAGCCGCCAGTGGCGACCAGCGCGCGGGTGGCCAGCAGGATCCGTTCACGGGCGCCCGCCAGGCGTTCTTCCATCAATGCAGAGCGTTTATAGGCCATGTTCTGATTCTAGTTTCAATTTTTGAATTCGTATTCACTTCTTACCCGAACCCCGCTACGCTGGGGCCATCGCCCGTGTGGGTGACGGTCCTGCAGACCGCCGCCCACTCCCCCGCCGGGTGCGTCCATTCCTGCCATCCCGCCGTGGAGCCACCACAATGCACGTGCCATCCCTGAACTTCGATCTTGGCGAAGACATCGACCTGCTGCGCCAGAGCGTGGCCCATTTTGCCGCCGCCGAGGTCGCGCCGCTGGCCGCCGAGGCCGATGCCAGCAACCAGTTCCCGCTGGCGCTGTGGCCGAAGCTGGGCGAACAGGGCCTGCTCGGCCTCACCGTGGAAGAAGCATACGGTGGCACCGGCATGGGCTACCTGGCCCACGTGGTGGCGATGGAGGAAATCTCGCGTGCCTCCGGCGGCATCGGCCTGTCCTATGGCGCGCACTCCAACCTGTGCGTGAACCAGCTGCGCAAGAACGGCAACGAAGAACAGAAGCAGCGCTTCCTGCCCGGACTGTGCAACGGCAGCCTGGTCGGCGCGCTGGCGATGAGCGAGCCGGGGGCCGGTTCGGACGTGGTGTCGATGAAGCTGCGCGCGGACAAGCGCGGCGACCGCTACGTGCTCAACGGCAACAAGATGTGGATCACCAACGGCCCGGATGCCGACGTGCTGGTGGTCTATGCCAAGACCGACATGGAGGCCGGCGCCAAGGGCATCACCGCGTTCCTGGTCGAGAAGGGCATGAAGGGCTTTTCCACCGCGCAGAAGCTGGACAAGCTGGGCATGCGTTCTTCGCCCACCTGCGAGCTGGTGTTCCAGGATTGCGAGATTCCTGAAGAGAACGTGCTGGGCCAGGTTGGCGGTGGCGTGCGCGTGCTGATGTCCGGCCTGGACTACGAGCGCGTGGTGCTGTCCGGTGGCCCGCTGGGCCTGATGGCCGCGGCCATGGACGTGGTGATGCCGTATGTGCACGAGCGCCACCAGTTCGGCGAGCCGATCGGCAGCTTCCAGCTGATCCAGGCCAAGATCGCCGACATGTACGTGGGCCTGGGTGCCTGCCGCGCGTATGTCTATGCCGTGGCACGCGCCTGCGACCAGGGCCGCACCACCCGCCAGGACGCCGCCGGTGCCATCCTGTACGCCGCCGAGAAGGCCACCTGGCTGACCGGTCAGGCGATCCAGATCCTGGGCGGCAACGGCTACATCAACGAATACCCGACCGGCCGCTTGTGGCGCGATGCCAAGCTGTATGAGATCGGCGCCGGCACGTCCGAGATCCGCCGCATGCTGATCGGCCGCGAACTGTTCCAGCGCACCCTGTAAGGCCACTGCGATGACCGTATTGAGCACCCAGCTGCAACCGGGCAGCGAAACGTTTGAAAGCAACCGCGCGGCCATGCAGGCCGTGGTCGACGACCTGCATGCCACCCTCGCCCGCACCGCGCTGGGTGGCAGCGAAGCCGCACGCGCCAAGCACACCGCGCGCGGCAAGCTGCTGGTGCGCGACCGCATCGACGCCCTGCTCGACCCGGGCAGCGCGTTCCTGGAAATCGCGCCGCTGGCCGCGCACGGCATGTACGAAGACGCCGTGCCGGCCGCTGGCGTAGTGGCCGGCATCGGCCGCGTGAGCGGCGTGGAATGCGTGATCGTGGCCAACGATGCCACGGTCAAGGGCGGCACCTACTACCCGATGACGGTGAAGAAGCACCTGCGCGCGCAGGAGATCGCCGAGCAGAACCACCTGCCGTGCATCTACCTGGTCGATTCCGGTGGCGCGTTCCTGCCGCTGCAGGACGAAGTCTTTCCCGACCGCGACCATTTCGGCCGCATCTTCTACAACCAGGCCAACCTGTCGGCGCAGGGCATTCCGCAGATCGCCTGCGTGATGGGCAGCTGCACCGCTGGTGGTGCCTATGTGCCCGCGATGAGCGACGAGACGGTGATCGTGCGCGAGCAGGGCACGATCTTCCTCGGCGGCCCGCCGCTGGTGAAGGCGGCCACCGGCGAAGTGGTGACGGCCGAGGAACTGGGTGGTGCCGATGTGCACACGCGCATCTCCGGCGTGGCTGACCACATGGCCGACAACGACCTGCAGGCGCTGGCACGGGTGCGCGCGATCATCGCCCAGCTCAACTGGCGCAAGCCGGAACCGGCGATGGCGGTGCAGGCCAGCGAAGAACCGCTGCTGCCAGCGCACGAACTGTACGGCGTGATCCCGGCCGATACGCGCAAGCCCTACGACGTACGCGAAGTGATCGCGCGACTGGTGGACGGCTCGCGCTTCGACGAATTCAAGCCGCGCTACGGCGCAACGCTGGTCACCGGCTTCGCCCATCTGAACGGCTACCCGATCGGCATCATCGCCAACAACGGCATCCTGTTCTCCGAGTCGGCACTGAAGGGCGCGCACTTCATCGAGCTGTGCACCCAGCGCAACATCCCGCTGGTGTTCCTGCAGAACATCACCGGCTTCATGGTCGGCCGCAAGTACGAACAGGGCGGCATCGCCAAGGACGGGGCCAAGCTGGTGATGGCGGTGGCCTGCGCCAAGGTACCCAAGTTCACCGTGGTGATCGGTGGCTCGTTCGGTGCGGGCAACTACGGCATGTGCGGCCGCGCCTATTCGCCCAACTTCCTGTGGATGTGGCCGAACGCGCGCATCGGCGTGATGGGTGGCGAACAGGCCGCCAGCGTGCTGGCCACGGTCAAGCGCGATGGCATCGAGGCCAAGGGCGGCCAGTGGCCGGCAGCGGAGGAAGACGCGTTCAAGGCGCCGATCCGCGACCAGTTCGAGCAGCAGGGCCACCCGTACTACGCCAGCGCGCGCCTGTGGGACGACGGCGTGATCGATCCGGCCGACACCCGCCGGGTGCTGGCGCTGGCGCTGTCGGCCAGCCTCAACGCCGCCCCGCAGCAGACGCGCTTCGGCGTGTTCCGCATGTAACCCGTGCCATGACCGAGCCTGTTGCCATGTTCACCAAAGTCCTGATCGCCAACCGCGGCGAAATCGCCTGCCGCGTCATCGCCACCTGCCGCCGCCTCGGCATCGCCACCGTGGCGGTGTATTCCGATGCCGACCGCAATGCACGCCACGTACGCCTGGCCGACGAGGCCATCCACATCGGCCCGGCCGCCGCGCGTGAGAGCTACCTGCGCGGCGACGCCCTGCTCGACGCCGCACGCCTGACCGGCGCGCAGGCGATCCACCCCGGTTACGGCTTCCTGTCCGAGAATGCCGACTTCGCCGATGCCTGCGCCGCCGCCGGCGTCACCTTCATCGGGCCGCCGGCCAGCGCGATCCGCGCGATGGGTGACAAGAGCGCGGCCAAGGCGTTGATGGCCAAGGCCGGTGTGCCACTGACGCCGGGCTACCACGGCGACCAGCAGGAGCCGGCGTTCCTGCGCGCGCAGGCCGATGCCATCGGCTACCCGGTACTGATCAAGGCCAGCGCCGGTGGCGGTGGCAAGGGCATGCGCAAGGTCGAACGCAGCGAGGACTTCGTCGATGCACTGGCCAGCTGCCAGCGCGAGGCCGCCTCGGCATTCGGCAACCACCATGTGCTGGTCGAGAAGTACGTCGAGCGCCCGCGCCATATCGAGATCCAGGTGTTCGGCGACAGCCACGGTGATGCGGTCTACCTGTTCGAGCGCGACTGCTCAGTGCAGCGCCGCCACCAGAAGGTGCTGGAAGAAGCGCCCGCCCCCGGCATGAGCCCCGAACGTCGTGCTGCGATGGGCAAGGCCGCGGTCGATGCCGCGCGCGCGGTGGGCTACGTCGGTGCCGGCACGGTGGAGTTCATCGCCGGCCCTGACGGCGATTTCTACTTCATGGAAATGAACACCCGCCTGCAGGTCGAGCATCCGGTCACCGAGTACATCACCGGCACCGACCTGGTGGAGTGGCAGCTGCGCGTAGCCTCGGGCCAGCCGCTGCCGCTGCGCCAGGAGCAGCTGGCGATCCACGGCCACGCCATCGAGGCGCGGCTGTATGCCGAAGACGCCGACCGTGGTTTCCTGCCGTCCACCGGCCTCCTGCGCCGCCTGCGCCTGCCGGCGCCGTCGACTCATGTGCGCGTGGATACCGGTGTCGAGGAAGGCGACAGCATCACGCCGTACTACGATCCCATGATTGCCAAGCTGATCGTCTGGGACGTGGACCGCGACGCCGCGCTGCGCCGCATGAGCCAGGCCCTGGCCGACTGCCAGGTAGTGGGCGTGACCACCAATGCCGGCTTCCTGCGCCGCCTGGTGAACACCGATTCGTTTACCCACGCCAAGCTGGATACCGCGCTGATCGAGCGCGAGCAGGCCGCATTGGCCCGGGTGGGTGACAGCGATGATGCGCTGTGGCTGCTGGCGGCGGTGGCCGCCGTGGCCACTACTGCAGGTGCAGCCAGCGACGCGCGCGACCCGCATTCGCCGTGGCAGGCGCAGGACGGCTGGCGCCTTGGCGCGCCCGCGCCGCGCGTGCTGCCGCTGCAGCAGGGCGAATGCCGGCACACGCTGAAGGTGTGGGCGCAGGCCGATGGCTGGCGCGTGCAGTGCGATGACGCGGCACCCGTGCAGGTGATCGGCACCGCCGATGTGCGCGGGCTGGCGGTACAGCTGGGCGGGCGCCGCTGGACACTGCAGCTGCTGCGCGAGGGTGACCAGCTGTACCTGTTCGGCACCGACGGCCAGCACCGTTTCACCCTGCATGATCCGGTGAGCGAATCGGACCACGCCGTGGCCGATGCCGGCAGCCTGCTGGCACCGATGCCCGGGAAGATCGTGGCCACGCTGGTCGCCGCCGGTACCGAGGTCAAGCGCGGCACGCCGCTGGTGGTGCTGGAAGCAATGAAGATGGAGCACACCCTGCAGGCGCCGGCCGACGGCACGGTGAAGGGCTACCGCGCCAAGGCCGGTGACCAGGTCAACGACGGCGCGGTGCTGGTGGACTTCGAAGCGGCGTGAACGCCGGGGCGACGGTCGCTCAGCGGTCGTCGCCCGCCGTCACCCGACCAGCGGGATCGAATTCGGCCGTGTCCAATGTGGCACTGCGCCAGCCCAGGCCGCAGATGGCCATCGCGCTCTGGCCGATGCCATCGAAGCCGAAGGCGCGATCGACATCGGCATCGTTGATGGCTGCGGTGACGAAGGCGGCCAGGCCGCGCTCGGTCGCGCACAGGTACAGCAGCTGCGAGATGTGGCCGACATCCAGCGTCACCGCACGATGCGCCTTGGCGTGGTTGCGGTACTTCCAGAAGCAGCGGTCATAGCGCGGCGCCAGCACCAGCAGCGCCGGTGCATCGGCGAACCACGCCTGACCGGACAGCATCCGCCGTGCCAGCGCGGGCAATGCATCAGGCGGCGGCGAGGGCAGCGGCAGCACGGCGTGCTGCACCGGGTGGTAGTGGTACAGGCCCGGTGCCAGTCCTTCCACGTTCTGCACCAGCAGGAAGCCTTCGGTGGGATGCAGGCCGCCACCGGAAGGCACGTTCTTCTTCAGGAACTCGGTATCGCGCTCGACCTTCTGCACCGCGTGCGCCATCAGCGTGCGTTGCAGCACCTGGGCCAGCAACGGCAGCGGCAGCGCGCGCTGCGGGTCGAAATTGCGGCAGGTGGTGCGGCGCGCCAGCAGTGCGTCGAACGCGGCCTCTTCGCTGCGCGGCAGCGGCTGGTAGTCGCCCTGCATGGGCTGCACCACCGGCGGCGGCGGCCCGAGGCGCTGGCGCAGGCCGGCAGCGGTGTCCAACCCCTGCCGGCGCATGTCCTCCACGCTGTCCACGGCCTGCCAGCGTGCATGGCGATGGGCCAGTGCAGCCAGCGGCCACCACTGGCTGCGCCGCAGCGCCTCGTCGCGCAGCTGGTGCCCCACCTCGCTCGGCGGGTCGGTCAGCAGCAGGCCCTGCTCGACCAGGCGGGCCAGCATCGCCGGGGAGGCATCGGCGGGCGGTTCGCTCCAGCGGTGCGCGCTGAGCTCGCCCAGCAGCTGGCGCTCCTCGGCATCCACCGGCAGTGGCTGGTCCAGATGCGCGGCCAGCGCCACCCAGCTGATCTGGCTGTCCATCTCGGCGTGGCCGGCCAGCATCGCGCGCAGGTCCAGGGTGACCGCCTCGCGGGGCTCGAACATCAGGCTGGCGCAGCGGCGCAGGCGCATGGGTTTCCTTCCTTCTGCCGCACAACCGGCATAGCAGCAACGACCGCGGCGCGGCCAACTTTAGCGATGTGCACAGCGCGGCCCTCAATGGCAGGCTGTCGCGGCCGATACGAGACACTCCACCTACGGACGATCCCCATGAGCACCCATCCCCGCCTTTCCGCCGCAGACGCCAGCCTCCTGCTGGACCACCTGATCGGCAATGACGACTTCCGCAGCCACTTCACCGCGTCGCCTGCCAAGGCGCTGGCCTCGATCGGGCTGGACGGTGCCGTTGGCGAGAACGACTGCATGAAGATCGGCACCCTGGCCTCGGTCGAAGAGCTGAGCCAGGTGCGTGACGGGCTGCAGGCCCACCTGTCCGGGTCGGTGGCGGCCATGACCGTGGTGTTCTGCTTCGAAGCCGGCAAGGTCGGCGAGCGCATCGACGGCTGACCCGCCATCAGGGCGCGCCGGCCGTGGCCGGCGTAGCCCACGTGGAGACGTCATGCACGTTCAGCGGTTGCCAGACCTGCATGGCGGTGACCTCGGCAATGGCCTGGCCGCGATGTTGGGCCAGCCAGGCCTGCTGGCGGCGTACCGCGGCTTCATTGCCCTGTGCGCGCACCGCGAGCAGCAGCACGACGTGTGCCTGCACCGGCTCGCTGCCATCGAGCATCGGCTCGATCAGGGTGCGGGCAGCCTCGGGCCGCTGCATCTGCAGTTCGTCCATGGCGCTGACGATGCGCAGCCAGCGGTCCGCGACCGGACTGCGCAGGCTGCGCAGCAGGGGCCGCTGCTCGTCCAGCCAGCGCCTGGCCAGTTCGAACTGGCCCTGCCGCTGCGCCAGGTGGACCAGTGCCAGCCATTGCAGGCCACGGGCATGCAGCATGGGATCATCACGCTCCTGCAGCATCGGCTGCAGCAGCGCCGCAATGGCCTGCAGCCCGGCACGGTCAGCGCTCGGGCACAGCGCCGCCACGCTGGCGTGCTGCAGGCGCTGCTGCACCTGCAGGTCGATCAGCGTCGGCGCCGCTGCATCTTCGCGTATCGCCTGCTGCATGGCCGCGCAATCGCGCTGCGCAGCAGCCAGCAACAACTGCGCACGCAGCTTCATCCGCTCCTGCAGTCCATCACTGGCGTGGATCTGCGGCAACAGCTGCGCGGCCTTCGCGTACTGTCCCTGCGCCACCAGCACATCCACGCCGGTCTCATCGGCATCATCGCGACCGCGCAGGACCTGCGCCTGGGCCAGCGTTTCGGCAGCGAGCTGCGGTTGGTTGGCAGCGATCTGTATCCGCACCAGATGGACCAGCGGATACAGCCGCAGCGGATCCTGCGGTACTGCGGCCGCACGCGCATAGGGTTCGGCCTCGCTGAACTGGTTGGCCTGCAGCAGGTACCAGGACGTGTTGGACAGCCCCGCGAACGAATCCGGATAGACCTTGGCCAACGTGCGCCATTGCTCCAGCGCCCAGCCACCCGGCTCCAGCTCGGCCATCCAGGCCTTCAGGTACAGCCGCTCGCGTGGCGGCAGCCGATCCTGCAGGTCCAGCGCATGCTGCATGGCTTCGCGTGCACGCCGCCCTTCCTCGACGCGCGCATGCAGTTTGGCCACGCCCATGTAGGCCAGGGCGAAACCGGGATCGATATCGATCGCCGCCTGGTACAGGTTGCGCGCCTCCTCGAAGCGACGCTGGCCCAGTGCACTCTCCGCCAGCGCGAATGCTCGCAGTGCGCGCAGGTCCTGGGTCGATGCCCGCGGCAGCGGCAACGACTGTTCCAGGCTCGCCACCGATTCGCCCAGTCCGCGACGCAGGCGCCCGACCACGTCGTCCACCGCGAACACCATCTGGTCGGATCGATCCACGGTGGCGGTGAACGTCTGGATCACCTGGCCGCTGCCGGGTGCGGCGACATCGATGGCCAGCTCGTAGCCACCGATCTTCTGCCGCACCGTCGGCAGCAGCACGGCGCGCGCGCCTTCCCGCACCGCCACGTTGGCCGCGGTATCGCGGCTGAGCCGGGTATCGCCCGAGAGCCGCGCCATTTCCAGGCTTTCGCGGATCTTGCCCTCCGACAGCACGTTCACGTAGCGCGATTGCTCCAGCGCGATCCGGATCGCGTGCCGCATCGAGTCGTCGAAGATCGAGTCGCCGGTGAGGTTGTCGACATCACCGAGCACCACCCAGTCGCGCTCGGCGAACGCGATCGCCGGTTCCGGCCGCAGCAGCAGCCAGCCGCCCAGCACCGCCACCGCCAGCACCAGGCCTTCGGCGGCCAGCACCAGCGGCTGCCGCCACAACGGCAGGTCGCGGCGGGCCTTGGCATTGGCACGCGGCATGCGCAGCGGTGCGGAGCCGATCTCGCCCACTTCGATCACTTCCTGTACCACCGGCACGCCCTTGAAGCGCCAGCGCCCGTGTGACTTCCACAACAGGCGCGTGCCGCGCTCGCCCAACGCATCGGTGGCACGGCGGGTCAGCGATTCGGCTACCGCCGACAACAGGATCTGGCCGGGCCGGGCCAGCATCATCAGGCGCGCCGCCATCGGCTTGGCCAGGCCTTCCACTTCCATCGACTTGGCGCCGGCGCGGACTGCCTCGGCACTGTTTTCCCAGGTCAGCACGTCGCCCACATGCAGGCCGGCACGCGCGCGCAGTTCAATCGCACGCTGCTGGCCCAGCGCATGCAGTTCACGCTGGTAGTCCAGGGCGAAGCCCAGGGCATCGATGGCGCGCTCGAACAGCATGAACAGGCCGTCCGAACGATCGATCAGCTGGCCATTCCAGCGGTGCTGCAGCACCAGCACCAGGCGGTCGTGTTCCTGGAACAGGCTCGCCGCCGCCACGTCGCCGATCCGCTCGACCAGCTGCAGCGAATCACACAGATCAGTGAACAGCAGGGCGCGTAGCTGTGGGCTATGCGGGGCTGACGTTCCGTTGTCGCCATTCATCGCCTGCATCTCCCTATTGGCCGTCCGGATCATCCACCCAGCGCAGGCAGTTGCCGCCATCACGCTTGGCCCGGTACAGCGCCCGATCGGCGCTGGCATACCACTCACTCCAGCCCGCGTCGGCATCCAACAGGCTGGCTCCGATGCTGACCAGGCTTACATGCGGCGTGCCGTGACTGCGCTCGAGCAGGCCGTGCACCGCGCTGAGGATGAACTCGGCAGCGTGCTGCACGATCTCGCGGTTGCCACGGCGCAGCATCAGGCAGAACTCATCGCCGCCAAGCCGGCAGGCCAGATCCTGTTCGCCAGCCATCGAGCGCAGGATGTTGCCCATGCTCTGCAGCACGCGGTCGCCGGCCTGGTGGCCGTGGCGGTCGTTGATCTGCTTGAAGCGGTCGCAGTCGATCAGCAGCAGCGCCTGTGGCGGCCCCTCGGCACGCTCGCGGCACTCCTGCAGGTACAGGGTGAGGCCACGGCGGTTGTGCAGGCCGGTCAGTTCATCGGTACGCACCAGCTCGCGGGTGTGGGTCAGCTGGTGGGTGGTGATGTAGAGGTTGTCCAGCGCGGTTTCCAGATCGTGGTTGCGCCGGCGCAGCTGGCTGATCAGGGCCTGTTCGTTGGCCAGCACGCGCATGATCGTGCGGCGCAGGAAATAGGCCACCAGGCCCGGATTGGATTCGACCAGCCGGTGGAAATCAGCCGGCCCCAGTTCCAGCACATCGCAGTCGACCAGCGCGCGCGCGCTCGCGCTGCGCAGGTGGTCGCCGACCAGCAGGCCCAGTTCTCCGAAGAACTCATGCTGCCCGAGTGTCTTGATCACCAGGTCCTCGCCGAAGTCCAGTTCGATCTGGCCTTCGAGGATCACATACATGCGCTCGCCGCGGTGACCACGCTGGAACAGCCACTGTCCGGCACGGAGCTTGCATGCGCGGGCGAATCTGGCAAACAATGCCACCTCGGCATCTGACAACAGCGCGTGCACGATCTCGGCCATCGCCACCCGGGCGATACCTGTCGTCACATCACTGTTCTCGGCCGCACCCCTGCCGGTCATTCCCTGCACCCGCCGCCAGCGTCCCCTGGTGAGCCGCGGAGCATAGCACCGCTTTAAAGTGTGCGCCCTATCTCATTTTGACCGCTCTGCCGATCTTGATTGATGTGAAGATCGGTGGTGGCCCGTTCTGGTCACGGGCGCCCGGGCAAAACCCCTGCTGTATCAATTCGATGCCGGGTTTCACAGGGTTTCGGCCAAGTTGCCGGAACCCGGGGTGCGCCTGATTGACGCTGCCCGCTGGCTGCCCCTTGCATCGATACAACAACGCCGGCAGGTCCCCCGACCGGCCGGCGTTGTCTGGCCCTTCCCTGGCCACCCTGATCACCCGGTGCCCGGTAGTGCCGGCCGCTGGCCGGCAACTGCATGGGCTTCGGAAACATCGATGGGTTGCCGGCCAGCGGCCGGCACTACCGGATCACGCGGCGCGTTCGCTGCGCCCGCCATGGAACTGCTCTTCCTCGGTCGAGCCGGTCAGCGCGGTGGTCGACGACTGGCCCTGCTGAATCGCCTGGGTCACCGCATCGAAATAGCCGGTACCCACCTCACGCTGGTGCTTGACCGCAGTGAAGCCGCGCTCGGCCGCTTCGAACTCGGCTTCCTGCAGTTCCACGAACGCGCTCATCTGGCGGCGTGCGTAGCCGTGGGCCAGATTGAACATGCCGTAGTTCAGCGCATGGAATCCGGCCAGGGTGATGAACTGGAACTTGTAGCCGTAGCTGCCCAGCTCGCGCTGGAACTTCGCAATCGTGGCGTCATCCAGGTTCTTCTTCCAGTTGAAGCTGGGCGAGCAGTTGTAGGCCAGCAGCTTGCCCGGGAACTTCGCATGGATCGCCTCGGCGAACTTGCGCGCGAATTCCAGGTCCGGCTTGCCGGTCTCGCACCACACCAGGTCGGCGTAGGGCGCATAGGCCAGGCCGCGGCTGATCGCCTGGTCCAGGCCGTTGCGGGTCTTGTAGAAGCCTTCGACGGTGCGCTCACCGGTGGTGAACGGCTTGTCGTTGCCGTCGATGTCACTGGTCAGCAGATCCGCAGCTTCGGCATCGGTGCGCGCGACCAGCAGGGTCGGCACGCCCATCACGTCGGCGGCCAGGCGTGCGGCGTTGAGCTTCTCGATCGCCTCGCGGGTCGGCACCAGCACCTTGCCGCCCATGTGCCCGCACTTCTTCACCGAGGCCAGCTGGTCCTCGAAGTGCACGCCGGCGGCGCCGGCCTCGATCATCGCCTTCATCAGTTCAAAGGCGTTGAGCACGCCGCCGAAGCCGGCCTCGGCATCGGCCACGATCGGCTGCAGGAAGTCGATGTCATCCTTGCCTTCGGCGTGGTGCAGCTGGTCGGCGCGCAGCAGCGTGTTGTTGATGCGCTTGACCACCGCCGGCACCGAATCGGCCGGGTACAGCGACTGGTCCGGATACATCTGGCCAGCCAGGTTTGCGTCGGCCGCCACCTGCCAACCGGACAGGTAGATCGCCTTCAGGCCGGCCTTGACCTGCTGCATGGCCTGGTTGCCGGTCAGTGCACCCAGCGCGTTGACGAACTCGCGCTCATGCAGCGACGCCCACAGCTTCTCGGCACCCAGGCGGGCCAGCGAATGCTCGATGTGGACGGTGCCGCGCAGGCGCACCACGTCGGCGGCGCTGTAGTTGCGCTGGATGCCTTCCCAACGCGGGTGGGTATCCCAGTCGTGCTGGATCTGTTCGGCAGTGGGCAGCTTGCTCATGTCTTTCTCCAGTTCGGTTCGTGCGTGCAGCGGGGAGGGAAACGGCGGGTTTGCGGGCAGTCGGTCAATCGATGCGCGCGTAAGCCGGCAGGGTCAGGAAATCGGTCAGTTCGTCGCTGCGGCTCAGTTCGCCGAGCAGGGCGATGGCCTCGCTGATGCGCGCGCCACCGGGCAGCGCGGCGGTATCGCCCAGCCGTGCTGGCAGCTGCGCCAGGGTGGAATCCAGCAGGGCCAGGTCGATCGCGGTGCCATCGTCCAGCTGCTGGCCCGGCGTATGCAGCCACTGCCACAGTTGGCTGCGGCTGATCTCGGCGGTGGCCGCGTCCTCCATCAGGTGATGGATCGGCACACAGCCGTTGCCATCCAGCCAGGCGGCCAGGTAGCGCACGCAGACTTCCACGTTGCCTTCGAAACCGGCGCGGGTGATGGTGCCCGGCGGCCGCGCGATCAGTTCGTCGCGGCCGACGCGCACATCCTGGCGCAGCACGCTGTGCTGGTTCGCACCGGGCATGTGCTCGTCGAAGATCGCCATCGCCACCGGAATCAGCGCCGGGTGCGCGACCCAGGTGCCGTCGTGGCCGGCGCTGACTTCACGCAGCTTGTCGGCGCGCACGCGGGCCATCGCCTGCTCGTTGGCAGCGGCATCGTTGTTGATCGGGATCTGCGCGGCCATGCCGCCCATCGCATGCGCACCGCGGCGGTGGCAGGTCTGGATCAGCAGTTCCGAATACGCCTTCAGGAATGGCTGGGTCATGGTCACCTGACCGCGTTCGGGCAGCACGCGGTCGGCGTGGCGGCGGAAGGTCTTCAGGTACGAGAAGATGTAATCCCAGCGCCCGCAGTTCAGGCCGACGATGCGGTCACGCAGTGCGTGCAGGATCTCGTCCATCTCGAACACCGCCGGCAGCGTTTCGATCAGCACGGTCACCTTGATCTGGCCGTGCGGCAGGCCGAGCATCCCTTCGATGTGCGACAGCGCGGTTTCCCACAGCGCCGCCTCTTCCATGCTCTGCAGCTTGGGCAGGTAGAAGTACGGGCCACGATCCTTCGCCTGCAGGGTGCGGGCGTTGTGGAAGGCGAACACCGCTGCGTCGAACAGGCCACCGGCGAGGAACTGGCCGTCGATGCGCACGTGCTTCTCGTCCAGGTGCCAGCCACGCGGGCGCACGATCAGCACCGCCTGCTCGTCGTACGGGCGCAGCGTGTAGTGCTTGCCATTGGGGGCGGTGTATTCCAAGTCGCCACGCACCGCGGCGGCCAGCGACTGCTGTCCGGCCAGCAGGTTGCGCCAGGTCGGCGAGGTCGAATCCTCGAAGTCGGCCATGAACACCTTGGCGCCGGAGTTCAGCGCGTTGATGACCATCTTCGGGTCGGTCGGGCCGGTGATCTCGACGCGGCGGTCCTGCAGCGCGGCCGGCAGCGGCGCAACGCGCCAGTCGCCGCTGCGGATCGCAGTGGTGTCTTCACGGAAGTCCGGCAGGCCGCCCTGGTCGAAGAACGCCTGGCGTTCACGGCGGGCCTGCAGCCTCGCCTGCCGGCCCGGTTCCACCGCGCGGTGCAGCGACACCAGCAGGGCCAGCAGCGGCGCCGGCAGCACGGTGTCCTGGCCGGCCACGCGGGTCGCCAGGGCGATGCCGGGGGTGGCCTTGGTGGCGGGGGTGGGAACGGCGGAAGCGACGGCGGACATGAGGCGACTCCAGCGGTGGGGGAACGTCTCCACGGTGCCGCCGGGCCTCAGTATTTGGCAAAACAGTTTTTGCAATGTTTTACATAAGTTGTGCTAATACTCGTTACACGATGAGCACACGCACCGCGCCAAGTCCGCGTTTTTCCTACAAATCCGACCGGCTGAAGCCGCTGCGCGCGTTCTGCCAGACCGTGCGCCTGGGCTCGGTCTCACGGGCGGCTGAGGCACTTTTCGTCAGCCAGCCGGCCATCAGCCTGCAGTTGCAGGCGTTGGAACGGGAGCTGGGGGTGCCATTGTTCGAGCGCAGCGGGCGGCGCCTGGTGCCCAGCCGCGAGGGCCAGCTGCTGTACGAGATGGCACAGCCGCTGGTGGAGAACCTGGACGGGCTGGAGGCGCGCTTCCGCGACAAGGTGCGCGGCCTGGACGCGGGCGAGCTCAACATCGCCGCCAACAGTTCGACCATCCTGTACCTGCTGCCGAAGATCGTCGAACGCTTCCGCCTGCACCATCCGGACGTGCGCCTGACCCTGCACAACGCGATCAGCGCCGACGGCACCGACCTGCTGCGCGAGGATGCCGCCGACCTGGCGATCGGTTCGATGACCGATGTGCCGGCCGACCTGACCTACGCCCCGGCCTACCGCTTCGAGCAGGTGCTGATCGCACCGCACGATCATCCGCTGGCCAAGGGCGGCGAGCTGGAGCTGGCCGATATTGCGCGCTATCCGCTGGTGCTGCCGCCGAAGCGGCAGATCACCTACCGGCTGGTGGACCAGGTGTTCCAGCGCCACCGCATCGCCTACACCGTGGCGCTGGAGGTGGGGGGCTGGGAAGTGATCAAGCAGTACGTGGCGATGGGCATGGGCATTTCCATCGTGCCGGCGCTGTGCCTGAACGAGGCCGACCACGAGCGGCTGGCGGCGCGATCGATGAAGCGCTGGTTCCCCGAGCGCAGCTACGGGGTGATCGTGCGCCGGGGCAAGGCGTTGTCGGCGCAGGCGCGGGCGTTCATCGAGCTGATCCAGCCGGAGTTGTTCAGCCCGCGCGATTACGATCAGAGCGGGCATTCGGAGCGGTGAGGGGTGTTCGGCAGGGCTGCGCCCTGCACCCGCCGAAGCCGAAGCAACAGCAAAAGCCGGCTATCCGTGGGATGGCGGGGTGAGTCCGGTTGCGGGGGACGCCGTAAACCCGTCCTGAAGTGACCCCCGCAACCGGACCCACCCCGCCTTCGACAGTTGGTCGCTGCTGTTGGTGCCAGCTGCTGTTGGTGGGTGCCGACCGTTGGTCGGCACGGGATCGGATCCCATCTCTGATTCATTTCCGGCTGACGATGAATAAACTGGCCCCATGTCCATTGAACTGCGCCACCTGCGCTACTTCCTCGCTGTCGCCGATACGCTGCACTTCGGCCAGGCGGCGGAGCGGCTGGGCATGTCACAGCCGCCGCTCAGCCAGCAGATCCGCCAGCTGGAAGAACTGATTGGCGCGCGCCTGTTCGTGCGCAGCCATCGCCGCGTGCAGCTGACGCCTGCGGGCGAGCTGCTGCAGGAACGTGCACGCGCCATCGTGCAGCAGGTGGAAACGGCCGTGGACGAGGTACAGCGTGCACAGCGTGGTGAGCAGGGTGAACTGCATATCGGTCTGACTCGCGCCACGCCACTGTCACCGCAGATTCCGCGTTCGATCCTGCGCTACCGTCAGCAGTACCCGCAGGTGCGGCTGCAGCTGAGCGAGATGAACACGCTGCAGCAGATTGACGCGCTGCTCGACGGTTCACTGGACGTGGGCATCATCCGCAAGCGCGCGCTGCCGCCGGAACTGGTGGCGCACAGCCTGTTCGTCGACCCGCTGGCGCTGATCGTGCACGCCGACCACCCTGCCCTGCGCAGGCTGTCGAAGCAGGGCACGCTGTCGCTGCGCGACTTCGCGCAGGAGCCGTTCGTAGCGTTCCGCCGCAGCGCCGGCGCGGGCATCCACGACCACATGATCGCGTTGTGCGCAGCGGCGGGCTTCACGCCGCGCATCGTGCAGGAAGCCGGTGAAGCATCGACCTTGATCAGCCTGGCCGCTGCGGGCCTGGGTGCGGCGATCCTGCCGTCTTCATGCGATCACATACGCGTGGAAGGATCGCGCTTCGTGGCACTGGCCGATGCTGGCGCGCATTCGGAAGTGCAGCTGGCCTGGCACCGCGAACGGGTAACGCCGCTGATCCGCAATTTCGCCACGCTGCTGCGCGGAGCGTTCGCCGAGGGGTAGGCGTGCACTCCACCCGGGTAGTGCCGGCCGCTGGCCGGCAACCCCACAGGGGCCGGCATGCCGGCCAG
Source organism: Stenotrophomonas sp. YJH_SMC_130 (assembly GCF_059369035.1). NCBI lineage: Bacteria > Pseudomonadati > Pseudomonadota > Gammaproteobacteria > Lysobacterales > Lysobacteraceae > Stenotrophomonas > Stenotrophomonas sp. YJH_SMC_130. The sequence goes on from NZ_JCAFSH010000002.1 coordinate 150,907, forward strand.
CGGCCGGCACTACCGTACACGTTGGTTCACGCCGTCACCGGCTGCGGGGCGCGCTGCTGCAGCGCCCAGACAATGCCACCGCCGATCAGGGTCAGCACGGCGGCGAACAGGCACACACCCAGCCAGTCCCACGCCGCATAAGCCAGGCCGCCTAAACCACCAAGCACACTCGAACCCAGGTAATAGGCAAACAGATACATCGCCGAGGCTTCGGCGCGCATCGTACCGGCGCGGCTGCCAACCCAGCTGCTGGCCACCGAGTGGCCGCCGAAGAAGCCGAACGTGACCAGCGCGATACCCAGTGCCATCGCACTCAGCCACGGCATTGCCAGCAGTGCGATGCCGGCGCCGATCAACGCGAACGAGATCGACAGGATGCGGCCGCGCCCGTAGCGCGTTGCCTGCTGGCCCATCCACGCCGAACTGAAGGTGCCCACCAGATAGACGCTGAAGATCAGGCCGACCACGGTCTGGCTGAGGTGGTACGGTGGCGCCAGCAGGTGGTAGCCCAGGTAGTTGTAGAGGGTGACGAACACGCCCATCAGCACGAACGAGGTGGCGAACAGCCACGGCAGGCCCGGGTCGGCGAACAGCAGGCGCCAGCGCGACGGCAACCGGCGCAGGCCGTCACGACGGGGATGGAAGTGGCGCGACGGCGGCAGCTGAAGCCACAGCAGCACGGTACTGGCCACCGCGATGATCGAGACCACGCCGATACCCCAGCGCCAGCCCCAGTGGTCGGCGATGATGCCGGCCAGCAGGCGTCCGCTCATGCCACCGATGGCGTTGCCGCCGATGTACAAGCCCATCGCCAGTCCCAGCGCGCGGCTGTCCATTTCCTCGACCAGGTAGGTCATCGCCACCGCCGGCACGCCGCTCAGCGCCAGGCCGAGCAGCGTGCGCAATACCAGCAGCGTGGTCCAGTCATCGACCAGCGCCGAGCTCAGCGACAGCATGGCCGAGGCCAGCAACGCGACGATCATCAACGGGCGGCGGCCGACCGCGTCGGACAGCAGGCCGGCCAACAGCATTGCCACCGCCAGCGTGCCGGTGGTCAGCGACAACGACATCGCGCTGCCGGCGGCGGACACGCCGAAGTGACGGCTGAACTCAGGCAGCAGCGGCTGCACCGTGTACAGCAGGCCGAAGGTGGAAAAGCCGGCCAGGAACAGCGCCAGCGCGGTGCGACGAAAGGCCGGTGTGCCCTGCTGAATGCGGGTCTCGGCGCTGGGATCGACAGTGGGGGGGCGGCGTTCGATGGCCGCCGCGGTTTCGCCAGTCATGGGATCGATGGGCCGGTAGGGGCGGCCAAGCGTGGGAGGGAACGGGCCTCAGACTAGGCCCGTCTATCCAGTCGATCCATAACCTGATAGGTCATGATTGATATACGAGAAGTATCAATTCAGCTTACAGGCGCTGCCACTCGAAGCCGTCGCCCCGGCGGTAGTACACCGCCACCGCGCGGCCGTAGAGCTTGTCGGCGTCGACGAAGCCGAAGAAGCGGCCATCGAAGCTGTTGCCGCGGTGGTCACCCAGCACCAGCACCTTGCCGGCCGGCACCACCAGGTCGGCGATGTCCGGACCGCCGCCCATGTCCAGATCAAGGCGGGCGCGTCGCTCGCCGAAGGCTTCCACGTCCTGCAGGTCGGCCATCTGCAGCGGCTGCCCGTTGATGCTCAGATGGCCCTCGCGCATCTGCACATGGTCACCGGCCACCGCCGCGACGCGCTTGATCAGGCGGGTGCCGTCGGCCGGTGAGTCGAAGACCGCCACCTCGCCACGCTGCGGGGTGCCGGTCGCCATCAGTTCCGTGTTGGTGAACGGCAGACGCAGACCGTAGGCGCGCATGTCCACCACCACCCGGTCGCCGGGCTGCAGGGTCGGCTGCATCGAACCACTCGGCACCACGTAATGGTTGGCCAGGGTATCGCGGGCGGCGGCGAGCAGGCCGAGCATCACCAGCAGCGGCAATGCCTCCTTCTTCAGCCAGGCCACGGCGCGTTGGGAAAAGGGGGGGCGGGCAACAGCATCCATGACAGGCTCCGGTTGGGTGGTGGCTGCATCAGACCACATCCGGGCGCAAGAGGTTCCCGCGCCGCGCTCCTGTAGAGCCGAGCCTACGCTCGGCTTGTTCTTTGTAGGGTCGAGGTTGCCCGACTGGGGCGCAGAGCAGCCGAGCGTAGGCTCGGCTCTACATGAAGGGTTACGCAGGTTTTACGCCCCGGTCCGGCCGCCGGCATCGCACCTTTACGGGCAGCACGCGCATCGTGTGCCCACCGCGCCACACGGCGCATTCCGCAAGGTGTTGTATGACCCTCCTGGTGATCCGCCACGCCTCTTCGTCGGCACCGCGTCCCCAACTGCCGGCACAGCTGGCCGGCCATCGCGTGCTCTGCAGTGACTGTGCCAGCCTGTCCGAGGTACGCCAGTGCCTCTGCCAACCGCAGGCGCGCTCGGCCGACTGGGTACTGCTGGATGTCGGTGCCGCCGACGAGGCGCAATGGCAGGCCGAAGGTGGCGCGCTGCAGGCGGCGCTGGAACGGCTACCGGCGCAGTACATCGAGTTGCAGGCGCCCAGCGAACCTGGTCTGGATGCACGCCTGCGCCTGCAGCACGGCCCCGCCGCCGTGGTGGTCGACCAGCGCAGCCAGCAGGCCGGTTACCCGTTGTCGCTGGCCATTGTCGGCCGCCGCCTGGCGCAGGAGAGCTGAGTCATGTCGATCTTCATCATCCGCGGCCCGGAAGCGGCCGGCGCCCTGATCCGCACCGCGATGCCGCTGCCGGCACCGGTCCTGAAGTCGCTGGTGCATCGCGCGATCGACGCCGGCACCAGCGTGGCGATCCGCGCCTGCGGTTCGGAACAGGAACTGCTCGATGCGCTGCGCGTGGCCGACCACAGCCGTGGCGAGGTGACGCTGCTCGATCCGGGTGCGTGTGCCAACAGTCTGCGCCTGCAGCGGCTGCTGCCCTATCTGCACAACGCGTATGTAGAGGTGCATGACGACGGCGCAGTGGCCGAACCGTGCCTGCCGGCCGGTGTCGGCCAGCGCCTGGGCATTGCTGCTGGGTATGGCGCGCAGAGTTATGTGCTGGCGCTGGATATCGCGCTCGATCACCTGGGCCTGGCCGAGCAGGCCAACCGGGTGCACGTGGGGACGTGATCCGCTTGTGTAGAGCCGAGCCCATGCTCGGCTGCGTCTCCAGAAAAAGCCAGCCGAGCATGGGCTCGACTCTACACAAAGAAAAACGGCGGGGTTGCCCCCGCCGCTTTCTGTTTCTTACTTCAGCCCGCGGAACTTCAGCAGCGGTTCCACCGACGGGTCCTTGCCGCGGAAATCGCGGTACAGGGTCGACAGCTCCACGCTGTTGCCGCGCGAGAGGATCTTGTCGCGGAACTCCTGGCCGTTGGCCGCCGTCAGGCCACCGTGTTCGGTGAACCACTGGTAGGCGTCATGGTCCAGCACTTCGGCCCAGAAGTAGGCGTAGTAACCGGCCGAGTAACCACCACCCCAGATGTGGTCGAAGTAGGTGGTGCGGTAACGCGGCGGCACCTGCGGCAGGTCGACCTTGAACTTCTTCAGCGCGCTGGCTTCAAAGGCACCGACATCCTGCAGCGGCGCATCGGCCTTCTGCGTGTGCCAAGCCAGGTCGAGCAGCGCGGCCGACAGGTACTCGGTGGTCGCATAGCCCTGGTTGAAGCTGCGCGCCTTGAGAATCTTGTCGACCAGTTCCTGCGGCATCGCCTCGCCGGTCTTGTAGTGCTTGGCGTAGTTGGCGAACACCTTCGGGTCCAGTGCCCAGTGCTCGTTGAACTGCGACGGGAACTCGACGAAGTCACGCGAGGTGGCGGTGCCGGCGATCGACGGGTACTTCACGTTCGAGAACATGCCGTGCAGCGCATGGCCGAACTCATGGAACATCGTGGTGACGTCGTCGAAGCTGATCAGCGCCGGCTGGCCGGCAGCTGGCTTGGTGAAGTTGCAGACGTTGTAGACCACCGGCTTGGCACCGGTCAGGCCGTCCTGTTCGACGAACACGTCCATCCAGGCGCCACCGGACTTGCTGTCACGCTTGAAGTAGTCGGTGTAGAACAGCGCCAGCGAGGTGCCGTCCTTGTCGAACACTTCGTACACCTTCATGTCCGGGTTGTAGGTCGGAATGTCGGTGCGCGGCTTGAAGGTGATGCCGTACAGCTGGGTGGCGGCGTAGAAGACGCCGTTCTGCAGCACGTTGTCCAGTTCGAAGTACGGCTTGATCTGCGACTCGTCCAGATCGTACTTGGCCTTGCGCACCTGCTCGGCGTAGAAGTCCCAGTCCGAAGCGGCGACCTGGAATCCGCCCTTCTGCGCGTCGATGACCTTCTGGATCTCACCGGCCTCGGCGCGCGCCTTGGCGGTGGCGGCCGGCACGGTGTCGGTCAGCAGCTTGAGCGCGGCCGCCGGAGTCTTGGCCATCTGGTCGCCCAGCTGGTAGTCGGCGAAGGTGTCGAAGCCGAGCAGCTTGGCCTTCTGCGCACGCAGCTGGGCCAGGCGCTGCACGGTCTCCCGGGTGTCGTTGGCATCACCGCGCTCGGCGCGGGTTTCAGAGGCCTTCAGCACGGCGGCACGCTGGTCGCGATCGCTCAGCGAGCCGAGCACCGGCTGCTGGGTGGTGTTCTGCAGCGGCAGCAGGAATTTGCCATCCAGCTTGCGGTCCTTGGCGGCGGCCGCAGCATTGTTGATCGCGCCCTCGTCCAGGCCGGCCAGCTTGGCCTTGTCGTCAACGACAACAGCCGCAGCGGCGGTCGCGGCCACCAGGCGGGTGTGGAACTGGGTGGAGAGCGTGGTCTCTTCCACGTTGAGCTTGCGCAGGGTCGCCTTGTCAGCGTCGGACAGCTGCGCACCGGCGCGCACCAGGCCATCGTAATAGTGCTCGACCAGGCGCTTCTGAACCGGGTCCAGCTCCAGCGTGTCACGCTGGTCGTACAGCGACTTCACGCGCGCGAACAGCTTCGGATCGAGGTTGATCTCATCCTGGTGCGCGGCCAGCTTCGGCGCCACTTCTTCCTGGATCTTCTGGCGCGCATCGTTGGTGTCGGCCTGGACCAGGCCGAAGAAGATGCGCGACACGCGGGTCAGGGTCTCGCCGCTGCGCTCCATCGCCACGATGGTGTTGTCGAAGGTGGCCGGCTCGCTGCTGTCGGCGATCTTGCGCACGTCGGCCAGGTGCTGGCGCATGCCTTCTTCGAACGCCGGCAGGTAGTCGCTGTCCTTGATCTTGTCGAACGGCGGGGCCTGGAACGGCAGCGTGCTGGCACTCAGCAGCGGATTGGTGGAGGCTTCGGCCGGCTGCTGGGCCGGGGTCTTCTGGGCATCGGACACGGGGGTGGACTCCTTGCCGGAACAGGCCGCCAGCGCCAGGCTGATGGCGGCGGCCAGGACTACGGTACGCGACATGTAAAAACGCTCCTTGGGCAGACGGTATGGATACCAGCCCTCCACCCTACTCCTGTCGCGCTCGCCCGGCATGTGCCGGACGTGGCGTCTATGCGGCGTCCTGCGGCCGGCTCAGACCGTGCCGCGGGTCTTGCCGATCCAGGGCCGGTAGAACTCGCGGATGGCAGCCATGTCGGCCACATCGTCGCCGCTCGGGGTGAACAACGGACCGATGCCGATGGTCTTTTCCGGATAGTGGAAATACGCAGTCAGGATCGGCACGTCGGCCATCCGGGCGATCTTCAGGAAGCCGGCCTTCCAGTCCTTCACCGCCTTGCGGGTGCCCTCGGGGGTGATGGCGAACCACATCTTCTCGTTGTTGCGCAGCAGGTCCACCGCCTGGCCCACCGTGCCCTGTGGCGAGCTGCGATCGAGCGGAATCACGCCCAGCCGGTGCAGCAACGGGCCCAGCGGCCACCAGAACAGCGACGCCTTGCCCAGCACCTTCACCTTCATGCCCAGCGCGATCTTCGCCGCCATGCCCCACAGCCCGTCCCAGTTGGACGAATGCGGGGCGATGATGAAGACCAGCCTGGGGATGTCAGGCAGGGTGCCGGTCACCTTCCAGCCCCCCATGCGCAGGGTGCAGCGCGCCAGCCAGCGCAGGAAGGCGTTGGGTTTGACCTGCGGCATCTGCGGCGGCACGGCCGGCAGCAACGAAGTCGGGTTGTTCAAGCAATCACTCCCAGTCACGTGATGAGCGCCCGCGCTTGATCTGCGCGCGCCCGCGTTTGGCGTCCAGACGACGCAGTTTCGACCCGAGGGTCGGCTTGGTGGCCTTGCGCGGTTTGGGCACGCTCAGCCCGGCCTGGATGAAGGCCGCCAGCCGCTCGCGCGCATCCTCGCGATTGCGATCCTGGGTGCGGAAACGTTGCGCGTCGATGACCAGCACGCCTTCGCCGGTCATGCGCCGGTCACGCCGCGCCAACAGCCGCGCGCGCAACGGTTCGGGCAACGAGGGCGAGTTGGCCACGTCGAAACGCAGTTCCACCGCAGTGGACACCTTGTTGACGTTCTGGCCGCCGGCGCCACTGGCGCGCACGAACCGCTCGACGATCTCGCCGTCGGGGATTTCAAGCTGCGCGCTGATGGTGACCGGTCCACTGCCCATCCGCGCATTGTAGCGGCAGCCACGTGGTGGAGTGCGCCATCGCGCCCCGTATGCCGCCGATCAGGCGCCGAACACGCCGCCTTCGCCTGGGCTGCAGGTATGCTGGCGGTCCCATGTACCGCAGGAAGCCCGCATGACCCGCTTCGCACCCTCCCTGCCGTCCCTGCTGCGCCGCGCCGCCCTGCTGCTGGCACTGGCCACGGCCAGCGTCCCGGCCCTGGCCGCCCCGCCGACCGACGGCGACATCAACCGCCTGCTGTCGGCCTCGCGCGCGCAGAGCATGATCGACACCATGGTGCCGCAGATCGAAGCCATGCAGCAGCAGCAGTTCCAGCAGGTGGCCGCACAGCGCCAGCTCACCGCCCAGCAGCAGGAACAGCTGAAGCGGATCCAGGCGCGGACCAGCCAGACCCTGCGCCAGGCCATGTCGTGGCAGCAGCTGCGGCCGATGTACGTGGACCTGTACAAGAAGACGTTCAGCAAGGAAGACGTGCTGGCGATGGCCGAGTTCTACGAGAGCGCGGCAGGCCAGAGCCTGCTGGACAAGACCCCGGCACTGATGCAGAACGTGATGGTGGCCATCCAGGCGCGCATGCAGCCGCTATTTGCGGACCTGCAGAAAGACCTGGAAGCGATCGTCAACGAGCCGGAAAAGAAATAGCAGGGTGCGCCGGGCCATGCCCGGCCGCTGGCTGTAGAGCCGAGCCCACGCTCGGCTTACCGCAGCAGCATCAGGCGTCGTCCACCTGCCAGCCGAACAGGTCCAGTGCCTTCTGGAACTGGCGGTCCAGCGGCGCACTGACATCCACGTTGCCGCCCTCCGGATGCGGAAAACGCAGGCGCTCGGCGTGCAGCAGCATGCGGTGCACGCCCTGCATGCGGAAGATGCGGTTATGGCGCCCATCGCCGTGGCTGGTATCGCCGATCATGTGATGCGAGAGGTGCTTGAGGTGACGGCGGATCTGCCGGAAGCGTCCGGTCTGCGGCTGGCAGCGCAGCAGCGCGTAGCGCGAGCTGCTGAATTCGCCCACCGGCACCGACAGCTCGCCAGTGGCCAGGCGCTGGAAATCGGTGATCGCCGGCTTCTTCACCGGCTTGCCCGGCCCGCCGTCCAGATCATGGTCCACCCGCCAGGACAGCTCGGCCGGCCAGCCTCGGCAGACTGTCAGGTAGTCCTTGGCCACTTCGCCACCCATCAGTGCCTTGCCCAGCGAACTTGCAGTTTCGCGGTCGAAGGCCAGCAGCAGGCAGCCACTGGTGGCCCGGTCCAGGCGGTGCACGAGGAAGATCGGCCGCCCCAGCTGCTCACGCAGGCGGTCGGCCAGGAAATCATCTTCGCCACGGGCCAGCTTGCTGTCGTGGACCATCAGCCCGGCAGGCTTGTTGACCACGGCCAGGCGCTCATCCAGGTGCAGCAGCTGCAGGGGCGCGGTTTCAGTCTCGACCGCGGCGAGGGTGTCAGGTTCGGTACTCACCGCGGGATTATACGGGCGCCCTGATCGGGGTCAGATCCCTTTTCCTGCGGAAAAGGGATCTGACCCCGGGTGTGTGGCGCGGCGGTCAGCCGTTGCGCACGGCCAGCAATTCGCCGTTGCCCACCGGCACCACGCTGGTGCTGAAGTCCGGATCGGCATCCAGCAGCAGGCACAAGGGTTTCATCTCTTCCGCGTGCGACGTGGCGTTGTCCACCACCAGCAGGCCCCCTGGCCGCAGCACGCGGCGCAGCTGCGGCCACCAGCCGGCGTACTGCCCGCGGTCCGAATCCAGGAACAGCAGGTCGATGCAGCCTTCGCCGGCCTCTGCCAACCACTGCCCGGCATCGCCATGCACCAGGGTGATGTGCGCGGCCAAGCCGCTGCGCGCGAACGTGGATCGCGCCATCGCCACCTTGTCCTCGGCGACTTCCAGCGTGGTCACGTGGCCGTCGATGGCGGCGGCGGCTTCGGCCAGCCACAGCGTGGAGTAGCCATTGGAGGTGCCGATTTCCAGTACCCGGCGTGCGGTGCCGAAACGCACCAGCACCGACAGGAATTCACCGGTATCCGGCGTGATGTTCAGCATGCGCCGAGCGCGCTCGGTTTCATGCGCGTCGTTTTCAGCACCGAAGTGCATCAGTTCGTTCTTCAGCGTCTGCAGCACCGGGTCTATCTCCACCACGCGCGCGCCAGCGCCAGCGCGCCGACGGCACCGGACACCCAGCTCCACATCGGCAGGTCGCCCCAGTACCAGCCCGGCGGCTGCAGCACGTACATCAGCGCGGCGATGGCCAGCAGGCCGACGCCGGTGATCGCGCCGACCGCGCGCTTCTGCAGGCGCTGCACGCTGGCATCCAGCGCAACCAGATCGCGCGAGCGCATCGCCAGCTCGTGGCGCCCCTCCACCTGCTGGGTCAGCCAGGCGTGTACGAGGCGCGGCATGTCCGGTGCGTGGGTCATGATTTCCGGCAACCGCTTGCCGATCTCGCGCACCACCCGGCGTGGGCTGTAGCGCTCGCGCAGGATCTTCGCCAGCACCGGCTTGGCCACCGCCCAGATATCGATCTGCGGATCCAGCTGGCGGCCGACACCTTCGATGTTCAGCAGGGTCTTCTGCAGCAGGATCAGCTGCGGCTGCAGGGTCAGCTGGTAGCGCTGCGCCACGCGGAACAGCTTCATCAGCACTTCGGCCAGCGAGATCTGCGACAGCGGGCGGGTGAAGTACGGCTCGCACACCGAACGCACAGCCGCTTCCAGATCATCGATGCGCACGTTGTCCGGCATCCAGCGCGCCTGCACATGCAGTTCGGCGATGCGGCGGTAGTCGCGGTTGAAGATGGCCATGAAGTTCTCGGCCAGGTAGTACTGATCCTCCTGCGACAGCTGGCCCATGATGCCGAAGTCCAGCGCGATGAATCGCGGGTTGGCGCGGCGGGCCGGATCGGTGTCGACCCAGATGTTGCCGGCGTGCGCATCGGCATGGAAGAAGTTGTCGCGGAACACCTGGGTGTAGAAGACCCGCACGCCCTTGGCAGCCAGTGCCTTGCGGTCGATGCCCGCCTTGTCGAGCGCGGCGATGTCGTCGGACGGGATGCCCCACACGCGCTCCAGGGTCAGCGCGCGTTCGGCGGTATGGCTCCAGATCACTTCCGGCACGTACAGGTCGTCGCTGTTCTCCCAGAAGCGGCGCAGCACGCTGGCATTGGCGCCTTCGCGCTGCAGGTCCAGCTCGGCGGCCAGGGTGTTCTCGACTTCGGCCACCACTTCGCGCGGTCGGATCTTGTCGGCACGCGGATGGGTACGCTCGACCAGCGCGGCCAGCGAGTTGAGCAGGGCGATGTCGGCATCGATCTGCTTCTCGATGCCCGGGCGCAGCACCTTGACCACCACCTGCCGGCCATCGGCCAGCGTGGCCGCATGCACCTGCGCGATCGAAGCCGAGGCCAGTGGTTCGGTATCGAAGCTGGCGAACGCCTCGCTGACCGGCAGGCCAAGCGCTTCCTCGACAATGCGACGCGCGGTGTCACCGTCGAACGGCTTGACCCGGTCCTGCAGCAGGGTCAGTTCGTTGGCCACGTCCGGCGGCACCAGGTCGCGGCGGGTGGACAGGATCTGGCCGAACTTGACGAAGATCGGGCCGAGGTCCTGCAGCGCCAGGCGCAGGCGTGCACCGCGCGACTGTGCGGCGATGTCGGCCGAGGCACGCGGCACGAACGGCTTGGCCAGGCGCAGCCAACGCTCGGCCGGCGTGCCCTGCAGCAGGTCGTCAAGGCGGTAACGCAGGATCACCCGGCCGATGCGGCTCGCCCGCAGCACGGCCTTCATGCGGCACCCCGCAGGCGCTGCACGCGCGCGCCAAGACGCTCGACGTCATCGCGCAGCACGTCCACATCATCATGGAAGGCATCCAGCTCGGCACGCGGCACCACGTCGCGCGATTCCTCGGTGATGAATTCGGCGGCGCTGTGGGCCAGGTCGATCGCACCCTGGCGCGCGTGCTGCAGGGCGCTGCGCAGGGTGTTGGCGACCTGCACGCCCAGTACCTCGCCGAATACGCTGACGAACGGCTGCTGCCAGTCAGGATCGAAGCCCTTGGCCAGCTGCTGCAGGCGCCGCGCCAGTTCGGCGTCACCGGCCACGCGTACACGGCCCTTGTTATTGGACTCGCCGCGCCGTGCGTTGGCCAGCAGCGGCAGCTGCGCCAGTACGCCGGCCAGGCTGCTGCGCACGGCCAGGTCGGCTTCCTGCGCATCCACCGGGCCGACCCGCAGCTGGTCGCCGTCGACGCTGATGCGCATCGCCAGCGACGGCGCTTCCAGGGTCAGATCGATGTGCCGGCCATCGAGGCTGGCCAGGGCATGGCGGGTATCCGGATCCAGCGCCAGCGCGCGGTTCAGGGCGATCTGCAGGGCGCGGCCAGCGACCGGCTTGAGGGACTTGAGCAGGGAAAGAGCCATGGGCGCATTCTACCTGCGTGGGTGGGGGGCTTGGGCCGGGCTGCCGCCCGGCACCCGCAGAGGCACCGGCCGCTGGCCGGCAAGATCAACATCAAAAGCGGGCTGTCCGTGGGATGGCGGGGTGGGTCCGGTTGCGGGGGACGCTGCAAGTCCCCCTCCGGGGCCCGGCCCAGCCGCGGGCGGCTGTGCGTTCGGGCGCTTGCGAAGCAGTGCTTCGCAAGCAAAGCGCCCTCACCCATGTAAGCTCGGTCGCCGCTTGCTCGTGTGCGCTGTCCTGCGCACACGGCAAGACCGGGGTTGGGCATCCTGCCCAACCCGCCCGAGGCATGCCTCGGGCCCATGCGGCTCACGCCCCCGCAACCGGACCCACCCCGCGTTCGACAGGTTCCTGCTGTTGTTGGTGGGTGTCGACCTTGGTCGACACGGTAGATCGCCATGCGTGGATGGATTTCTGGTTCATCTGTGCCTCACGCGGAAGGCCGATGAAGGTTCATGCTATGGGGTCACGCAACGCACAGGACATCGCATTCCCCATGGCACGGACCCGGGTCGGCATCATCTTCGGGGGCAAGTCTTCCGAGCACGAAGTTTCACTGCAGTCGGCGAAGAACATCCTCGATGCGCTCGATCGCGAGCGCTTCGAGCCGGTGCTGGTCGGCATCGACAAGCAGGGGCAGTGGCACCTGAGCCAGCCGGAGACGTTCCTGATCAATGCCGAAGATCCCTCGCGCATCGCGCTGCATCGGTCCGGCACGTCGCTGGTGGTGCGCCCGGGCGCCGAGCAGGGGCAGCTGCAGCCGTGCGATGCGGCCAGCGCCTTGGCGCAGATCGATGTGGTGCTGCCGATCGTGCACGGGCCGCTGGGCGAGGACGGCGCGCTGCAGGGCCTGCTGCGCATGGCCAACCTGCCCTTCGTCGGTTCGCCGGTACTGGGCTCGGCAGTGGCGATGGACAAGGACGTGACCAAGCGCCTGCTGCGCGACGCCGGGCTGCAGGTGGCGCCGTGGCTGTGCATCCGCCGCCAGCAGGTGGCGGAAGTGGATGTCGATGCGGTGATCGCCCAGCTTGGCCTGCCGCTGTTCGTGAAGCCGGCCAACCAAGGCTCGTCGGTAGGCGTGAGCAAGGTCAAGGATGCGGCGGGCTTTGCCGAAGCGCTGGCCTTGGCGCTGCGCTACGACCACAAAGTGCTGGTGGAATCGGCGGTGATCGGCCGCGAGATCGAGTGCGCGGTGCTGGGCAACGAACATCCGCAGGCCAGCCTGTGCGGCGAGGTGGTGGTGCACGACGAGTTCTACGCCTACGCCACCAAGTACATCAACGCCGATGGTGCCGAAGTGGTGGTACCCGCGGATATCGATGCCGCAACCCAGGCGCGGATCCAGCAGACCGCGCTGCGGGCCTACCAGGCGCTGGAGTGTGCCGGCATGGCGCGCGTGGATGTGTTCCTCACCGCGGGCGGCGACATCATCATCAACGAGGTCAACACGCTGCCCGGCTTCACCCGCATCAGCATGTACCCGAAGCTGTGGGGTGCCAGCGGCGTGGACTACACCACGCTGATCACCCGCCTCATCGAGCTGGCGCTGGAGCGCCATGAAGCCGATCGCGAACTGCAGAGCGCTGTATAGCGTTGTTATCGCCCGCAGAGTCGAGCATGGCTCGACTCTGCGGAAAGCGATACCGGCCAGCGGCCGGCACTACCAGCTAGCCTCGCTTGCGGAACATCGAGATCACCGCAAGGATCAGGAACACCACGAACAGGATCCAGGCGATGTTCGTTGCGGCGCCGGCAATTCCGGAGAAACCCAGAACGGCGGCGATGATGGCGATGACAAAGAAGATGATGGCGTAGTGCAGCATGGCGCTCCTCGCGGGTGGTCGAGCCTTGGATGGCGTGGGTCCATCCTCCCGATCCTGCGGTGTGCAACCAGTGATGGCGATCTATGCAGCAGATGAAGCCTTCAGCCTGCGCAGCCCTTCTTCGATGCTGACCTGCGGCACGTAGCCGAAGTCACGGCGCGCCGGTTCCATGCTGTACCAGTGCGGCGTGCACAGCTGCTCGGCCAGGAAGCGGGTCAGCGGCGGCTCGCCGCGCAGGCGCAGCAGCGGCCACAGCCGCTCGCAGACGGCGCCGATGCGGTAGGCGGTCTTGAAGCTGATCGCCTTGTCCACGGATGGCGCACCCACCGCAGCCAACAGCTTGTTCACCAGCTCGCGCATCGGCAACGGCTCGCCGTTGGAGATGAAGTAGGCCTTGCCCGCACACGCAGCGCCCGGTGCCAGGGCGTCAAAGGCGAGGAAGTGCGCCAGCGCGGCGTTGTCGATGTAGGTGGTATCGACCTTGTTGTTGCCTTCGCCGACCAGGCGCAGGCGTCCCTGCCGCGCACGCTCGGCGAGCCTGGGCACCAGCTGCTGGTCACCGGGGCCCCAGATCAGGCGCGGACGCAGCGCCACCGTCGCCAACGCTGCATCGTTGGCGGCCAGCACGCGCTGTTCGGCGATCGCCTTGGTGGCCGCATACGGCGCCTGGAAATCTTCGCCGTACGGCACCTCGTCAGCCCCCAGGCCTTCCACCGGATGGGTGGCACGATGGGTCACGCTGGGCGTGGAGGTGTAGACCAGCCGGGTGATGCCATGCGCGCGGCACGCAGCGAGGACGTTGTCGGTGCCGACCACGTTGGCCTGGTGGTAGCTGTCATAGCTGCCCCATGCGCCGGCCTTGGCGCCGTTGTGGAACACCGCATCGACGCCGGCCACCGCATGCAGCACCGCCTGCGCATCGGCCAGATCACCGCGGATCTGGCCCACGCCCATCGCCTGCAGTTCCGGGTAATGACTGCGGTTGAACGCCAGCACCTGGTGGCCACGCTCGACCAGCCCGCGGCACAGCGCCTGCCCAAGGAAACCACCGCCACCGGTGACCAGGATCTTCATGCGCGCTTCTCCAGTTCGGCGCTGGCCCAGACGGCGAGCTTTTCGCGGCCGATCTTGGCGTTGTGACGGATATCGACGGGGAACGCCGGATGCACCAGGAAGTGCTGCAGGCCGGCCTCCGGCAGGCGGGCGGCTGCGTGCGCACGCAGCGCTTCCTGCAGCGCCGGGCTGTCGGACTGGCCGCGCTGCAGCTCCACGCACAGCACCGGCACCTGCGCGCCGGCGGCGCCGACGCCGACCAGTGCCGTGCGCGCCACGCCGGCCACGGTGTTGAACACCGGCTCGACCTGCTCGGTGTACAGCGGCCCGCGCGCGGTTTCCACGCGTTGCGTCTTGCGCCCGCAGAACCACAGGCGGCCCTGCACATCGAAATAACCGACGTCGCCCATGCGATGCACCACGCGGGTGCTGCCGTCGGCCAGCGTCTCGCGGATCTTCGCCGCCGCGGTGGCCTGCGGTCGGTTGAAGTAGCTGTCGGTGGCGGTCGGCCCGGCCACGGTGATTTCCCCCACTTCACCCACCGCCAGCACGCGCGCCTGCGACCAGTCCGGCAGCGGTGCGTCGTCGATGGCGATGATGCGCACCTCGTTGGGGGCCACCACGCTGCCCACGCAGGTGCCGGCACCGGCCTCGGTCGCCGCACGGGTGCGCTCCAGTTCGCGGCCTTCGACCACCGCCACCGGCAGGCACTCGGTGGCGCCATAGGGGGTCCAGAACTGCGCATCGGCCGGCAGCAGGCTGCGGATGGTGGCGACCACGTCCGGCGGCACCGGTGCCCCGGCCGAGGTCACCCGGGTCACCGTCGGCAGTGGCCGCCCGTGCCGGGCCAGCACCCGCATCAGCGCTGGCGAGCCGAACAGCTGGGTCACGCCGAAGCGCTGGATCGCATCGTGCAGGCGTCCCGGGTCGGCCTGCGCCGGCCGCGTCGGGTCCATGTCCGGGATCACTGAAGTCAGGCCCAACGCCGGGTCGAACAGCGCGAACGGTGGGAAGGTCGGCAGGTCCACCCCACCCGCTTCCATGCCGAAGGCACTGCCCAGCAACTGGATCTGGCCGACGAAGTGGCGGTGGCGGTAGACCACGCCCTTGGGCACGCCGGTGGAGCCGCTGGTGAACAGGATCGCCGCCATGTCCTCGCCATCGGTGTCGGCCAGCATCGGCCCAGCGCTGGCGCCAGCGCGCTCCAGCGTGGCCAGCGTGGTGCCGCCCCAGCCGAGGCGGCGGCCGACCGTCACCAGCCGGGTGGCCGACGGCGCCCAGCGCAGCACCAGCCTCGCCACATGCGCCAGCGGAATGCCGATGAAGGCCTGCGGCTGCGCCTCGTCCAGGCACTGCTTCAGTGCGCGCCGGTCGATGCCCGGATCGACCAGCACCGGCACTGCGCCCAGCTTGAACAGCGCGAACATCAGCAGGAAGAACTCCGGAGAAGGCCGCACCATCACCACCGTGCGCACGCCGCGGCCAATCCCGTAACCGGCCAGGCCGGCGGCCATGGCATCACTGCGGGCGTCCACCTGACGGTAATCGAGGGTGACATTGTAGGCGGCCATGCCGTTGCCGGCGCCGCGGCGGCCGGGGCAGCGGATGGCGATCTGGTCGGGGCGTTCACGCGCCAGTTCAGGCAGCCGTGCGGCGATATTGCAGGGTCGGTTCATCCGTTCATTGTCGCCGCTTACGGAATTTCTTGCGCGGCGGCCCACTTCGTGGAAAATCCGCTCCCTCGTTCCTGATTCCGACTGCCGCCCGAGGCGGCTTGCCCATGCAACATCCCTGCATGACCTGCGGCGCCTGCTGCACCCAGTACCGCGTGGCCTTCCACTGGATGGAATCGGACGAGGTCACCCCCGGCGGCGTGCCGCATCAGCTCACCGAGGTGCTGGATCCGCACCGCCTGTGCATGCGCGGCACCCATTCCAAGCCGGTGCGCTGCGTCGCGCTGGATGCGCAGATCGGCGTGTATTCACGCTGCACGATCCACCCCAACCGGCCCAGCGTGTGCCGTGAGGTGGATGCATCGTGGGAATACGGCAAGGCCAGCCCGCAGTGCGACAAGGCGCGCATTGCCTATGGCCTGGATCCGCTGACGCCGGCCAACTGGCGTTGGCGCGATGACGCCGACAATGACGACGATCATCCGGACGACAACGGCAACAGCCCGTCCTCGCCGCCGCAGGCACCGGTCGCCGCATAATCCGGTGTGCCGACCAACGGTCGGCACCCACCCATACCTTCCACTTGTGGGTGCCGACCGTTGGTCGGCACACCTCTCAGATCGGGTTCTTGTCCAGGAACGCGCGGATCTCCGGTACCAGCACTTCGTGCTTGTCTTCCAGCACATAGTGGCCGGCGTCCTCGAAGGCATGCACCTGGGCCTGCGGCAGTGCGGCCTGGAAACCCTTCAGGAAATGATGGTCGAACACGAAGTCACGCAGGCCCCAGCCGAGGAAGGCCGGGCGGTCGGCGAACGAAGGCAATGCCTTGCCGGCACGCTCCAGTAGCGACCAGGCCTTGTCGGCCGGCGACAGCGGGATGTCCTGCATGAAGCGGATGGTGCTGATGCGGTTGGCCCAGCTGTTGTACGGCGACACGTAGGCGCGGCGCACATCGGCCGGCATCCTGCGCTCCACGCCAAGCCAAGAGGCCCCGGACGAGAACGCATTGAAGCTGCGGATGATCCACTCGCCGATCTTCCAGTGGCGACCCAGCGCGATCTGCCACGGCATCTTCTTCGCCGCCGGCATCGGGAAGGCAGCGGTGTTGAGCACGACCAGGCGCTTCACCTGCTCGTGGTGCGACAGCGCCCAGCCGAAGCCGATCATGCCGCCCCAGTCGTGCACGGCCAGGGTCACCGGGCCGGTGATGCCCAGGTGCTTCAGCAGCGCATCAAGATCGTCCACGCGCGACTGCAGCGTGTACTCATAGCGGCTGTCGTCCGGCTTGTCCGACAGGCCCATGCCAATGTGGTCCGGCACGATGCAGCGGTACCTGTCCGACAGGCCGGCCACCAGCGTGCGCCAGTAATAGCTCCACGACGGGTTGCCGTGCACCATCACCACCACCTCGCCATCGCGCGGGCCCTCGTCGAGATAGTTCATCGACAGGCCGGGGCGGACCTCGAAGCGCTGCGGGTGGGCGGGGTAACCGGGAAGATCGCGCATGCGGAGCACCTAAGGAGAGTCGCGGCGCAATGTAGAGCCGAGCCGTTGCTCGGCTGCTCTCCGGTCCGCTGCGGAAGAGCCGCGCTGCGCGCGTGAGCCGAGCATGGCTCGGCTCTACAGGAGGTCGGGCAACGGGCTGCTTACCAGACCACTTCAGCCATCGAGCAGTTCAGGCCCGAGCCAATACCCAGAAGCGCGATGCGATCACCCTTCTTCAGCTTGCCCAGCTGCTTGAGCTTGCTCAGCACGATCGGCACCGAGGCCGGGCCGATGTTGCCGTGCTCGCCGAAGATGGTCATGACCTTCTTCGGGTCGATGCCGAAGTTCTTGATGAACGCGGCGGTGTGCGGCTGGCTGACCTGGTGGATCACGAACTGGTCCAGCTCCTCCACGGCCCAGCCGAGTGCGATCTTGGCGGCGCTGAAGGTCTTCTGCGCCAGCTTGATGCCTTCGATCAGCAACAGGCGGGTGTCGGTGACCATGCGGTCCAGGTTGCCCAGGCACAGCTGGTTCCACTCGGTGGCCGAGCGGGTCACGCCGCCCTTGTAGCGCGGCGCGTCCGGCACCAGCTCCGCGCGCGCCATCACCATCGCGGCGGCGCCCGACCCGGTGGTCAGCGCGGCCAGCTCGTTGCGGAAGTCGTCGGCGGTGACGTCCGGGGCGGTCATGCGCTCCAGGGTCTTCTCGTACACCAGGTTGGCGGTCTCGCCGTCCACCACCAGCGCGTAGTCGATATCACCGCGCTCGATCATGCGCGCCGCGATGTCCATGCCGTTGATGAAGGCCAGGCAGGCGTTGGCGACGTCGAAGGTCATGCATTCGTCGCTGACACCGAGGTTGCCCGACACGATCGAGGCCGTGGACGGCTCCAGGTAGTCGCGGCTGACCGAGGTGTTGACCAGCAGGCCGACCTGGGTCGCGGTGATGCCCGCGTCTTCCAGTGCCTTGCGGCCGGCCATGGTGGCGGCGTCCGACGCCAGCACGCCGTTGTCCCACAGGCGGCGGGCGTGGATGCCGGCGATGTCGCCGAGCACATCGGTGCGGATACCCAGGCGATCCAACGTCGGCTGCAGGCGTTCGTTGATTTCCTTGGTCGTCAGCGTATGCGGTGCGTCGACGTGTGCCAGGCCGGCGATCGAGACATTCTTGAAGAGCATCGAGGTTAGCGCCAAGGCTCAGGCAAAAGGGGGCGCTATTCTATAACCCCCGGGCTTTCACCGCATCTTTACGAATTCAGCCTCGGCCGTATGGTGAAGCGTTCAGCGCGGCGGGCACTGGAACGCGGCGAAGCGCTGGCTGCCATCGGCGGGGGCCGCAGCGGCCTGGACGGCATTGGCACCGGCGCTCGGGGCCTCGTTGCGGGCCAGGGTTTCCAGCTCTTCCTGCACCCGCAGCGGGTTGCGGTTGTAGAAGCCGACCTTGCTCTTCACGGTGACCACCACCTCGCCCTTGGCGATGCAGCCAGCCGGAACCGGCCCTGCCGGCAGCACGCGGGTTGCCTTGCCGGCCGGTTCGATCGGCACCCAGGTACAGGCGGTGACGGTGAGCAGCAGGGAGGAAAGCAGCAGAACGCGCATGGGCAGATCCTGGAAGGGTATGGGGGGATTCTGCCTGAACAGCCTGAATCGGGGGTAGCCGGGGCGGAGCCCAGGTAGCGCCGGGCCATGCCCGGCGAGCGCACAGCGCGGCATGGCTGGCCGCCGGAAAGCCGCCGGGCATGGCCCGGCGCTACCACGGGAGACCTGCCCGCCGTGGCGGGCAGGCACATCCCTTATTTCTTGACCGGGTTGCCTTCGGCGTCGATCACCGTCACCTCGCCCAGGTTCAGCGCGCGAACGGCCGCTTCGGTCTGCTTGAGGTCACCCACCACCACCCAGGTCAGGGCCTGCGGCTTGATCTCGGCGGCGGCCAGCTGCACCTGCGCCGGGGTCATCGCTTCGATCTCGGCCTTGCGCCGCAGCACGTAATCGTCCGGGCGCTTGAACTGCACGATCGAACCGATGGTCGACGCCACCGCACTGGCGGTCTCGTAGGCACCGGGCAGGCTCAGGGTCTGGATGTTGCGGATGCGGTTGACCTCGGCAGCGGTGGCCGGCTTGCTGCCATCGGCGAACGCGGCGATTTCCTTGCGCATTTCCGCCAGCGCCGGGCCGGTCTTGTCGATCTGCACCGGCGCGCTGGCCATCCACGGGCGCTGGCCCACCGAATTGACCGCGCTGCTGCGCGCACCGTACGACCAGTGCTTGTCCTCGCGCAGGTTCATGTTCAGGCGCGAGGTGAAGTCGCCGCCGATCACGCCGTTGGCGATGTCGAAGCGGGTCGAACTGGTGGCGCTGGAAGGTGCCACCACCTGGCCGGCAAACAGGTTGGCCTGTACCGCGCCCGGCTGGTCGATCAGGAACACGCGCGGGCCCTTCGGCAGCGCAACGTCGGTGGCCGCCTTCACCTGCGGGGCCTCGCCACTGGCCTTCCAGTCGCCCAGCTGCTTGTCCAGCAGCGGCACGATCTCGGCCAGGGTGGTGTCGCCGACCACGATCAAGGTGCCGTTCTGCGGGCGCAGCCAGTCGTGGTGGAAGTCGACCAGGTCCTCGCGGGTCAGGCCGTTGATCGCCGCCTCGTCACCGCTACCGGTAAACGGAATGGCATACGGGTGGCCCTTGCCGTACAGCAGCGGGGGCAGCACGCGCATTGCCACCGCACCCGGGTTGACCTTCTCCTGCTGGATGCCAGCGATCCAGCTCGCCTTGACCCGGTCGATCTCGCCCTGCTCGAAGCGCGGCTCGCGCAGCAGGTCGCGGTACAGCGCCAGCGACGGCACCAGGTTCTCCTTCAGCGCCGACAGGTCCACGCTCATCGAGTCCAGGCCGGCCGAGGCATCCAGGCTGGCGCCCAGCGCATCCGCGGCGTCGGCGAAGGCCAGCGAGCCCAGCTTGCCGGCGCCTTCGGTCATCAGGCTCATGGTGAAGTTGGCGGTGCCCGGCTTGCGGCCCTGGTCGGCACTGAAGCCGCCCGGGAACTGGTAGCTGAACTGCACCACCGGAATCTCGTGGCGCTCGGCCAGGATCACCTGGGTGCCGTTCTTCAGCGTGGCGCGCTGCAGCGCCGGGAACTTCAGCTGCGGGAACTCGCGGGTCTGCGGCACGCCGGCCTTGCGGTCGACCTGCTCGGGCAGGGTGCTGTACTTCGGGTCCACCGCCGGCACGGTGAACGGCTTCGGCGCCTGGCTCGGGTCTTCCTTCAGCGCCACGCGCTCACCCGGTGCGATCACCAGGGTGTGGCTGCCCTTGTCCAGCCACTGCGCGCCGAGCCGGCTCAGATCAGCAGCACTGGCCTTCTCGATGTTGGCCAGCGAGGTGCGGAAGCAGCCCGGGTCGCCGGTGAACACCGCGCACTCGGCCAGTGCGTCGGCCTTGCCGCCGAAGCCACCAATGCGCTCGATGCCGCGGATGAAACCGGCGCGGGCACTGGTCTTGGCGCGCTCCAGCTCGGCCGCGGTCGGGCCCTGCTTGATCAGCCGGTCCAGTTCCTCGTCGATGATCTTCTCGACCTTGGCCGGGTCCTGGCCCTGCTTGACCGTCGCCATGATCACGAAGTTCGAGCCCAACTGCGAGGTCGACAGGCCCGACGCGATGCTGTCCACCAGCTTGTCCTGGTGCTGCAGGCGCTGGCTCAGGCGCGAAGACTTCGCACCGCCCAGCACCTGCGCGAACAACTGCAGCTGATCGACCTCGGTGGTGCCGACCTGCGGCACGTTCCAGGCGCGGTAGATGCGCGCCTGCGGCACCTTGTCGGTCATCGTCTCGCGCGTGTCGGCACTACGCTTGGCCACGTTCACCGCCGGCTGCGCCATGGTCGGGCCGGCCGGGATGCTGCCGAAGTACCTGGCGACCTTTTCCTTGGCGGTGGCCAGGTCGATGTCGCCGGCCAGCACCAGCACCGCGTTGTTCGGGCCGTACCAGGTACGGAACCAGGTCTTCACGTCATCCAGCGACGCCGCGTTCAGATCGTTCATCGACCCGATCACGCCGTGGTGGTACGGGTGGCCCACCGGGTACAGCGCCTTGTTGAGCTGGTCCCAGGCCTGGCCGTAGGGCTGGTTCTCGCCTTGGCGCTTCTCGTTCTGCACCACGCCACGCTGCTCGTCCAGCGCGGCCTGGTCGATCGCACCGACCAGATGGCCCATGCGGTCCGATTCCATCCACAGCGCCATGTCCAGCGCGGTGGTCGGCACGTTTTCGAAATAGTTGGTGCGATCGGTGTTGGTGGTGCCGTTCTGGTTGGTGGCACCCACCTGCTTGAACGGTTCGAAGAATTCGCCGTCGTGGTTTTCGCTGCCCTGGAACATCAGGTGTTCGAACAGGTGCGCAAAGCCGGTACGGCCAGCCGGCTCGTCCTTGCTGCCCACGTGGTACCAGACGTTGACCGCAACGATCGGCGCCTTGCGATCAGTATGCACGATCACGCGCAGGCCGTTGGGCAGGGTGAACTGCTCGTACGGGATATCGACCTTGGCCGGTGCCGCCGGCTTGGCGGCGAGCGCATGGGTGGGCGCGAGCGTGCCCAGGGCGGTGCTGAGGGCGACGGCCAGCAGTGCAGCGCGCGGGCGAAGGGCGAGAGACATATCCGGATCCTTGGTCACGAAGGTGAACCCCGATCCTAGCCTGCGCGCGCGGCGGCCGGAATCGGTCGCCAGTCACTGGGGGTGTTTGCCCAGATGGCCATCCTGCCCGACGCCCACGGGCGCTCTTGAAACGTCACAGACGCCGGCTGAAGGCGGTCCGGACAGTGTCCGCGGCTTATCGAATGGACAGGTGTCCGCCCACCGGACACTTTCGGGACCACATAAAAGCCTTGCAAATCAACAACTAAAAGTTGGCACGCGGATTGCTTGGTACTTCCTGCGCCAGGAAGGGCTTCAGACAAAAGCTGACTGAAGACTGAACAAATGCAGGAAATCGAAAATTTCTCTTGCATGCCCAGAATTGGTGTACTACATTACTACCACACCACTGCTCACCAACACTAAACAGGCCCCGTCATGAACGCCAAGACCATTGCCATCGCCATCGCCCTGATCGCCGGCACCGCGGTTGTTTCGTCGGTGCAGGCCTCCGAATCCATCAAGACGCTGTCCACCGTGCAGGTTCGCCCTGCCGCCGACCAGCTGGCCCAGCAGGCCTGGGAACAGGCCAGCGGCATCCCGACCCTGGCCACCGTGGAAGTGCGCCCCAGCGCCGACCAGCTGGCTGAGCGCAACGGCTACGTCGCCGCCCCGGTCGCCGCCGCGATGCCGATCACCACCCTGGCCTCGGTGGAAGTGCGCCCGAGCCTGGAACAGCGCGTCGCCCTGGCCGCCGAACTGGAAGCCCAGCGCTACGCCGCCACCCTGGCCGCCGCCGCCACCAACGTTGCCCACTCGGTCATCGTCAACCTGCCGGCCCTGCAGGTACGCCCGAGCGCTGCCGACCTGCAGGCCCTGGCCACCGAAACCGCCCAGGTCCTGCTGCGCCCGTAACCGGTGCCGCCCTGCCCCGCGCAGGGCGTGCGCCGTAAAGGCGGCGGTCGTCGCAGGTACACTGCGCCGATGAATGCCGCGCCCCAGTTCCACGTGATCCTGTTCCAACCGGAAATCCCGCCCAACACGGGCAATGTGATCCGGCTCTGCGCCAACACCGGCGCGCAGCTGCACCTGGTCGAGCCACTCGGCTTCGCACTGGAAGACAAGCAGCTCAAGCGCGCCGGGCTGGACTACCACGAGTACTCGCGCCTGCAGGTGCACCCCGACCTGGACACCGCGCTGGCGCGGATCGCACCGAATCGGTTGTTCGCACTCAGTACCCGCGCCAGCGTGCGCTACGACAGCGTGGCCTTTGAAGAGGGCGATGCGTTCCTGTTCGGCCCGGAAAGCCGTGGCCTGCCGCAGGACGTGCTCGATGCACTGCCGGATGGCCGCCGCCTGCGCCTGCCGATGCGGCCGGACAACCGCAGCCTCAATCTTTCCAACACCGTTGCGGTGGTGATGTACGAGGCGTGGCGGCAGCATGGGTTTGCCGGCGGCGCGTAGCTCACGTGTGTTACTTTCTTTGCTCGCGCAAAGAAAGTAACCAAAGAAACGCGCCGCCATCGGCGAGCCGGTGCTGCGCACCGGTACCCTGCGCTCCTCGGCCCGCTTCAAGGCGGACCCGACAGCCGCGCGGTAGATCCACGCCATGCGTGGATGCGTTCCGCCTGGATCAATCAGGAGTGGGCGCCCTTGCGTTGCCCGGGGCGCGTGCGATTGCCGACAGAAGAAAACTCCAGACCATCAATATCGGCATGCGCACCGCACATGCCCAAGCCCGTCACCGTCGGGTCGATCCCGCCGGATGAGACTCTCAGCGCACCTGCATGTTTCTCGATAGCCACTGTGCCTAGTTCGGACTGATGAATCAGTTTTCCGCCTTCGGGCTTCATATGCAGCACGAAGGAGCAGACGTGCTGCATCGCCTGGGTACTGTGCAGCTCAACCCTATAGCCCAGTGATTCTTCGACAATCGACAGGCTGTCCCTGAACCCATCACGGCAACTGCGTCCGCTGCCCGGTTCGGTACACAGATCGCTCGCCTGCGAATAGCTGCCTGCCCATGCCCCATCATCCCTGTTGCCTGCCCACGCCATCTGCAGCACGGAGGCTTGGAAGAGCAGCGGGAGACACAGCAGCCTTACAGCGGAATTGTTCTTCATTCAGCTTGCATCTCCGGATAGGCGTCCCTTGCCGCCCACCCTACCCGGCGATGCCGGCAAGCGGCCGGCACTACCGATGCACTCAGAACGCGTTGATGCCGGTCAGTTCGCGGCCGATCACCAGCTGGTGCACGGTCTCGGTGCCCTCGTAGGTGATCACCGATTCCAGGTTCAGGGCGTGGCGGATCGCCACGTGCTCGGTGGTGATCCCAGCCCCACCGAGCAGATCGCGACACTCGCGGGCGATGTCAATCGCCATGCGGCAGTTGTTCCACTTGGCCAGGCTGACCTGCTGCGGCTGCAGCTGGCCGGCTTCCTTCAGGCGGCCCAGCTGCAGCGCCAGCAGCTGCGCGGTGGTGATGCGGCGGGCCATCTCGGCCAGCTTGATCTGCGCGCTCTGCGTGGCCGCCAGCGGACGACCAAACAGCACGCGCTCCTTGGCATAGCCCAGCGCTTCATCCAGGCAGGCAATCGCCGCACCGATCGGCCCCCAGCTGATGCCGTAACGGGCCTGGGTCAGGCAGCCCAGCGGCCCCTTCAGGCCCTTCACGTTCGGCAGGCGATGGCTGTCGGGCACGCGCACGTCATCGAAGAACAGCGCGCCGGTCAACGAGGCGCGCAGGCTCATCTTGTGCTTGATCTCCTGCGTCGTGAAGCCGGCCATGCCCTTTTCCAGCACGAAGCCCTGGATGCCGTCCTCGGTCTGTGCCCAGACGATCGCGAGGTCGGCCACCGGGCCGCTGGTGATCCACATCTTGCTGCCGCTGATGCGCCAGTCGCTGCCGTCGCGCACCGCGCGGGTCTTCATGCTGGCCGGGTCGGAACCACCGTGCGCCTCGGTCAGGCCGAAGCAGCCGATCAGTTCGCCGCGTGCCATCGCCGGCAGCCACTGCTGGCGCTGTTCCTCGCTGCCGTACGCGTAGATGGGATACATGCACAGCGAGCTCTGCACCGAAACGAAGCTGCGCAGGCCCGAATCGCCGCGCTCCAGCTCCTGGCAGATCAGGCCATAGCTGACCGCGCCGAGGCCACCGCCGCCGTACTCGGTCGGCAGGGTCGCGCCCAGCAGGCCCAACGAGGCGATCTCCGGCACCAGTTCGTCGGGGAAGCGGGCCTGATCGAAAGCATCGCCGATGATCGGCAGCACGCGCTCGTTGGTGAAGCGGGCGACGCTCTCCTGCACCGCGCGCTCTTCCTCGTTGAGCAGGGAACGGACATCGAACAGATCGTACGGATGCAAAGCCATGGCACTCACACGCAGTCAGGACCCGGCCATTGTCGGTCATCCGGGCAGCGCGTGCCGACCAAGGTCGGCACCCACCAGAGATGCACCGCTACGCTGCAATGCAGCAATCATGACGTGAACATGGCCGATCTAGCTCGATCACGCGCGGCCCGGTACCCTGACACATTCAAACAACCGTTTCGCCCGTGGCCGCACGCGCGATTCCCAGGCACCGCCGGTGGCCCCGATGCCGGCCCTACCCACGAGTCATGCAATCGATGAGCGCTGAAGCCAACGCCCTGCCCCCGCGTGAAGTAATGGAGTTCGACGTGGTGATCGTCGGTGCCGGCCCCGCCGGCCTGGCCACCGCGATCCGCCTGCGCCAGCGCGCGATCGAAGCCGGCCGCGAGCTGTCGGTGTGCGTGCTGGAGAAGGGCTCCGAACCGGGCGCGCACGTGCTGTCCGGCGCGGTGATGGATCCGCGCGCGCTGACCGAACTGTTCCCGGACTGGGCCGAGCGCGGCGCACCGCTGAAGCAGAAGGTCACCCGCGACGAATTCCTGTTCCTCAGCGAGACCGGCGCGCGCAGCACCCCCAATGCGCTGCTGCCGGAGTGCTTCCACAACGAAGGCAACTACATCATCAGCCTGGGCGAAGTGACCCGCTGGCTGGCGCAGCAGGCCGAGGCGCTGGAGGTTGCGATCTTCCCCGGCTTCGCCGCCGCCGAGGTGCTGTACGGCGACAACGGCGAGGTCATCGGCGTGGCCACCGGCGACATGGGCATCGAGAAGGACGGCAGCATCGGTCCGGCCTTCGAGCGTGGGATGGCGCTGCACGCCAAGTACACGATCTTCGCCGAAGGTGCGCGCGGCCACCTCGGCCGCCAGCTGATCGCCCGCTACAAACTGGACGATGGCAAGGACCCGCAGGCCTACGGCATCGGCATCAAGGAGCTGTGGCAGATCGACCCGGCCCGGCACGAGCCGGGCCTGGTGGTGCATGCCGCCGGCTGGCCGCTGGACAGCGACACCTACGGCGGTGCGTTCCTGTACCACGCCGACGGCGGCAAGGTCGCCATCGGCTACGTGGTCGGCCTGGACTACAAAAATCCGTGGCTGAGCCCGTTCGAGGAGTTCCAGCGTTTCAAGACCCATCCCTCCATCCGCAAGCACCTGGAGGGCGGCACCCGCATCGGTTACGGCGCCCGTGCGATCACCGCCGGCGGCCTGCTGTCGCTGCCGAAGACGGTGTTTCCCGGGGGCGCGCTGGTCGGCTGCGAAGCCGGCTACCTCAACGCCAGCCGCATCAAGGGCAGCCATGCCGCGATCAAGACCGGCATGCTGTGCGCCGACGCCGCGTTCGACGCGCTGGCCGCCGATCGCCAGCACGATGAACTGAGCGCCTACCCGAAGGCGTTTGAAGCCAGCTGGCTGTTCACCGAACTGCAGCAGGCCAAGAACTTCAAGCAGTGGTTCAAGAAGGGTCAGACCGTTGCCACGCTGATGACCGGCGTGGAGCAGTGGCTGCTGCCGAAGCTGGGCGTGCGCAACCCGCCGTGGACCCTGCACCGCACCCAGCCTGACCACGCCTGCCTGGAGCCGGCGTCCCAGCACACCCGCATCGCCTACCCCAAGCCCGATGGCGTGCTGACCTTCGATCGTCTCAGCTCGGTGTTCCTGAGCAGCACCAACCACGACGAGAACCAGCCCAGCCACCTGACACTGAAGGATCCGAGCATTCCGGTGAAGGTGAATCTGGCCGAGTACGCCGGTCCCGAAGCCCGTTACTGCCCGGCCGGCGTGTACGAGTTCGTCGGCGACGCCGACAACGCGCGCCTGCAGATCAACGCGCAGAACTGCGTGCACTGCAAGACCTGCGACATCAAGGACCCGACCCAGAACATCGTCTGGGTGACCCCGCAGGGCGGCGGCGGCCCGAACTACTCGGGCATGTGATCGCCCCGGGCTGCGACCACGTGTCGCAGCCCGGCCGCTCCACCGCACCGCTATCCTGCCCGCCCATGCGTGCCTCCCGCCTGCTCACCACCGTTGCCGTGGCCCTGCTTGCCACGGCCTGCCAGCGCACGCCTGCGGCGCCGGCCACGCCTGAACAGGCCCGGCAGCAGGCCATGCAGCGCGCGTTCGAACTGTGCGCCGGCTGCCACACCGTACAGCCTGGCGGCATCCACCGCTTCGGCCCCAACCTGCACGGCGTGATCGGCCGTCGCGCCGGCAGCCTGCCCGATTACGGCTATTCCGACGGCATGCGCCGCGCCGACATCACCTGGAGCGCGCAGACCCTGGACGCGTTCCTGCAGTCGCCCACCCACGTGGTGCCCGGCACGCGCATGTACAACGCCTTTCCCAGCGCCGAACGCCGCGCACTGGTGATCGCCTACCTGCAACAGCAGTCGGCTCAGTGACCCAGTCGCTGCAGCTGGTGCTGCAGGCGCTCCACGAACGCCGTTACAGCGGCCAACACCGGTGCCGGATCGGCCTCGGTCGCATCCTGCAGGCGCTCGACCAGCGCGTTGGCCTCCCCGGCCAGTGCGCTTGCCCCGATCGCCCCCAGACCGCCCGCCTGGCGATGCAGGTGGAGCGCCGCAGTCTCGCGGTCACCGGCCCGCACGGCGCGCTGCACCGCCGCCAGATCACTTTCACTGGCCTGCAGCAGGCTGTCGCGCAGCTGCTCGGCCACGGCGCGCGAGCCATAGCGCTGCTGCAGGGTGGCCAGATCAGGCAGCACTTCAGCGTCGTCGGCGACAGTCTCCTGCACGGGCGCATCGAACGACTGGCCCTGTGCCTGCGGCAGCCAGCGCAGCAGCGCGGTGCGCAGCGTGGCCAGCGACAGCGGCTTGGCCAGCACCTCGTCCATGCCGGCCTCGCGGCAGCGGCGCGCATCGTCGTCCAGCACGCTGGCGGTCAGCGCCAGCACCGTCAGCCGCGGCTGGCCGGTACGGCCCTCGCGCTCGCGCAGCAGGCGGGTGAAACCGAAGCCGTCGAGTACCGGCATGCGGCAGTCGGTAATGACCAGATCGAAGGCCTCCGATGACAAGCGGTCCAGTGCCTGCTGGCCATCGCCCAGCAGCACATGGGGTACGCCCAGCTGCTGCAGCCGCCACGCCATCATCGCCTGGTTGGTCGGGTGATCCTCGATCACCAGCACGCGTGCCTCGCGCAGCGCCGGCGGCAGCAGCGCCGCCTGCTCCTGCTCCGCAACCAGCGCTTCAACGTCACCCCTGCCTGCCTCCACCAGCGCCAGCCGCACCTCGGCGCGGGTGCCCTCGCCCAGCGTGCTGTGCAACTCCAGCTCGCCGCCCATCATCTGCACCAGACGCTGGCAGATGCTCAGGCCGAGGCCGGTACCACCATGGTCGCGCTGGATGTAGGCACCGGCCTGGGTGAACGGCGCAAACAGGTGCTGCAGCTGTTCCGGTGCGATCCCGGTGCCGGTGTCGGTGACGCTCAGGCACAGCGGCTGGCTGCCGTCTTCGGCGGTCGGGCCCAGTACCTCCAGCTGCAGCCGCACTTCGCCGCGTGCAGTGAACTTGATGGCATTGCTGAGCAGGTTGAACACGATCTGGCGCAGGCGCACGCCATCCACTTCGTGCGCTGCCGCCAGCTGAGGGTCGATCTGCACGTGCAGTTCCAGCCCGCGTGCACTGGCCTGCGCCGACATCAACCGGCACACGCTTTCCAGCAGGGGCCGCAGCGGTTGCGGCACCGGCTCCAGGCGCAGTGCACCCGCTTCCAGCCGCGAGTAATCGAGGATGTCGTCGAGGATCTGCCGCAGCATCTGCGCCGAATCCTCGATCACGCCGAGGATGCGCTGCTGCTCGCTGTCCAGCGGTGAGTGCGCCAGCACCTCCAGCATGCCCAGCACGCCGCTCATCGGCGTACGGATCTCGTGGCTCATCGTGGCCAGGAAACGCGATTTGGCCTCAGCGGCCTGCTCGGCGTCCGCCTTCGCCGCCGCCAGTGCATCGGCCTGCATCCGGGCTTCGCTTACATCCACCCAGTACCCGCTCCAGATCACCGCGCCTTCTTCGGCGGCGTAGGGATGGGCCTGGCTGCGCACCCAGCGCACGCCTTCCCCGTCGCTGCGCAGGCGGAACTCCAGGATCAACGGCGCGAACTGGTGCGCGGCCTGCTCGATGGAATGCAGGATGCGCGCGCGGTCCTCCTGCTCGACGCGTTCCAGCAACACCCTCGCATCCTGTTCGGCCTGCTGCCGGGTGATGCCGAACAACGCAGGCAGGTCGCCGGCGATGAACGGGAAGCTCAGCGTGCCATCGGCATCGCGACGGGCCTGGTAGACCACCGCCGGCAGGTTGTCGGTCACCTCGGCCAGGCGCTGCTCCAGCTGGCGGCGTCCTGCCACCTCACGGCGCAGCCGCCAATGGCCCACGCCATGCACCAGCAGTGCGGTCAGCAGCACCATCAGCACGGGCACGCCCCACCGCAGCAGATTGCTCCAGTCGACCCCATTGCGGTACTCCACCGCCAGCCAGGCGCTGCGCAGCGCCTCGCGCTTGCGTGGGGTCATCTGCAGCAGCAGGCGATCGAAGGTCGTGGCCAGGGCCGCATGGCGGCGATCCACTGCCAGCGCCAGCTGGTCGTTGAAACCGGCCGGAGCCGCGACCTGCATCCGCCCCGGGAAACGGCTGCGCAGCAGGTGATCGACCACGGCAAGGTTGCCGACATAGGCATCGGCTTCACCCTCAAGCAGGCGCTGCAGCGCCTGCTCGGCACTCCGCGCAGCAATGATCCGGGCCTGCGGCGCCTGTTGCTGCACATAGCCACGCACGCGCTCCGGGTCGGACAGCAGCACGCGCTTGCCCTGCAGGTCGGCCAGGCCCAGCAGCGACTCGCCATCGCTCCTGACCACAATCACGTTCGGCACGCTGATGAAGGGCTGGCTGAACACCCAGTCCGGGCCCAGGTAGCGCGAATCAACGGGTATGCCCATCACCGCCTGCAGTTCACCGCGGCGGGCCTTCTCACGCACCTCGTACCAGTCGTGGCTGTTCTCGACCTTCAGGTTGGCGCCGGCCTGCATCAGGCGCTGCAGGTACTCGCTGGCCAGGCCACTGGGCCGGCCATCCTCGCCGGTGAACGACAGGGGCGCGGCATTCGGCGCGAAACCGATCATCAGCGGCTGCTCCAGCACACGCTTCTCGGCCTGGCTCAGCGCCAGCTGCGCCGATGCCGACCAGTGCGGCGGTGACAACCAGCGTTGTGCGAGGGCATCGCGCTGGGCCTGGCTGGTCGCGGCCAGCGCCAGGTCCAGGGCTTCGGCCAGGGGTTGCTTGCTGTTGGGAATGCCGAAGTGCAACCGTTCAGGGGGCAGGTCGCTCGGCCGCAACAGCGCCACGCCCTGCAGGCGCCGGCTGGCAATCAGCTCGGTGGCGACGAAGGCATTGCCGATGTAGACGTCCGCTTTGTCGTCTCTGACCATCTGCAATGCGCTCAACGTGTCATTTGCGACAAGCTGGCGGGCACGCGGGAATCGGGCGCGCACCTGCGGACCGGTCAGGAAGTCCTGTTCGATCACCACCCTCAGCCCATCCAGGTCCGGCATGTCGGAGGCACGCAGGTCATCGGGCCGGCCCACCAGTGCGAGCGGCGCCTCACTGTAGGCGGCGGTATAGACCATGCAGCGGGTGCGGTCGGCACTGAGTCCGACATTCATCACCACGTCGATCTCGCCACGACATGCCGCATCCAGCACGGATGTCCAGTCCGGATAGCGGCGCGCCTCGACCTTCACACCGAGCTGGCGAGCAAGATGCGACAGGTAGTCCGGTCCCAGCCCGACCTGCTCGCCATCACGGAGGGACTCGAAGGGCGGCCAGCCGCTGTCATACTGCCCGACAACGATGGTCGGATGCGCCACCAGGTATTCGCGCTGCAACGGGCTGAGCGGCAGCAGGCCAGGGGCCGGCTGTGCCTGGGCCACGGGCAGCGCCAGCACCGCCAGCAGCAGGAGCAGCCCGCGAACAGCCCACCTACGCATCTGCGTCGATCTCCTAGAATCCTGCCAGGGACCGCGATGGTCGCGGTCCGGCGTGCCCGATGGCCATACTAGAGCATGAGCTTGCGCATCATCATCGCAGACGATCACCCCGTGGTCCGTATCGGTACCCGCGCCGTCATCGAGTCGAGCGGCGTCGGCCGCGTGGTCGGCGAGGCCGACAGCGCGCAGGCGCTGATGACCCTGCTCGCCAGCCAGCCCTGTGACCTGCTGGTCACCGACTACTCCATGCCGGGCAGCCCGCAGGCCGACGGCTTCGCCATGATCGGCATGATCCGCCGCCGCCATCCCGACCTGCCGGTGCTGATGCTCAGCGTCTCCAGCAACCTGGCGATCCTGCGCATGGTGCTCGACAGCGGCGTGCTCGGCCTGGTCGACAAGAGTTCGTCGATGGACGAACTGCCACAGGCCATCCAGTCGGTCTACCGCGGCCAGCCCTACATCAGCCGCAGCCTGCGCGAGCGGGTGGAAGCGGCCGGCAGCTGGCGCATGCGCGAGGGCGACGGCAAGCCGCTGTCCCCGCGCGAGGTGGAGGTGCTGCGCTTGCTCGGCACCGGCATGACGGTAAAGGAGATTTCGCTGCTGCTGCACAAGAGCGTCAGCACCATCAGCCGGCAGAAGGGCGATGCGATGCTCAAGCTGGGGCTGAAGGGCGATGCCGAATTGTTCGACTATCTGCGTGACGGCAAGATCTGAGACGCGATTCACATAATCGCCCCAGCAACAATGCGAGGTCGAAGGAATCGACCGGCGCATGTCCGGCCGCCAGCCGCGTCACCGTGGAGACGCGGGCCGCCAGCGGGCAGAGCCTGGCGCTTCGCCGCGGTGCGGTGCAGAGCGCGCCTGACGTGCTGCGGCCGCAGCAGGAGACCCCGCAGGAGCAGGCGCGGCAGGCCCAGAAGGCGATGGGCGTCGGACATGCCAACGCCTTGGCAGAGAAGGGAGGGGCCACCTCCGCGGCCCTTTTCCTTTCCGCCAGCTGAGCGGCCGCAGCCGCTTTCAGCCTTGCTTCATGCCGCCTGCCGCTAGATGAATGCGCAAGCCGCTCGGTGCACCAGGCAATGTTCCGGCAATGTTGGAACGCCAGCGTGGACATCACGGCAGCCGGGGCGCCCCGCGCCCTCCCTGCCCAGCGTGGCATGCACCTCACAGGAGAACGAACATGCTCAGTACTTCCACACTCAGCTTCCGTGGTCTGGCGATGGCTCTGGCACTGGTGGCCGGTGTCGCCGTGGTCAGCGATGCCAGCGCGATGTCGAGGAAGGACAAGCGCACCCTGGTCGGCGCCGTGGTCGGTGGCGTGGCCGGCAACCTGCTCTCCAACGGTGATCCTGCCGCCACCGTCGGTGGTGCCGTGGCCGGCGGCGCGATCGGCAATCTGACCACCTCCGACCGCCGCGACCGTCGTTATTACGACAATCGCTACGACCGCCGTTACGATCGCGGCTACTACCGCAGCGGCTACTACAACCGTGGCGACGACCGCCGCTGGCAGCGCGAGCGTTACTACGACAACCGCTACTACCACGACCGCGGTCGCCATCGCGGCTGGTAAGCGGCACGGCGGCGTTACCCTGCCGATGGCAGAGACGGGCGGGTCGATGACCCGCCCGTTTGCGTTGGCCGCGCGCATGGCGTTGAATGCGCAGCCTTGGATGTGACTTTCCCCTCTCGGGCTGCGGCATGACGTCTTCCTCCCACCGCGTGCAGGGCCTCAACAACGACGAGGTCGCTGCCGACTGGCCACCGATCAGCGCGGCGGACATCGCGTGGTTGCGGCAGTGCTATCCGCAGCTGCACAGCGGCAGCCAACCGCGCTGGCACAGCCCGCGACCGCTGTCGGCTGCCGCCATCGTCGATGGCACGCGCGGCGCGGTGTTCATCAAGCGCCATCACCACAGCGTGCGCAACGCGGCCTGCCTGGAGGAAGAGCACCGCTTCATCGCCCATCTCGCCACTGCTGGCGTGCCGGTGGTGCAGGTGCTTGCAGCGACCGATGGTCACACCGCAGTCGAACGCGGCGAATGGACGTTTGAACTGCACGACGTCGGCGTAGGCGACGACCTGTACCGCGACGCGGTGTCGTGGTCGCTGCTGACCGACGTCGCGCAGGCCCGTGAAGCCGGACGCATGCTGGCCCAGCTGCACCGTGCTGCCGACGGCTACCGCGCGCCCCAGCGCAGCACCCATCTGCTGGTCGCGCGCGATGATCTGATCCGCGCCGACGATCCGGTGGCGGCAATCAAGGCAGGGCTGCACGCGCGCCCCGGCCTGGCCCGCTATCTCGCGCGCATTCCGTGGGAAGCGCAGTTGCGGCGTGACGTGCTGCCGTGGCACACGGGACTGGCCGAGCGCCTGCGCGACGAACCACGGCTGTGGGCGCACAACGACTGGCATGTCTCCAACCTGCTGTGGCGCGACGGGCAGGTCAGCACCGTGCTGGATTTCGGCCTGGCCTCGCCCACCAGTGCACTGTTCGACCTGGCCACCGCCATCGAGCGCAACGCCGTGGCGTGGCTGGAGTTGGAGCGCGGCATGGAGGCGGTGCGCATCGATATCGCGCTGGCGTTGCTCGACGGCTACCGCCAGGTACTGCCGCTGTCGGCAGCACGCGTGCACCTGCTGGCCGACCTGCTGCCGATGGTCCATTTCGACTTCGCACTGTCCGAAGTGGAGTACTTCGAAGGTGTCACCGGCTCGACCGCGAATGCCGACGTGGCGTGGCAGCCCTTCATGCTGGGGCACCCGGCGTGGTTCCACAGCGCGCCGGGACAGGCATTGCTGCAGGCCCTGCACGCGGCAGCCTGAAGGGCGCCGGCTCGCAAATCCGTACCATTTGTAGTGAAATGGTCACCTGAAGCGGGGGTGCCTGGATCTGCCAGGCTGAGAGAGTCCCTTGGAACCTGATCCGGTTTGCACCGGCGTAGGGAGCTTTGAGCCGCAGCCACACCCCCGTCATGGGCCGGTGCACCTGCGCGCCGTCGCTTCGTCTCCCTTGTTGTCCGAAGACGAATCGAATGAACCGCTGCCTGCGCCCCACCCTGCTCTCCCTCGCCCTCTGCGCCGCGCTGCCGCTGCACGCCAGCGAGGCCGAGGCGTCCCCCGATGCGGCTGCCACCGGCGCCGAGCATTCGCCGACCGAACTGGCAGCGGTGCGCGTGCAGGCCGGCAAACCGAAGGCCGATACCTCGCGCGTGAACGACTTCGGTGGCGGTTCGTGGAAAGACACGCCGGCCTCGGTGAACGTGCTCGAGCGCGACTACCTCGAGCGCCGCCAGGTGCGCACGCTGTCCGAGCTGGCCAACAACGATGCCTCGCTGGGCGACGCGTATGCGCCGGTGGGCTACTACCAGAACATCGCCATCCGCGGCTTCTCCCTGGACGCCGCCACCGGCTACCGCTTCAACGGCCTGTCCATCGCCGGCGAACAGCGCCTGGCGCTGGAGAACGTGCAGTCGGTGGAGATCCTCAAGGGTGAAGCCGGCCTGGCGGCAGGGGTGATGGCGCCGGGCGGCATCATCAACTACATCGGCAAGCGCCCGGCCGAAGTGCGCACCGCCACGCTCGGCACCGATTCGGAAGGCTCGCGCTACGTCGCCGTCGATGTCGGCCACTGGATCACCCCGCGCTTCGGCCTGCGCCTGAATGCCGCATGGGATTCCAGCAAATCCTACGTCGAGCATGCCGATGGCCGCCGCAACTTCTACTCGCTGGCCGCCGACTGGCTGATCGGCGAGCGCGGCAAGCTGGAAGTGGATGCCAACTACCAGACCAGTTCGCAGCGCTCGGTATCGGGCTATCAGCTGCTGGGTGCGCGCGAACTGCCGCGTGGCGTCGACCGCGAGCACCTGCTCGGCTACCAGCCGTGGCAGCGCCCGGTGGATATCGCCAGCACCAACATCACCGCACTGCACACCTACGACTTCAACGAGGCCTGGCAGTCGCGTGTGTCGGTCGGCCACAGCCGGTCGGTGATCGATGACAACGTCGCCTTCGCCTACGGCTGCTACTACGCCGTGCAGTGCGCCGATGGCAGCGTGCCGGGCAACTACTTCGCGCCCAATGGCGACTATGACATCTACGACTACCGCAGCCCGGACGACACCCGCCAGAACCAGCAGGCCCGTGCCGAACTGCGTGGCCG
Organism: Stenotrophomonas sp. YJH_SMC_130; assembly: GCF_059369035.1. NCBI lineage: Bacteria > Pseudomonadati > Pseudomonadota > Gammaproteobacteria > Lysobacterales > Lysobacteraceae > Stenotrophomonas > Stenotrophomonas sp. YJH_SMC_130. The sequence goes on from NZ_JCAFSH010000002.1 coordinate 186,141, forward strand.
CTTCGAGACCGGCAGCATCGGCCACCAGCTGACCCTCGGTGCCGACTACTTCCGCCGCACCGTGGACAGGCGCCCGAGCGTCAACGAGTACGTCGGCACCAGCAACATCCACGACGCACCGGTGCCGGTGTTCGCGCCGTCGCCGAAGATGCCGGGCCCGTCCGCACGTCGCCTGGACAGTCGCCAGACCGCGTTCTTCGCGCTGGACCGGATGAGCTTTGGTGACGACTGGCAGTGGCTGGCCGGTGGCCGCTTCGTGCGCCTGGACGAGCGCGCCTACGACAAGCGCGGCATCCCGCAGCGGCACAGCCGCCTGTCGCGCTTCCTGCCACAGACTGCGGTGGTGTGGAAAGCCACCGACCAGCTCAACGCCTACGCCAGTTACGTGCGCGGCATTTCGCTGGGCCAGGAAGCGCCGTTCTGGACCAGCAATGCCGACACTTTCCTGCCGTCGGTGCAGTCGCGCCAGCTGGAAGTGGGCGTGAAGTACGTGCCGGTCGAGGCGCTGACGCTGGGCGCAGCCGTGTTCCGCATCTCGCAGCCGTACCAGTACGCCAAGCCGGACAACAGCGACGTGGGTTACACCTTCGTCGAGGAAGGCACGCAGACCCACACCGGCCTGGAGCTGACCGCCAACGGCCAGCTGACGGATGCATTGCAGATCGTGGCCAGCGCCAGCGTGCTGCAGGCGCGCGCGCGCGACACCGGCACGCCGGCCTATGAGGGCCATCAGCTGGTGAACGTGCCGAAGGTGCGTGCCAGCGTGCACGTGGCCTATGCACTGCCGTTCGTGCAGGGCCTGGATGTCACTGGCGGGTGGCGCTATGCCGGTGCCAACGTGGCACGCGCCGACGGCGCCGTGCGCGCGCCGGACTACTCGGTGTTCGATGCCGGCCTGCGTTTCCAGCACCGGCTGCACGAGCGTGCCGTGACCTGGAACCTGTCGGTGGACAACGTGTTCAACCGCTTCTACTGGCGTGACACCGGCAGCAGCGGCGGTGACTACTACCTGTTCCCCGGCGCACCGCGACAGGCGCGCCTGTCGGTGACGTTCGCGCTGTGAACGGCGTCGTGCTCGAGTGGACCGCCGCGCTGTGCAGCGTGCTCGGCGTCTGGCTGATGGCCCGGCGCCGGTTGTCTGCATGGCCGGTGGGCCTGCTGTCGGTCACGCTGTATGGCCTGGTGTTCGCCGAGGCCAAGCTGTACTCGGACACCCTGCTGCAGGTCGCCTTCGGTGGCTTCCTGGTCTACGGCTGGCTCAACTGGCGCCAGCACGCCGCCGATGAGGGCAGCATCCGCATCGTGCCACTGGCGCGAGGCAAGCTGCTGCGCGACCTGGCCTTCGGCCTGTGCGGTGGCGTGGCACTGGGTGCGGCCATGCACACCTTCACCGATGCCGCGCTGCCGTGGCTGGACGCGATGCTGACCGCACTGAGCCTGGTCGGCCAGTGGTGGCAGGCGCGCCGCCACGTCGCCTGCTGGTGGGTATGGATCGCCGTGGACGTGGTCTATGTGGGTGCGTACCTGTTCAAGTCGCTGCACGTAACTGCCGCGCTGTACGTGTTCTTCCTCGGCCTGGCCGTGTTCGGCCTGCGCGCATGGAGCGCGGCCGCGCGCGAACCGCAGGTGGCGCCGGTTCGTTGATGCGGATGGCCGGGCTGTGCGCTGGCCATCCACAGTAGAGCCACGCCATGCGTGGCTGAAGGGTCACCGGTAGGCCCATCCACGCATGGCGTGGATCTACCGGTCAAGCACCAGACCCAATCGCAGCGGTTGGCGCATGTCGGCCGGCGGTGCGGCCTGCAACGGCGCTGCCTGCAACGTCGCGCGCAGGTCGGCATCGACCTGGGCGTCACCCAGGCTGTCGAACTCCAGCTTCGAGATGCGGCCGTCCGCCGCAATCCACAGGCTCACAGGCAGCGGCGTGGGTGTATCCGGGTGTGCACGCAACCACTCCACCACGCGCTGCGCCTGCGGGTCCTGTTCCTGCTGCAGGCGCTGCTGCAGCTGGCCACCCACGGCGGCGGCGTAGGCCATCCAGTGCGCAGGGGCTTCGTGTGCGGACGCCGCCGAACTGCCCAGCGCCAGCGCGGCGAACAACGCGGCCAGTGGCCGCCACCAGCGGCGGATGCCGGTCCTGTTTGCTGACATGACCATCGCCTGCCTCCTGCGCTCCCCTCCAGCGCGCCATGGTCGGCGCCATAGATGACAGGCAGATGGCGGGCCGTGATGGCCCGGCGCGATCACTCGCCCAGGTCGGCCAGCACCTTGCGCGAGGGCGCGAAGAAGGTCACGCCGGTGGTGGCGGTGGAGAAGTCGAGGATGCGGTCGTGCAGCGGCGCAGGATTGCCGATGAACATGCGCTCGAGCATCTTCTCGATCACCCACAGGCGGCGCGTGTAGCCGATGAAGTAGGTGCCGTACTCGCCGCGACCCGGGTTGGCGAACGGCATGTTGTCGCGCAGGATTTCGTGCTCGCCGTCGGCGTCTTCGATGGTGCACAGCGTCTTGTGCGATTTCTGCGCATCGGCCGGCGCATCATCCAGCTCGATGTTGTCGTGCTTGGTGCGGCCGATGATCGCCTCCTGCGCCTCGGTCTTCTGCGCGCGCCAGGCATCGAGGTTGTGCAGGTACTTCTGCACCACCACGTAGCTGCCGCCGGCATGCTCCGGGTCTTCATCGCCAACAATGGTGGCTTCCGGCAGCGACAGTCCTTCCGGGTTGGCGGTGCCGTCGACGAAGTCGAGCAGATCGCGGCCATCGAAGTAGCGGAAGCCGGCCACGTCATCGACCGCTTCCACCGCATCACCGAAGGCCATCAGCAGGTTGCGCTCGAACGCCACGATCAGGTCCATGGTACGTGCGCGGATGTGGTACAGCAGGTCACCGGGCGTGGCCACAGCGGTGTGGGTCGCGCCCTTGATCTCGCGGAACGGCTTCAGCTCGCGTGGCGGCGTGGAGCCCACCAGCGGCTGCCACACGCGATGGCCGATGGCCACGTTGCAGGTGAAAGTGCGCTCGATCTCGCGGATGGCGGTGTTCTTGATCAGATCATCGGTGCTCGCCAGCACCTCCCGCGCCTTGGCGATCGACGCCTCGTCGTCCTTCACCTTCAGCACCAGGAACGCCGCCGAATGGGTGAGCGGCGCGGTGATCTGCTGCGGCTCGTTGTCGAGCGTATGGTTGAGGGCGGTGATCGGTGCGGGCTGGGAATTCACGGCAGTTCCTGCTGGCTTGAGGCGGGTGCATCGTCAATGGCGACGTGCCGGGATCATAGCGGAACCGCCTGGCCCGGGACGGAGCGGTTCTCGTTCCGTCCTGCGAGCAGCACCGTGCATTCCCGCGCTACATGGAACTGCTGCGGCCCTGCACTCTCCGGACGCACACAAAAGAAGAAGCCCGGCGCGAGGCCGGGCTTCGGTTGGCGTGTGGGAGAGAGAGAGAGTCACACGCCAGCACAACACGCTCTAACGACAGGCGTTTGTTACCAGGTGAAGCGCGGGCCCACGAACCACTCGCGGTCGCCGGCCTTGGCCAGCTTCACTTCGCCACTCAGGCCCCAGTTCTGGTTGAACTTGGCGGTGGCGCCGACGCGGCCGTAGAACTCGCCGTCCGGGTTGATACCGTGCTTCTTGGCGTAGTCCTCGTAGCCGGCCATCACGTAGCCTTCCACGTACGGGTTGAACGCGGTACGCACGCCGACTTCGGTCGAGTAGCCGTTGAAGTCCAGGCCGTGCTTCATGTCGAACTTCTGGTACGCGACACGGGCCACCAGGTCGGTGTTCGGTGCGATGCCGTAGTTGTAGCCGGCACCGATGCGCCACTGGTCGACGTCATTCTTGAACGTGTCGGTCTCCTGCGCGCTGTAGTCGCCGAAGATGTGGAAGTTCGGGTGCACCGCCACCGAACCCTTCACCTTCCAGCCATCGGCGTCGCCGCCCTTGGCATCGGTGTTCACGTAGCCGCCTTCAACGTAGTTGTACGACAGGCCGTCGGTTGCCGATGCAGCGAACGGCAGGGCAGCCAGAAGACCCAGGGCGAGCAGCGAATTCTTGTTCATCGGGACACACCTTTAATTATTTTGGTTTCGTCGGCCGCCTCCCGGGAGGGGGAGAGAGAGGAGGCGGTCGACAGGTGTGAATTATCCGTTAGGGGGGCCAATCGACCCTGAATATTGAACTGACTGGTGTATAAATAAGGCTGGCGTTCAGGGAACTCCTCATGCCGCACGCATCAGTCGCGTCACTGCTGTTTCCACTTCATGCCCGGCGCACAGTGCGGGCTTTGCTGCTCTTCGCCCTGCCGATGATGCTGCAGGTAGCCAACGCAGCCGAGCGTACCCGCCCTTCCGGGCGCATCGTGATTCAGACCGACGATGTCACGCGCTTCTTCAGCGTGCTGGATGCAAGCGGAGGGAAGCCGAATGCCGACGATCTGCAGCGCGGCTATCTGCATGCGGGTACGGATGCACTACGCAGCTTCACTGACAGCCGTATCGGCTCGATGGATCGTCTTGCAGATGCGATCCAGCGCAGACCTGCGCTGTTTGCCAAAGCACGTACCTGTGCGACGGCGCTGCCGGAGATCCGCGAGGGGGTTGCCAAGGCACTCGATCGGTTGGGCACTCTGCTTCCCTCCGCACGTTTTCCGCCGGTCACCGTGCTGGTGGGTCGGGGAAACAGCGGGGGTGTCACCACGCCCGACGGCGTGGTGATCGGACTGGAGGCACTGTGCAACGCCGACTGGATGCAGCCCGATGTGGGCGACCGTTTCGTGCACCTGATCGCCCATGAGTACGTGCACGTGCAGCAGCCCGGTGCGAGCGTTGATGTCGCGCAGCCCACCCTGCTCTATCAGACGTTGCTTGAAGGCGGCGCCGAGTACGTGGGCGAACTGATCTCGGGGCAACCGGCCAACGCGCATCTGCGTCGTTGGACGCAGGGCCGCGAATGCGCCCTGGAACGCCAGTTCGCCCGGGACAGCGCTGGTACTGAGCTGTCGCAATGGCTCTACAACGGCGCCGGCGACGAAACGCGCCGCGGCGATCTTGGCTACTGGATCGGCTACCGCATTGCCGCTGACTACGTTGCCCGCGCCGATGACAAAGCCGGTGCCGTCGCCACGCTGCTGGCGGTGCGTCCGGAAAGTGCGCCGGCACTGTTTGCCGCAAGTGAATGGCGCCCGGCGTGTGGGCCAGTGGAAAACGGGCAGGAATGAGGCCGTCTTCAGGCTGATGAATTGGGCGATTCAAGCAACTGCAAGGCAATCGCCTCTGTGCACATCAGCTCGCCTGATCTCACTCGTTAAGCTTTGCTGATGAACATATTTCACAACCCTTCCACGTCTTCCAACTTCAGCTGAAAGCGCTTGTCAGCGTGGGGAACAAACGCCGCTATATTCCAGCTTCCCCAGACGAAGGAGGGAGTGCAATGAACCTGAACCCGCAACACATGAAGACGGCCCGCGCACTTGCTGTGGCGCTCATCGCCACCGTAAGCCTTGGCGCTTGTGCCACCTACAAGGACGAGTTCGCAACCATCAACTCGCGCCTCGATCAGCTCGATGTAAAGGTGCAGGGCGCTGCACAGAGTGCCGAGTCCGCCAACCAGTCGGCACAGCAGGCCAATCAGCGCCTGGATCAGATCGAAGGCCGCGTGCAGCAGCTTGAAAGGGCACCCGTCGGGCGCAAGCCGCGCGGCTGATCGCTCCCTCACCGTTTGAATTGATCCACCTCTGTATCGGGAACCAGTGGCCCTCGCCGGCCACTGGCCTCCTTCCACCAGGATTGCATTGCCAGGAGCCTTCCCATTCGTACCTCCTCCTCCCCTGCGCGCCGCGCCCTCCATGTCGCTCTGGCCATGGCACTGGCCGTTGCATGCAGCGGCGTAGCCAACGCCAGGGACAAGGACGCACCCGCACCACCGGCGGCCGCCGTTGATGAACTTCCGCCCGACCAGAGCGTCTCCGAAACAGTGATCGCGCTGGCCGGCTGGGTGGTCGCCAGCAAGGACAACCAGGGCTATCCGTTCGCGATCATGGACAAGGCGGCCGCGCAGGTCCTGGTCTTCGGCGGCGACGGCAAGCTGCGCGGCGCCGCGCCGGCGCTGTTCGGTTCGGCCATCGGCGATCATTCTGCACCCGGCGTCGCCAAGCTCGCCCTGAGCGCGATTCCCGGCCACGACCGCACCACGCCGGCGGGCCGCTTCATTGGTGCCTATGGCCCCTCCGACGATGCCGGGCGTGTGCTGTGGGTGGACTACGATTCCGCCGTGTCGATGCATCCACTGCCGCCGGGCAGCCCGAAGGAAATGCGTGCCGAACGACTGGCATCGCCCACGCCAGACGACAACCGCGTCACCCACGGCTGCATCAACGTCTCACCCGCGTTTTACGAGCAGATCGTGCACTCCACGTTCGAGAAGGGCGGCGTGTTCTACATCCTGCCGGACAAGGATTCGATCGCGAAGACGTTCCCGGAATTCGCGCAGAGCCGTGCCGCCGCAGATGGCGACGAAAAGAAGACCGCACAGCACGCTGGCGAGTAGTGCGTTTGTGCGTCCGCCCTGGGCGTTGTGGGCACATGCCTGGGCCTTGCCCGGCCGCCGGGGCGGCCGCGATGCACGGTCTGCTCGTGGAAAGCCGCCTGCCTATGAGACCTGGTGCCCCCCGAGGCGCGGCGCGCTGGCATCCTGCGACGATCCTGCGAGGCAATGTCTGCCTCGTCCATGAGGCCGCCGGTGGACCCACTCTTCCAGTTTTTGCTGAGCAAGATGGGTGGCGTATTCGTCTTCCTGTTCTTCGTGGGACGTGAGTACCTGCGTGGCCTTGGATGGCTGCTCGGTTCCTGGGATCCGAACATGGGGTGCGCGACAGAAGATGAACTCATTTCGAAGGCCAACCGCAGCGCCTTGCTGATTGCGGCGGTGCTTCTGGCGTGGGCCTTCATGGGCCCTTCTCCCTACCGCCGCAACTGGGAAATCGAAGTAATGGGCATCGGTACCGGCATGTTGCTTGCCTATGTGGTGATCATCCGCCTTGCAGCTTCAAGGGTGAAGAGGCTGCTCGGGTGAGCGTGCCTCACATCGGCACCCATGAGGATCAGGAAGCCGTAGCCCCTGCAGCCCGCGCCAATGCCGCGGCGTGCGCGTCGCCCTTCCGCTCGCTGTAGCGGTCCACCAGGTAGTCCGACCGGCCCCGCGTCAGCAGCGTGAACTTCACCAGTTCCTCCATCACGTCCACCACCCGGTCGTAGTACGGCGAGGGTTTCATCCGGCCGTCGTCATCGAATTCCTGCCAGGCCTTGGCCACCGACGACTGGTTGGGGATGGTCAGCATGCGCATCCAGCGGCCGAGCACGCGCAACGTGTTGACGGTGTTGAACGACTGCGAGCCGCCGCTCACCTGCATCACCGCCAGCGTCCTGCCCTGCGTCGGCCGCACGCTGCCATCTTCCAGCGGCAACCAGTCGATCTGGTTCTTGAACACGCCGGTGACCGTGCCATGCCGCTCGGGGCTGACCCAGACCTGCCCTTCCGACCACTGTGACCATTCGCGCAGTCGCTGCACTTCGGGGTGATTCCTGTCCACGCTGTCCAGCATCGGCAGCGCATGCGGATCGAACACCCGGGTTTCGCACCCCAGGTGGCGCAGCAGCCGCTCGGCTTCCAGCGCCAGCTTGCGGCTGAACGACTGGGGCCGCAGCGAGCCGTAGAGCAGGAGAATGCGTGGCGGCCCCAGATCTGCCGCGGCGAGCTGATGATGATTGGGCTGGGGCAATGACGATTCCGCCAGGTTGGGCAGGTCCAGGCTTGTGATTGGCTTATTCATTCGATTATTCTAGAAATATGGACACGTCGAATGCAATCGCTGCCCTGACCGCCCTCGGCCATGCCACCCGCCTGGCTGCCTTCCGCCTGCTGGTGGAGGCGGGCCCGGCAGGGCGTATGGCGGGCGACATCGCCACGGCCCTGCAGGTGCCTCCCGCCACGCTCAGCTTCCACCTGAAAGAGCTGGTGCAGGCCGGGCTGGTGGAGAGCGAAAGCCAAGGCCGCCACGTCTGCTACCGCGCCAACTTCGATGCGATGAACGGCTTGATCCAGTACCTGACGCACAACTGCTGCGCGGGCTCCCCGGATGAGCGGTGCGCGGTCACCGAACCGGCATGCAGGTGCTGAGATGAAACCCGATCCGGTGATTCGTGCAGGCACGCGCGACGACCTGTGCTCCATCCGTGACCTTCTGCAGCAGGCGCAGTTGCCCGTGGCCGATCTGGAAAGCAGCGAGGTGGCGTTTCTCGTCGCAGACCTCGACGGCATTCCCGTGGGTGCCGTTGGATTGCAGATCTTCGGCGCGTCGGCCCTGCTTCGCTCCCTGGTGGTGTCCGATGACCGACGCAATACCGGCCTTGGGCGCGCGTTGCTGTCAGCGGCCGAGGACATGGCCCGCCGCATGCAGGTCAGGGAACTGGTGCTGCTGACAACGTCGGCAGGCCCGTGGTTCGCGCGGCACGGCTATGCCGGATGCGATCGCGCGCAGATAGTGGAGGCGATCCGCAGCTCTGCCGAGTTCACTAGTCTCTGCCCGGCCAGCGCGCTGTGCATGTCCAAGCCACTCCCTGACCACGGAAGCCACATGACCCGCAATGTCCTGTTCCTCTGCACCGGCAACAGCGCCCGCAGCGTGCTCGCCGAAGCCACCCTGCGCGCCTGGGGTGGTGATCGCTTCACCGCGTTCAGCGCCGGCAGCCACCCTGCCGGCCAGGTCAATCCATTCGCGCTGGCCCAGTTGCAGGCCGAAGGAATGCCCATTGACGGGCTGCGCAGCAAATCATGGGACGAATTCGTGGATGCAGCCCCGATGGACCTGGTCATCACCGTGTGTGACGCGGCCGCTGCCGAAGCCTGCCCTGTGGTGTTCGGTGACTTCATCCGCAGCCACTGGGGCCTGCCTGATCCGGCCGCCGTGGCAGGCAGCGATGCCGACAAGGCCGCAGCCTTCGCACTGGCCCATGCCATCGTGAAAACGCGCCTGCGTGCGCTGCTCGCACTGCCCGAATCGGTGTGGTCTGAACGCGAAGCGCTGCAGCACGCGCTGGACCGGATCGGCCAGCTGCTGCCGACCGACGGCGCGCAGTGACGGTGCCACTGCCATGAGCCTGTTCGAGCGACACCTGACGCTGTGGGTTGTGCTGTGCATTGCGATGGGCACGCTGCTGGGCCACGTCCTGCCCGATGCCTTCGCGGTGCTGGCCTCCGCCGAAGTGGCCAAAGTCAACCTGCCGGTTGCGGTGCTGATCTGGCTGATGATCATCCCGATGCTGCTGAAGGTTGACTTCACTGCGATGCGCCAGTTGCAGCAGCACTGGAAGGGCATCGGCGTGACGCTGTTCATCAACTGGGCCGTGAAGCCGTTCTCGATGGCGCTGCTGGGCTGGCTGTTCCTGCGCCATGCCTTCGCGGACTGGCTGCCCGCAGCACAGATCGACAGCTACATCGCCGGTTTGATCCTGCTGGCGGCCGCGCCCTGCACCGCCATGGTGTTCGTGTGGAGCAACCTGTGCCGCGGTGATGCCAACTTCACCCTGAGCCAGGTGGCCTTGAACGACGCGATCATGGTGGTTGCCTACGCGCCGGTGGTTGCACTGCTGCTGGGCCTGTCGGCGATCAGCGTGCCGTGGGACACCCTTCTGTTGTCGGTTGGCCTCTACATCGTGGTGCCCGTGCTGGTGGCCGCGTTGCTGCGGCGCTGGATCCTTTCGCGTGGCGGCGAGGCGAGGCTGCAGCGTGCGCTTCGACGGCTGGGCCCGCTGTCACTGTCCGCCCTGCTGCTGACGCTGGTGCTGCTGTTCGGGTTCCAGGGCCAGCAGATCGTGAAGCAACCGCTGGTGATCGCGCTGATTGCGGTGCCGATCCTGATCCAGGTCTATTTCACTTCGGGCCTGGCCTACCTTCTGAACCGCCGTCTGGGCGTGGCGCATTGCGTGGCCGGCCCGTCAGCGCTGATTGGCGCCAGCAACTTCTTCGAACTGGCGGTGGCGACTGCGGTGGGACTGTTCGGCGTGCATTCGGGTGCTGCGCTGGCGACGGTGGTGGGTGTGCTGATCGAGGTGCCGGTCATGCTGTCCGTGGTGCGGATCGTGAACCGTACTCAGGCTTGGTACGAAGGACCCGAAGAGCGCTGACAACCAGAGTGGGGCGAGTTCGATCTACGTTCTTCGCTCCGCACTGTCGTCATCGGCTTGGTGGGGTACCCATATCCCTGTCATCAAGTTCGAACCATGTCGCATATTCCCCATGCTGCTACGGACGTTGCGGCACCTGCGTCAGCGACGGCTTAGCAGGATGCAAGAATGCTGAAAGCGTCTTCGATCAAACGCTGTTTGCAACTCGTCTGATTGGCGTTGCGCAGCGACAGCGGTACAGATGGCGGGCCACCGGAAAATCGGTGGCCGGGCCTCGAAAACCCGTTAGATCACGAACGTTGTTTGCGCTTGCCAGCCGGCGTCACCCCGCGTGGCGCCGGCTGGCATTCCGTCTGCCGGCTATGGCGGGCGGAGCGTGGAGGCCTTGCGCCTGCCGGTCTTGTTCGTGATCTCCCGGTTTTCGAGCCACGTCTCCGCCCGCCACCTTCGCGTGGCGGCTACCGTCTGTCCTGCACGGAGCACTGCCATGACCTCACCGGACTTCCCCCGCCTGCATCCGCATCGCTCGTCCGCCACTGGCGGTGAGCCCTCAGAGCACGCGGCTGCGACCGACCCGAACGCCTTCATCGCCACGCTTCACCGCATCGGCAAAGGCGCGGCCGCCGATGGCCAACCTTGGCCGGAGCGTCACCAGATGCCGGGCCGTTGCATGGCGCTGGGCGATGCGGACTGTGCACTGGCCGGCCAACGCGTGACGTTGGAGCTGCTGCTGGCGGCCGAGCGCGTGCGCCAGAACGGCACGGAGGCCGAGTACGTGGGCGACCGGGTGATGGAAGGGCTGATCATGGCGTGCCTGACGATGAACGCACAGGCCAGCGCGCGCATGCAGCCGGACGGGTGACGCCGGCGCCACATCACTCGCAGAGCGCGCTGTCTTCCTTCAACGCGGCATCCTGCAGTGGCTGGCGCTGTTCGATCTGCTCACGCTGTTCCGCCGTCGGCTCGCCCAGCCACCACACACGGCAGCGCGCGGTAAGACGGCCGACCATCTTCGCCTGCGTGGGTGAGTACAGCATCGCCAACGCGGTGCCGGGGCAGTCGTGGGCCTGGCAGGCGGTGTAGAACCACCACGGCTCGCCCTGCAGCACCAGCAGCTCGCCAGGGCCGCTGGGTCCGCTCAACAGGCGTTGGCGCAGCGACGGCATATCCTTGTCAGTGGATTCGGCGTCCTGCGTGTCCTTCATCAGCGCATCGAACGCGGCCAGCACCTTCGGGTCCTTGCGGCCGCAGTCGTCCACGGTACTGCCGCCGACCAGGGTGAAGAAGTGGGTCGCCAGCGGATTGTCCGCGCAGGTCAGTTCGCCGCCGGCGCCCGGGTCTTCCGGTTCGCCCTCGCTGTCCCACACCGCGGGGGCCACGCCGTCTTCGGCGGACGGTTCCTCCTCGACCACCGTCGCCGCGGCGGCCGGCGCTTCGGCGGTCGGCGCTGGCGCCACAGCAGGTGCAGTCTCGCCAGTCTTTTCCGGTGCCTGTCCGCAGGCTGCCAGCAGCGCGGCCATCATCGCCATCCCTGTGATTCGCATCTTCATCGCGTGTCCTTGTCTGATCTGCGCTGCGTCCGCCGAATCGACGGCCGCGTGATTCTAATGCGCTGTTCGCCGAAGATGGCTTTGTGCTGCAGAGCAACCAGCTGCCGATGCGCGGCCGCAGCGCGATCGAGGCCGCGTATGCCGGCCGGGATGGCAGTCCGTTGCGGCTGCGTGCGTTGCCGTATTCGATGGAGGGCAGCACGGCTACATCATTGGTGCGTACAGCTACGGCAGCAACGTGAGGGATACCGGCAAGTTCACGCTCATGCTGAAGCGCGAGGGGGATGGGCCGTGGTTGATTTTATCGGACATGGACAACAGCAACGCACGGCCGCGCGCGCGGTGATGAATGCCGCCGGGCATGGCCCGGCGCTACCGGGCGCCAACCAAGGTTGGCCGCTACCAGAAGCGGGGTCCGTCGTAGATCCACGCCATTCGTGGATGGGGCGCGCACAAAAAACCCCGGCACCTGGCCGGGGTTTTTCGATTCACTTGAACAGCGTGTCCGGATACTCCGGTTTCTGTTCCCGCGCCAGCAGTGCGCGCAGGCCTTCTTCCGGGGTCTGCTCGCCATGCAGCACGGCACGCACACCGTCGGAGATCGGCAGGTCGATGCCATGACGGCGCGCCTGTCGCATCACTTCGTCGGCAGTCTGCACCGACTCGACCACCTGGCCGATCTCGCGCACGGCATCCTGCAGCGTCTGGCCGCGGCCCAGGGCCAGGCCCAGGCGGCGGTTGCGCGACAGGTCGCCGGTGCAGGTCAGCACCAGATCGCCCAGGCCGGCCAGGCCCATCAGCGTTTCCGGCTTGGCGCCGATCGCAGCGGCCAGGCGCAGCATTTCGTTCAGACCACGGGTGATCAGGCCGGCACGGGCGTTGAGGCCCAGCTGCATGCCATCGGCCACGCCGGTGGCCACGGCCAGCACGTTCTTCATCGCGCCGCCCAGCTCGGCACCGACCATGTCGTCGCCGGTGTAGGCGCGGAACGCCGGGCCATGCATCGCCTCGGCCACCGTCTGCGCGAACTCGGGTACGTCGCCGTGCACGGTGATCGCGGTCGGCAGGCCCTGGGTGACTTCCTTGGCGAACGACGGCCCGGTGACGACGGCCAGCGGCACATCCTCACCCAGCACTTCGCGCGCCACTTCATGCAGGAAACGGCCCGAACCGGGTTCGAAGCCCTTGGTGGCCCAGGCCACGCCGGCACCGGGCGGTCGCAGCGGCGCCAGCGCACGCACGGTCTCGCCAAACGCGTGCGACGGCGTCACCACCAGGATCCAGGCCGCGCCCTGCACCGCCGACGCCAAGTCGGTGGTGGCACGCAGGCTGTCCGGCAGCGGGATGCCCGGCAGGTAACGCGGGTTCTCGTGGCGCTGGTCGATGGCCTCGACCACGGCAGCATCGCGCCCCCACAGCACGGTCGGGTGACCGTGCCGTGCGAGCAGGCTGGCCAGCGCGGTTCCCCAGGAACCGGCGCCGAGCACGGCGATCTTGTCAGCGGGAGTGCTCATCCGTGACGTCGCGGCAGGAATCAGGCGTTGCCGGCCGGCTCGGAGTCAGCCAGCGACGGTGCGTCGCCCTGCTCCTGGCGCTGGCGCAGGGTTTCTGCGTACAGGCCTTCGAAGTTGATCGGCTGCAGGAAGAACGGCGGGAAGCCGCCGGCCTGGATCAGATCGCTGATCAGCTGGCGCACGTAGGGGAACAGGATGTTCGGGCACTGGGTGCCGAGCAGCACGTCGATCGACTGCGGGTCCAGGCCGACCAGGCCGAACACGCCGGCCTGCTTCACTTCGGCCACGTAGGCGGTGCGCTCACCGGCCTGGCAGGTCAGGGTCACGGCCAGCACGACTTCGAAGGCGTTCTCACCCAGGCGCTGCACCTGCTGGTTCAGGTTCAGCTGCAGCTCCGGCTGCACCTGGTCATTGAAGATGGTCGGCGCGTTCGGCGACTCGAAGGAGACGTCCTTGACGTAGATCTTCTCGACGGTGAAAGCGGGGCCGGTAGCGGCATCGACCGGCGCAGCGGCGCCGTTGGTGATCTCTTCGGACATTTCCAGTAACTCCAGGTGAATGCAATGAAAACGATGGTCGAATTACTGCGATGGGGGCGGGACCCGGCCCATACAAGGCCGGATCCGCCACCTGCGACAATCAGTTGCGGCCCTTGACCAGCGGCAGTTCGGCCTGCTGCCAGGCAGGAATGCCGCCGTCGAGCACGTAGACCTTTTCGAAGCCGGCCTTCTTCAGCGCCTTGGCGGCGGTTTCCGAGGCGTTGCCGCTGCGGCACACCAGCACCACCGGCGACTGCTTGGTATTGGCCACCAGCTTGTTTTCCGGGCCGAAGGCACTGGCCTGGGCATTGCGGCTGCCGGCAATGTGGCCCTTCTCGAAGTCACCGCTGGCCGACAGGTCGACCACCACCGTGCCGCCCGCGTTGATCAGCTGGGTCAGTTCGGCGGGCTTGATGCCCTTGAAGCCCCGGAACAGGCGGCGGATCTCGGTGACGATGATGGCCACGGTCAGGCCGACCAGGGCCGCGGACAGCATCGGGTTTCGGCCTGCAAAGGCCAGCAACTCTTCGTAATTCACTCAGGTCACGGGTCGATTAAGCGGGCGCCGATTGTCGCACAAGCCGGACGCGGCCCGTCACTGCCCCTTCCACAGGTCCGGCAGGCCGGCGGTCTGCCACCAGCGCTTGGCCTCCGGGTCCCAGCGCCAGCGCTCGACCACGACCACGGTGCGCTCGGCCTGGGTGTTCTGGTTGATCACCCCGATTTCCACCCGGCGCTCGACCAGGCCACCGTCCAGCGAGGCGCTGCTGCGCTCGCGATAGGACGACACGCGCAGCTGCGCGTAACGGTTGAGCTCGAACTCGGTCGGCGGCTTTTCCTTGCGCAGCTTGGGGTCGAGGTAGCCGATGGCATCGTCCATGCTGCCCCAGCGGATGGTCGCCCCGTAGGCGATCTGGGTCTCTTCCAGCAGCTTGCGCTGCTTGCGGCTGAGGTCGTCGGCCGAGGCCACGGCACTGGCCAGCAGCAGGGAATACATCAGGAACTGGATGAGGCGGCGCATCGGTGGTTTCCCCAGAACGTCAGCCTGCCATCCTACCCTTTGGCGAAGGCAACAAAGCGACCGCTGAACTCGGCGGCGGGCCTGCCATCGGCGCCGGGCTGGGTGGCGATGATGCTGATGCGGGCCTTGCGGCGCTGCCGGAAGGTATTCAGGAAGGCGTCCCAGCCGGTGGCTTCGGCCGCTTCGGCGTGGGCATGCAGGTCCTCATAGACCGGCGCCAGGTAGCGCAGGTTGCTGTCGGCCACATAGACCTCGGCATCGTGGCCGGCCAGGCGCAGGCGCAGGCTGACCAGGGCCCAGCCGGACAGGGTCAGCACCGAGGCCAGGCTGCCGCCGAAGGCGTTGCCCTTGTCGTTGACGTTGGCCGCCAGCGGCGCGGTGATGCGCAGCACGCCATCGGCATAGCCGTCGAGCTGGATCTGCATGGCGCGCACCGCCGGCATGCAGTCCAGCACGTCCTGCAGGGCGGCCAACGAGGAAGTCAGGGCATCAACGGACATCGGAGCAGCGACCACGACAACGAAGGGCCCGCATAATGCAGGCAATGGTCGACCATACGATACCCACTGGCGCCACCCGTTCCGGCCCACGCTGGACCCTGATCTCGCTGCGCCCGCGGGGCCAGAACGTGGCGCTGCGCCGCGCCGTTGCCGGGCTGGGCGGGAATGTCCTGGCCCTGGCGCCCTGGCGCCTGCAGCGCCTGCATGGCACGGCTGTGGTGCGCCAGCTGCAACGCGCGCTGAACTGCGATCGGGTGGTGTTCACCAGCCCGGCCGCCGTTGCCGCAGCCGCGTCCCTGCTGCCGCTGGCCGACGTGCAGCGCAGCCCGTGGCTGACCGTGGGCGAAGGCACTGCGCGCGCATTGCGGGCACACGGCATCACCGAGGTGCACGCGCCGCAGCGGATGGACAGCGAGGGGCTGCTGGCGATGCCGGTGCTGGCCGACGTACGCGGCCTGCGCATCGGACTGGTGACCGCGCCCGGCGGGCGTGGCCTGATTGCCGCGCAGCTGCAGGCGGCGGGCGCCACGATCGAACGTGCCGACGTCTACCAGCGTCGCCTGCTGCGACTGCCCCCGCGAACGCTGGCGCGATTGGCGCATTCAGCACAGCCGTGGGTACTGGCCGTGAGCAGTGGCGAAGCGCTGCAGCATTTCTGGCAACAGCTTTCGCCGGCCGGGCAGCAGCGCCTGCGGGCGTCTGCCCGCGTGGTGGTTGCCAGTGACCGCCTCGGCGAACAGGCGCAGGCGCTCGGCCTGCAGCGCATCACACGCAGCGCCGGCCCCACCGCTGCGCAGCTGGTGGCGGCCGCACACGCCACGCTCACCGTCCCGGCAGCGACCTGAACAGGGACGTGGATCACGCTTGCCGCTGTCGTCGGCAACGGTGATGCTGTGCACAACGCAGCCTGCCGGCACCCCGACCGGCGACGTTGCCGACAAGGAAGCCCGATGAACGATACTCCGCCCGCACCTCCACCCCATCGACCCGTGCGCTGGCTGCTGCCGCTGGCCGCCGTGGTCGTGCTCGGCGCGGGCGGTTATGCCGGCTGGTACGTCTGGCAGCAGCAACAGCGCGAACAGCAGGCGCAGGCACAGACCACGGCCGTACAGCTGAAGGGCCTGGAGGCCACGCTGGATGCGCTGCGCCGTGACCAGCGCGCGACCAGCCAACGCCTGCAGGATGCGGCGACCACCAACCGCGTGCTGCGCGACGAGATGCTGGGACTCTCACAGCGCAGCGCGCTGCTGGAAGAGAACGTGGCCAAGCTGGCCGACAGTGCCAACCAGGGCCGCCAAGCGGTGCAGCGCGATGAGGCCGAGCTGTTGCTGACCCAGGCTGCTCAGCGCCTGAACTACGCCGACGACGTGGACGGCGCACGCCGCCTGTATGCACAGGCCGCCACCGCGCTGGCCGATCTGCCCGATGCCGACGGCCTGAACCTGCGCCAGGCGCTGGTGCAGGAGCGCGAGGCACTGGATGCGCTCGGCAGCGGCCCGCGCGTGCAGTCGCTGCAGCGCCTGGATGCTGTGGCCCGGGCGCTGCAGGGCCTGCCCTCGCAGATCACCGGTACGACCGGCAGCAGCACCGCCAAGCCCTGGTGGCAGGCCACGCTGGCACCGTTCGTGGACATCACCCCGAGCCGCCAGAACGGCCCACTGACTGCCGCCGAAAAGCGCAACGCCGACGATGCGCTGCAGCTGGAACTGACCTTGGCGCGCGCCGCGATCGAGCGCGGCGACCGCGCGGGCCGCAACACCGCATTGGACCGCGTGGAGCAGTGGGCACAGCGGCGCTGGCCGGATTCACCGGCCCTGCGCGCGCAACGTGCTGAACTGAAGGCCTTGCGCGAACTGCCGCTGCAGGCCAACGACGCTGTCCTTGGCAGCACCCTGCAACAACTGCGCACCCAGACCGACCGGAGGTAAGCCCGCATGAAACCCCTGCAATCCCTGGTCGTGCTGTTGCTGGCCGTGGCCATCGGCGTGGTCGCCGCGCAATGGCTCGGCGCCGATGACCTGAACCGCTTCGGCGAAGTGACCCTGCGCTACGGCGGCTACGACTATCACAGCAACCTGCCGAAGGTAGCGCTGCTGGCGGTGATCACGGTGCTGGTGCTGTGGCTGCTGTGGAGCCTGATCGCTGCACCGTTCCGTGCCTGGGGCCGCTACCGCCGCAAGCAGGGCCGGGTGCGCCTGATCGACGGCCTGCAGGCCTACGAGCATGGCCAGTGGCAGCGTGCGGAGAAGCTGCTGGACGGCGCCGCCAAAGACCCGGAAGTGAGCGCGGTGGCACTGGCCACCGCCGTGCGCAGCGCGCAGGCACGGGCCGACGGCCCCGCCGGAGAGGCGCTGCTGCAGCGCCTGGGTGAAAGCGACGCCACCCTGCAGGCGCTGCTGCGCGCCGAACAGCTGCTGGCGCGCGATCTGCCGGTCGATGCGATCAATGCGCTGGACGTAGCGGCGATCCAGCCGCTGCCGCCGCGCGGCCTGTGGCTGCGCACCGAAGCACTGGCACAGGCCGGCCGCGCCCACGAGGCGTATGGCCAGCTGGGTGCACTGCGCCAGAGCAAGGTGCTGCCGGCCGACGCGAACAGCGAACTGGAAGCACGCCTGGCCGCACAGGCGCTGCTGGAAGCGGCCGACGTCAACGCGCTGGCCGCGCAGTGGGAAGCCACGCCGAAGGCGCTGCGCCCCACCCCGGACGTGGTCGGCGCGTATGCCAGCCGCGCGGTGGCCCTGAACTGGGACGAGCCGGCGCTGCTGGCGCTGGAACAGGCCCTGGACCATCGCTGGGACGACGAACTGGTGGCGCTGTATGGCCGCCTGCCGGCCGAGCGCCTGGCCACCCGCCAGGCCAATCTGGCGCGCTGGCGCAACGTGCATGACGGCTCGGCCGCGCTGCGCCTGGCACAGGGCCGCGTGGCCCTGGGCCAGCAGCAATGGGATGCCGCCGATGCGTTCCTGCACGAGGCCATCGCCGCGGGCGCCGGTGCACCGGCGTGGGAAGCGCTGGGTGAAGTGTTCGCGCAACGTGGCGAACACGCGCTGGCCGCGCAGTGCCTGGCCAATGCGCTGCGCCTGCAGCGCGGCGAGGACAGCGTGGAACTGGTGCGTGGCACCGAGACGCCGCTGCGCACCACGGTGGAGGAGCAGCCCATCGTTGCACAGCCGCCGGTGTATGACGCCAACGAAGAGCGCGACGAGTTCGGCAACCCGCGGTTGCCGTAAGCATGGCTGAGGTGTGCCGACCAACGGTCGGCACCCACCGGAGCAACCAACGAAAACGCCGCCCATTGGGCGGCGTTTTCGTACCAGCGCTGCCGGCCAGCGGCCGGCACTACCGTGATGCTCAGCGTTCGACGATCGCCACCACGCCCATGCCGCCGGCGGTGCAGATCGACACCAGTGCGCGGCCACCGCCGCGTTCGGCCAGCTGCTTGGCTGCCGTGGCGATCACGCGTGCGCCGGTAGCGGCGAACGGGTGGCCGGTGGCCAGCGACGAGCCCAGCAGGTTGATCTTGTCCGGGTCGATGCGGCCCAGCGGCGCGTCCAGGCCCAGGCGGTTGCGGCAGTAATCCTCGCTCTCCCACGCACGCAGGGTGCACAACACCTGCGCGGCAAAGGCTTCGTGGATCTCGTAGATGTCGAAGTCCTGCAGGGTCAGGCCGTTGCGCTTGAGCATCTCCGGCACCGCGATGGTCGGTGCCATCAGCAGGCCTTCGCCATGCACGAAGTCCACTGCCGCCACGTGTGCGTCACGCAGGTAGGCCTGCGGCTCATGGCCATGCGCGCGCGCCCACTCTTCGCTGGCCAGCAGTACCGCAGCGGCACCGTCGGTCAGCGGGGTGGAGTTGGCGGCGGTGAGCGTGCCACGCCCGGAAACCTTGTCGAAGGCCGGCTTCAGCGTCGCCAGCTTTTCCAGCGAGGTATCCGGGCGCAGGATGTTGTCGCGCTCGACGCCACGGAACGGTGCGATCAGGTCGTTGAAGAAGCCACGCTCGTAGGCCGCGGCCAGCTTCTTGTGCGACGACACCGCCCACTCATCCTGCGAGTCGCGCGAGATGTTCCACTCCTTCGCCATGTCCTCGCAGTGGTCGCCCATGCTCTTGCCGGTGCGCGGCTCGGCCACGCCCGGGAACTCGGGCTTGAGCTCGGAGAACTTGAAACCGGAGGTGAGCGCACGGATCTTGTCGCCGGTGCTCTTGGCGCGGTTGGCCGCCAGCAGGCGCGCACGCAGTTTCTTGCCGTAGACGATCGGCACGTCGGAGGTGGTGTCCGAACCACCGCCGATGCCCGATTCGATCTGGCCCAGTGCGATCTTGTTGGCCACGGTGATGATGCTGTCCAGCGAGGTGCCGCAGGCACGCTGCAGGGTGATGCCCGGGGTCAGCGGCGACAGGCCGGAAGACAGCGTCGCTTCGCGGCCCAGGTTCCAGTCGCTGGAATGCTTGATCACCGCGCCCATCGCCACTTCACCCAGTTGCTGACCATGCAGGCCGAACCGTTCGACCAGCGCGCCCAGCGTACGGACCGACATGCCGAGGTTGCCGACATCCGAATACGCGGTGTTCTGGCGGCAGAACGGAATGCGGACGCCACCGAGGATGGCGACGGGACGAGCGTTGGGCATGGAGATACCTGGCATGGATGAGGGTGTCTGCAACATGGCCTGCACGACGGAGCAGGCATAATGGAGCCAAGTGTAGCTGCCGCCCTGTGATGGGCCAACCGTGGAACCATGAGCAAACCCGACCCCGCGATGAATGCCCTTGGCGTGCTGGCCCTGGAACTGGCCGGCGGTGAAATCCCCCGCCAGGCGGTACTCAGCGCCGAACAGGCCGGTGAACTGGCCGATCGCGTCGGCCGCGACCTGTCCAAGCTGGTGCCGCAGGTGGCCGAGCTGGACCTGGTGTTCGCCGCCGCCCATTTCGACCCGGCCGAGGTGCTGCGCCCGGGCTGGCCGATCCATCGCCGCCTGGAAGAACTGCAGATGCGCGCCCCGGGCCGCAACCAGGGCCCGCGCCTGCTGGCCTTTGGTACCGATGCCGAGGGTGACGTGCCACTGCCGTTCCAGGCCGATGCCACGCTGGTGGGCGGTGGCCTGCGCGTGGTGCCGTTCCTGCTGACCGGCAGCGATGTGGCCACCACCAACGCGGTCGCCGATGCGCTGGAAGAAACACTGCTGGCCAACGGCATGGCGCATGCCGACACCGCGTTGATGGCACAGAACAGCTTCGGTGCCCGCATCGAACACGCGCGCTATTTCACCGTGAACGACCTGGCCGCGATGATGTCGATGCAGTACGACAACCAGGGCCTGGCCGCACTGTGGCCGCTGATCGAGACCGCGATCATGGCGCCGGGCGAGGACGAGTGGCTCAATGCCGCGCCCGAGCCGCTGCTGCGCTATACGCATGGCGAAGCACGCATGGCGCTGTTCGACCCGGCCGGTTGGTGCGCGCACTACAGCCACAGCAAGAACGATTGCGACCGCCTGAAGGGCATCTACGAGCAGTTCCTGATGCGCCAGCGACAGATGGCTGCGGTGCTGGAAGCACATGGCGTGCCGGTACTGTTCGTGCACTGCGAGGCCGGGCAGGACGCGCGCGAGCTGCTGGCGCGCTGATCTGCGGATCCGCACCGCCGGGCATGGCCCGGCGCTACCGTGCAATTGCGTTTCGCCGGGGCGCGACCGCCGTGCGTATTGCTGTAGCGCCGAGCCCATGCTCGGCTCAGGCCGCCGGAAGAGCAGCCGAGCGCGGGCTCGGCTCTACAGAAAGCGATGCAAAGAAAAACGCCGGCTTGCGCCGGCGTTCTTTGTTTCTTACGGGGCCTTCTGGATCACCGCACAGGCCAGGCGCGCGCCGGCGTTGCCGGTCGGCTGGGTCTTGTAGTCGTCCGCATCGGCGTGGACGATCAGGCCGCGGCCGATGATGTCGAAATCATCACCCTTGCCGATGTTGACGTTGCTCGACACCGGGCCGTCGATGGTGGCCACGCCCTTGTCGTCGGCCTTGATGTTGGGCATGTCGCCGCCGTGGTGCGGATCGGTGGCGACGTTGCCGTGATCCTGCTTGCCCGGGTTGAAGTGACCGCCGGCGCTCATGCCGTCCGGCGCGCTGCAGTCGCCCTTCTCGTGGATGTGGAAGCCATGTTCGCTGCCCGGCTTCAGGCCGGTGATCTGGCCGGTCACGTGGACCTTGCCATCAACCACCTTGAAGGTGACGCTGCCTTTGGTCTCGTTGCCCTGGGTCGGTGCCAGTTCGGCCGTTGCCGAAGCATCGCCCGTCGGTGCAGCCGCCGGTGCCGGGGCTGCAGCCGGCTCGGTGGTGGCGCCGTCAGCCGGCGCGGCCGGCGGGGTTTCAGTCTGCGGCGCGGCGGGCTGCTGGTTGCAGGCCGCCAGGCCCAGCGCGGCGATGGCCGCAAACAGCGAAGTGTGGATCAGACGCATTGGAATCTCTCCCTCGATGATGCCTGCAGTGATCAGCGGACGACCCGGATCACGCCACAGGCGATGCGGACGCCGGCATTGCCGGCGGGCTGGCTGCGATAGTCGTCGGCGTTGGCATGCACGACCAGTGCACGTCCGGCGATATCGGTGGCGGCGCCTCCGCCAAGGGTAACCCCCTTGAGGTGGATATCGACGTTGGCGCGGCCCTGGGCATCGGCACGCAGATTGTCCATGTCGCCCAGGTGGTGCTTGCCGGTACCGGCGCGGCCATGCGCAGCACCACCGGGATTGAAGTGATTGCCGGCACTGCTGGCATCCACTGCACTGCAGTCGCCGCGCTCATGGATGTGGAAGCCCGCCTGCTGCATCGGCTGCAGGCCACCGACCAGGCCGGTGATGTGGATGCCACCAGGCTCCACCATCAGTGCGATGCGGCCACTGACGATGCTGGCCGAGGCCGGCGCGAGATTGGCCTCGCCCTGCTTCGCAGCACTGACCACGGTCGGCGGTGGCGGCGTGGGTTCGGCCTTCTTCGGCGCACTGCCACAGGCAGACAGCAGCACGGCGGCGGACAACGGCAGGATGGCAAAGGACAGACGCATCGAAGACTCCTTGCAGGTGACACTAAGCATTGCATCGTCCATGAACGATCAACGGTTCGGCAAGCGGGCGCGAGGATCGCGTGCAGGGACCGTTCAATGGCCCCCGCGGCGGCGTCCGGCGCCCAGCTTGCGGGTAAGGGTATTGCGGCCAAGGCCCAGGCGGGCCGCGGCTTCGGCACGGCGGCCGTGGGTGATCTGCAGAGCGGCCTCCAGCAGGGCATGGTCGACCCGCTCGCGCACCTGCGCGTGCAGCCCTTCCACACCTTCGGCCAGCTGACGGCGTGCCCATTCGGCCAGCAGCGCTTCCCACTGCCCCGGATCGGCGATGGTGGTGCTGCTGCGACGACCGCGCGTACGGTTGAGCGCGGTATCGACGTCGGCCACGCCGATGGTGTCAGCGGCGGCCAGCGCGGCCATCCGCCAGCACACGTTTTCCAGTTCGCGCACGTTGCCCGGCCAGTCGTGTTCGCGCAGCGCCTGCAGCGCCGCGGCGGTGAGGCGCTTCGGTGGCGTGTCCAGCCTGCGTGCGGCGGCGGCCAGGAAGGTGCTGGCCAGCTGTGCGATGTCCTCGCGGCGCTCGCGCAGCGGCGGCAGCTGCAGGCGCACCACGTCCAGGCGATGCAGAAGGTCGGCACGGAACTTCCCCTGCGCGACCAGCCCTTCCAGGTCCTGGTGGGTGGCGGCCACCACGCGCACATCGACGCGGATCAGTTCGCGGCCACCGACGCGGAAGAACTCGCCCTGCGCCAGCACGCGCAGCAACCGGGTCTGCAACGGCAGCGGCATGTCGCCGATCTCGTCAAGGAACAGCGTGCCACCGTTGGCCTGCTCGAAGCGGCCGATATGGCGGCGCTGCGCACCGGTGAAGGCACCGGCCTCGTGGCCGAACAACTCGCTTTCCAGCAGCTCGGATGGGATTGCAGCGGTATTGAGCGCGACGAACGGACCCTGCGCGCGCGGCGATTCGCGATGCAACGCATTGGCCACCAGCTCCTTGCCGGTGCCGGTCTCGCCGG
Source organism: Stenotrophomonas sp. YJH_SMC_130 (assembly GCF_059369035.1). Lineage (NCBI taxonomy): Bacteria > Pseudomonadati > Pseudomonadota > Gammaproteobacteria > Lysobacterales > Lysobacteraceae > Stenotrophomonas > Stenotrophomonas sp. YJH_SMC_130. The sequence goes on from NZ_JCAFSH010000002.1 coordinate 209,516, forward strand.
TGATCAGCACCGCCAGCGGTGCCTGCGCCAGGCGTCCAATGGCGCGGAACAGCGCGCGCATCGGCGGCGTATCACCCACCAGTTGCGGCGGCTGGTCGCTGGGCGCTTCGGTGGCGGGGCTGGGAGCGGCCAGCGCGGGCGCCACCGCCGGCAGTACCCGCTGCGCCAATGCCACCGCATCGTCCAGGTCGAACGGCTTGGACAGGAATTCATGCGCGCCGCCGCGGAACGCACCGGCCGTGCTGGCCACATCGGTATAGGCCGACATCACGACCACCGGCAGCTGCGGCAACGCGGCCTTGAGCTTGTCCAGCAGCACCAGGCCATCGTCGCCGGGCATGCGCACATCGGTGAACAGCAGCGCCGGCGGCGCGCCTTCGCCCAGGGCCTGCAGGGCAGCCGCAGCGCTGTCGAAATCGACAACCTGGTAGCCCGCCTCGCGCAGCGCGGTGCACAGCACGAAGCGCACGGCACGATCGTCATCGACCACCCAGATGCGCTGCGCGGTGGTGGGGAACTCAGACATCGCGCGGGGCCTCCTCGGCCGGGGCGGCGCCGTTGCCGATCGGCAACAGCAGGGTGAACACGGTATGGCCCGGGCGCGAGCGGTAGGTGAGCGTGCCGCGATGCTCGCGCGCCACCTGCTGGGCCAGCGCCAGGCCCAGCCCGGTGCCTTCGGCGCGGCCACTCACCAAGGGCAGGAACAGGTGTTCGGCCAGTTCCTCCGGCACGCCACGGCCGTCGTCGGCGATCTCCAGGCGCAACGCCAGCGTGTGCAGCTGCTCAGCGATGCGCACGCCATGCTCCACGCGGGTGCGCAGGGTGATGCCGCCGGCACCGGCCTGGATCGCGTTGCGCACCAGGTTCCACACCGCCTGGGTGAGGCGGTCGGCATCGCCATGGAATTCGGGAATGCTGGGGTCGTAGTCACGCTGCAGGCGTACCGCCCAGCCGGCCTCGTTCTCGGCCAGGCGCAGCACGCGCTCGAGCGCGGCATGGATGTTCAGTTCGGCGTGCGGTGCGGCCGGGGCCGGCGACAGCAGCTGGTCGAGCAGGCCGTTGAGGCGCTCGATCTCCGAGCCGATCAGCTCGATCAGCTCGCGTTCGCTGGCCTCGCGCTGGGCCGCGCGGCGGGCCAGCAGCTGGGCCGCACCCTTCAACCCGGCCAGCGGGTTGCGCAGCTCGTGGGCCAAGCCCTTCAGCGCCGCGCTGAGCGCGCTGGGCAGGGCCTGGGTCGGGTCCAGCCCGGGGAATTCATCGACCGGATGCGCCTCCAGCAGCCAGCCACCATCGTCGCGGCGACTCATCCAGCCCTCGGCGAAGCGCGGCGCTTCGCCGGGCACCGCCAGCGCCAGCCGGTTCAGGCGCAGGCTGTCGCGCTCATCGCGGGCAAGGAAATGGGCCAGTGCCTCACCCTGCACTTCCAGTGCGGCCAATGGCTGGCCCAGCAGGCGGCGCCCGCTGACGCCCAGCCAGCGCCCGAAGGCCGGATTGCAGCCGATGATGCGGCCATCGGCCCCGGCCCAGGCCAGCGGCGTGCCCAGGGCATCGAGGGACGGCGGGGGAGAGGGGTCGGACATTGCACCAATGTAGTGCAAAACGCGGGGTTCGGGGTCAGAGCCCTTTCCTCGCGGAAAGGGATCTGACCGCATGCGCTGCGGGGTCCGGGGTCGGATCCCTTTCCGCCTGGAAAGGGCTCTGACCCCTGCCGCAGGTCGAGCAAGCTCGACCACGACCACATGCGTGGCCGGTTACAGCTTCATGTTGAGGCCGACGAACACGCTGCGGCCCGGGGCCGGCGAGAACATCGGGCGTGCGCTGTCCCAGAAAAAGCTGTCGTACCAGGCGTAGGCGTACTCGCGGCCGGTCACGTTCTTCAGCTGCAGGTCCACGCTGAAACGCGGGGTGAGTTGGTAGGCCGCGCTGAGGTCGAGCACGGCGAAGCCTCCGAACTTGCCGTCCACGTTGCGCTCTTCCAGGTAGTAATCGCCCTGTGCACGCGCCTGCAGGCCCAGCCGCAGCGCATCCGTGGCGCGGTAGTCCACGCCCAGATTGCTGATGTGGCGCGGGGTGGCGGCCACTTCCCGGCCCTGCAGGGAAATGCTGGCATCGCGGTCGTCGCGGGTGATCTTCGCTTCCTGGTAGGCGTGCGACGCCCATACCGTCCAGTCGTCGCCCAGCTGCAGGCTCAACTGCGCATCCACCCCGCGCCGGCGGGTCTTGCCCAGGGTGACCGTGGTGCCGGTGGCCGGAATGTTGGACACCTCGTTTTCCGCGTCCTGCTGCCACACCGCCAGGCGTGCCTGGCTGCCGGCAAACGGCTGGAATTTCAGGCCCAGCTCCATGCCGGTGTTGGTGGACGGCTGCAGGGGCGCCTGCCCCGGGGTGAGGTAGGCCGGTGCGGTGGAGCCGGTCAGCACCTGGAAGGTGCGGCCCCAGTTCGCGTAGACATGGGTGGTCTGGCCCAGGCTGTGGATGACGCTCAGCTTGGGCTGGCCGATGCTGCCGTAGTCCTGCAGGCGGCCGCTGACGCCGTTCATCAGGTGGGTGCGGCCACTGAAGCGATCGATACGATAGGCCGGCACGATCTTCCAGGCCTGGACGGGCTGGTAGACGGCCTGCACGTAGGCGCCCCAGTTGTCGAAGCTGTGGCGATCGTTGTTCTGCACCCGCGCTGGCGGCTGGCTGAAATCAGTGGGTTCGGCGTAGGCGTAGCGCTCGCGGAGGTAGCCGTTGTCCTGCTGCTCGTAGTTCAGGCCACCTTCGACGGTGAGCGTGGGGCTGGCCTGCCAGGTGAGCGTGCTGAGCAGGCCATGCTGCCGCTCGTCCCACACGCGGCGCTGGCGCGGCAGGTTGCCGGTGGGCAGGTTGCTGAAGGTCACGCGGCGGTCGTCTTCGTAGCGGTTGTAGTACAGCCGCGTGCCAAGGGTGAGTGCGTCGGACAGTTTCATGTCCAGGTGCGCGGCAAGCTGGCGCATGTCGCGGTCATCACCATCGTTGCCGTTGCGCAGGTCGCTGCCACGGCGGTGCGTGCGCAGCTCGTCGGCGGTCATGAAGCCGGGTTCGTCGGCTTCGTGGTGGTACGCACGGGCGGTCAGGCCCACGCGCAGGCCGTCGTCCAGCGAGCCGTAGAACCACTTGCCGCCCAGCGAATATTTCTTCGAGGTGTCGTGGTCGCGGTAGCCGTCGCTGGCCTGGGTGCCGACGAAATAGTTCTGCGCGAAGCCATTGCCTTCACGGCCGACTGCCAGCTGCGCATCGCGGGTGTTATAGCTGCCGTAGGCCAGGCGCGCATCGGTGTAGCTGCCACCCTGGCGCGTACCGAAGTTCACGTTGCCGCCGATGTTGTGCAGGCCGTAGCGCGGGTCGTTGGTACCGCGCACCACTTCGATGTAGCTGATGTCCAGCGGGAACAGCATGTCGATGAAGCGCTGGTTGCCGCTGTTGACGTTGCTGGGGATGCCATCGATCAGCGTCTTGATGGCATTGAGGTAGCCCTCACCGTTGAAGGCGCGGAAGCTGACCTTGCCCGATTCGGCGCCCTGCCGGGTTTCGGTGAGCTGGATGCCGGGCATCTGCCCGAGCAGTTCCCAGCTGTGCGAGACGTTGCGGTTTTCGATCTGGTCTGCACCCAGGACGTCCACCGAGGTCAGTACCTGATGCGCACTGAGCTGGCCTTCGCCGTGCTGGTGCACCTGCACCTTGCCGAGAGTGAGCGCGGCGTCGGCGGACTGTGCGAAAGCTTCAGGAGCAAACGGTGCGGCGGCGAGGGCGGCCACCAGGGTGGGAGTCTTCATGGGAAGGGACGGCTACGATAAAATGTAATTATATAACATTTCACATGTAGCCGTTGTAGAGTCGAGCCACGCTCGACTGCTGCTGGCAAACGGCAGTCGAGCGTGGCTCGACTCTACAAAGACGGGTGGCGAGGGGGACTACACCGGGTAGCCGGTGGCTTCCCGTGCCTTCTTCCAGGCGGCTTCGAATTCACGCGCGGAAATTTCGTCGTCCTCGTCGAAATCCAGGAACGACACTGGCTGGTCGGCCAGCAGGAAGCGGTCGTCGCTGTGGGCATGCTCGTCGGCCCAGACCATCTTGGTCCCGTAGATTTCCACCTGCCGCACGATCTTCTCGCCGCGCGCTTCCATCAGCACATTGCCCTTGCCCAGGCCCGATTCGGCCCAGTGCTTGTAGTACTTCTTTGCGGCGGATTTCGCGCCGGATCTTGCGTTGTGCTTTGCGTAGGTCATTGCAGGAGCCCTGGCCGCAGGCGCGGCCGGAAAGTACGGAATGGCGCCATTATCAGGCATCCGGGGTCAGAGCCCTTTCCTTTGGAAGGGATCCGACCCTTGCCGGTTCAGTTGGGCAGGGGCACGCCCTTCGGCCACAGCATCCAGATGTTGCCCTTCTGCTTCATGTCGCCAGCCAGCTTGCCGGCGGCATCGCCGCTGCCCCAGTACAGGTCGGCGCGCACTTCGCCGGCGATGGCGCCGCCGGTGTCCTGCGCAGCCACCGGGCGCACCACCGGGGTGCCGTCCGGGCGCGTGGTGGACAGCCACAGCAGGCTGCCCAGTGGCACCACGGTGCGATCCACCGCCACGCTGTAGCCCGCGGTGAGCGGCACGTTCAGTGAACCCCGTGGCCCCTCCGGGCTGTCCGGGTTGCGCACGAAGAACACGTAGCTGGGGTTACTGCGCAGCAGTTCCGGTACGCGCGCGGGGTTGGCCCGTGCCCAGGCGCGGATCGCGTCCATGGTGACGTCTTCCTTCTTCAGCTGGCCCTGGTCCACCAGCCAGCGACCGATCGCGCGGTACGGGTGGCCGTTCTGTTCCGCATAGGCCAGCCGCACCTGCTTGCCATCGGCCAGGCGCACGCGGCCAGACCCCTGGATCTGCAGCAGCTGCAGGTCCATCGGGTCGGTCAGCCAGGCCAGTACCGGCGCCTTGGCGCCCTTGGCCGCGATGGTACCGGCGTCGTCATAGGGCTTGAGCACCTTGCCTTCGACGCGACCGCGCAGGCGCTTGCCCTTCAGTTCCGGGTAGAGGCTGTCCAGTTGCACCACCACCAGATCATCCGGCGTGCCGTAGACCGGCACCGTCGCTTTGTCGGTGCGGGTGAGGCTGCCGGGGTAGATCGGCTCGTAGTAGCCAGTAATCAACCCGTCGGCCTGGTGGCCACCGGCACGCAGCGCGTAGGCATCGAGGTCGCGCTGCAGGAACTGGCGGATCGCGGCCGGGTCCTTGTCCGCCACCGTCGCGGCGGTGGCACATGGCTTGGCCCAGACCGCATCATTCTTCAGGCGGGTGCAGCTGCTGCGCCAGGCAACGAAGCCGGCCTGCAGATCGCTGTCCGAGACCGCTGGCAGGGCTTTCCAGTCGCCCTTGGCGTAGGTGGCCGCCGGCGACGAGGTCGGCGTCGGCGCTTCGGAGCCCGTGCGGGGAGCGGTGGTGGCGCAACCGGCGAGCACCGCCGCTGCCAACAGGGTCCAGTGCTTGCGCTTGAAGAAGGTAGCGGAATCGATCATGCCGCCATGGTGGAGTGCTGGCCGCTGGGCGGCAACCCAGCGCGGGGTCAAGCGTTCATGCGCGGGGTCACGGCATCTGCAGCAGCAACGAATGCAGGATACGGGCGTCCTCGGCATCCAGCGTCTTCGGCAGGTCGTCGCGGCCACGGAAGCGGCGGTGGAAGGCGGCGACGGTGGCTTCGCGGTTGTCGAGCGGATAACCGAAGCGGGCCAGCGCATTCCACGCGTCGAAGCCTTCCGGTGCCGCGCCGTCGGCCGCGCGCGGCCAGACGCCGAAACCGGCCTCGGCCAGCTGTTGCCACGGGAAGAAGCGGCTCGGATCCTGCTTGCGCGTCGGCGCCAGGTCGGCATGGCCGATCACCTGGCGCGGCGGGATGTTCAGGCGCGTGGTGAGATCACGCAGCAGCAGGATCAGCGATTCGATCTGTGCCGCACTGAACGGGCTGCGGCCATCGTTGTCGAGTTCGATGCCGATCGAGGCCGAGTTGAGATCGGTGATGGTGCCCCAGCGCCCGGCGCCGGCATGCCAGGCACGGCGTTCATCAGCGACCAGCTGGTAACGATGGCCATCGGCGCCGATCAGGTAGTGCGCGCTGACCGGCCCGCCACTGTTGGCGGTGCGCAGCGTACGCAGGCTCTGCTGCACCGATTTCTGATCGGTATGGTGGATGACGATGATGACCGGCGTGCGCGCGTTCTGGTTGGGTGACGGCACCCAGGTGGCGAGCGGGTTGCGCGTCTCTCGTGGCGTGGAAGCGCAGGCGGCCAGCAGCAGGCAGGCCGAGAGCATCACAGTGGTGCGGATCGGGTGCATGGCCTGATTGTGCGTGATCAGGCGCGATGATGCATGCCACAAGATAGATTCTGTTGATCCGCGCCAGGCGTGGATGCGCCACTCGGGCTGTGCCGACCAACGGTCGGCACTCACCAGAGCAGACCCAGACCCTGTGCCAAGCAAGCTTGGCAACTATCAGAACCAGGACGGGGAAGTGCCGACCAACGGCCGGCACCCACCCCGTCCGTGCACCGCTGCCTCAGGCCTCGTAGGCAGACTCGCCGTGCGAAGTCACATCCAGGCCGGTGCGTTCGGCCTCTTCGGTCACGCGCAGGCCGACCACGACCTTGACCACCAGCAGGATGACCGCGGTCACCACCGCCGACCACAGTACGGTCAAGCCGACGCTGACCACCTGCACCCACACCTGATGGGCGATATCCAGATCGGCCTTGGTACCGCCCAGCGACTGTGCACTGAAAACGCCGGTGAGGATCGCGCCGACGATGCCGCCGACACCATGCACACCGAACACGTCGGCCGTGTCGTCCACTTTCAGCAGGCGCTTGAGACCGGTCACGCCCCACACGCAGACCACGCCGGCGACAAAGCCGATCACGATCGCGCCAAGCGGCCCGACGGTGCCACAGGCCGGGGTGATGCCGACCAGCCCGGCCACCGCACCCGAGGCCGCACCCAGCGCCGACGGCTTGCCCTTGCCGATCGCCTCCACCAGGGTCCAGCCAAGCACGGCAGCAGCGGTGGCCAGCACGGTGTTGAGGAAGGCCAGCGAGGCCACCGTATCGGCGGCGGCGGCGGAACCGGCATTGAAGCCGAACCAGCCCACCCACAGCAGCATCGCGCCGATGTAGGTAAACGGCACGTTGTGCGGCTTCAGCGCGGTCTGGCCGTAGCCCAGGCGCTTGCCGACGAACCACGCGCCGACCAGGCCGGCCACGCCCGCATTGATGTGCACCACGGTGCCACCGGCGAAGTCGATCGCGCCCAGTTCACCCAGGTAGCCGCCGCCCCAGACGATGTGTGCCATCGGGATGTAGCTGAGGGTGAACCACAGTGCCGAGAACAGCAGTACCGCACGGAACTTGATGCGCTCGGCGAAGGCACCGACGATCAGCGCGGTGGTGATGCCGGCGAAGGTCGACTGGAAGGCGACGAACAGGTAATCCGGCAGGCCCTTGATCGGCGTGTTGCCCACCGAATCCGGGGTGAAGCCCTTGAGGAAGGCGAACTCGGTGAACGAACCGAAGAATGGATTGCCCGCGCTGAACACCGCGCTGTAGCCGTAGGCCACCCACAGCAGCAGCACCAGCGAGAACACCACCAGGATCTGGCTGAGCACCGACAGCACATTCTTCGAACGCACCAGTCCGCCGTAGAACAGGGCCAGACCCGGCACCACCATCAGCAGCACCAGCAACGTAGAGGTAAGCATCCAGGCGACGTCGCCACGATCATAGGCGGCGGCCGCTTCGGCCACGGCCGGCGCAGCGGCGCTGGCGACCGGATCGTGCAGCGGCTCGACCGCCACGCTTTCGCTCGGCAACGGCGAGACCTGGGCCTGGGCGTGGGCGCTGCCCGGCCAGGCACCGGCGGCCAGCGCGCTGAGCAGCATCAGCAGGCACACCAGGTGGAACCGGGCTTGCCACCCGGTGAGAAGGCGCATCTTCATGGGGGGAATCTCCGGAAGGGGGTTACAGCGCGTCGGCACCGATTTCGCCGGTGCGGATGCGGATGACCTGTTCAACGGCGGTGACGAAGATCTTGCCGTCACCGATCTTGCCGGTGCCTGCCGACGACTGGATCGCTTCGATCACCGCGTCGGCACGCTCGTCGGTGACCACCGTTTCGATCTTGATCTTGGGCAGGAAATCGACGACGTACTCGGCGCCGCGATACAGCTCGGTGTGGCCCTTCTGGCGACCGAAACCTTTCACTTCGGTCACGGTGATGCCCGACACGCCTGCATCGGACAGGGCCTCGCGGACCTCGTCGAGCTTGAACGGTCGGATGATGGCGGAGATCAGTTTCATGCGCATGTCCCGATGGTGGATGGGGCCAGCGCGCCAGCGCGCGTTGGCATCAGGCAACCACAGGTCATCAGGGTGATGACCGTGGCTGTTGCACCGGACACGTACAGGGCCGGGACGGCCGTGCCTCTCTCCTTGCACGACCGACGCGGGAGGGAGGGCGGCCCTGGTCGCGTATCCGGTCTCTCTCTTGCCCCTGGGTGGAGTCAGAGCCCTTTCGCGGCGCGAAACGGATCTGACCCCCTACAACCGCGGCTCCCCAGCCGCGAGAACGGAGGCGATGGCGGCGGGTGGGAGGGGGAACCCACCGCCATCGCGCCCGGTCAGCTGGCGTAGTACAGCTGGTATTCCAGCGGGTGGGTGGCCGCGCGGAACTTGGTCACTTCCTGCATCTTCAGCGCGATGTAGCCGTCGATGAAGTCATCGCTCATCACGCCGCCGGCCTTCAGGAACTCGCGATCCTTGTCCAGTGCTTCCAGCGCCTGGTCCAGCGAGGAGCAGACCTGCGGGATCAGCTTCTCTTCTTCCGGCGGCAGGTCGTACAGGTCCTTGTCGCTCGGTGCACCCGGGTCGATCTGGTTCTTGATGCCGTCCAGGCCGGCCATCATCAGCGCGGTGAAGGTCAGGTAGCCGGACTGGATCGGATCCGGGAAGCGCATTTCGATGCGGCGCGCCTTCGGGTTGGAGACCCACGGAATGCGGCACGACGCCGAACGGTTGCGGGCCGAATAGGCCAGCATCACCGGCGCCTCGAAGCCCGGCACCAGGCGCTTGTAGCTGTTGGTGCCCGAGTTGGCGAAGGCATTGATGGCCTTGGCATGCTTGAAGATTCCGCCGATGTACCACAGCGCCAGCTGGCTCAGGCCACCGTAGCCGTCACCGGAGAACAGGTTGGTGCCGCCCTTGGACAGCGACTGGTGCACATGCATGCCGCTGCCGTTGTCGCCGACGATCGGCTTGGGCATGAAGGTGACGGTCTTGCCGTTGCGGTGCGCGACGTTCTTGATGACGTACTTCATGCGCAGCAGCTCGTCGGCCTTCTGCACCAGGGTGCTGAACTTGGTGCCGATCTCGCACTGGCCGGCGGTGGCCACTTCGTGGTGCTGCACTTCCACTTCGATGCCGACCTGTTCCAGGGTCTTGCACATTTCCGCGCGCAGGTCGTGCAGGGTGTCGGTCGGCGGGACGGGGAAGTAGCCGCCCTTCACGCCCGGACGGTAGCCGCTGTTGGCGCCGTCATACTTGGCGCCGCTGTTCCACGCCGCTTCTTCCGAGTCGACCTTGAAGAAGGTGTTGCCCATTTCGTTGGCGAAACGGACCGAGTCGAAGATGAAGAATTCCGGCTCCGGGCCGAAAAACGCGGTTTCGGCGATGCCGGAGGACTTCAGGTAGGCCTCGGCACGCTTGGCGATGCCGCGCGGGCAGCGGCCATAGGCCTGCATGGTGGCCGGATCGAGGATGTCACAGCTGATCACGATGGTCGGATCGGCGTAGAACGGATCGACGTAGGCGCTGGACGGATCCGGCAGCAGCACCATGTCCGATTCGTTGATGCCCTTCCAGCCGGCGATCGAGCTGCCGTCGAACATCTTGCCTTCTTCGAACAGCGACGGTTCGACGATGCTGACCGGGAAGGTGACGTGCTGCTCGACGCCACGCATGTCCACGAAACGCAGATCGACGAACTCGATCTGGTTGTCCTTGATCAGCTTCTCAACGTTTTCCACGGACATCGGTACGACCTCGGATGGGGATGAATGCCTGCTGAGGTAAAGCAATGACCGTGCCAACTTTTTGATACCCGCAAGTTGTTGATTTCAATATGGCTGCCCCGCGCTGGTGCAGAACGGTGCGCACCAAACCGGTGCACCCGCCATCAGACGCACCCGTTTGGTGCAGCAGGGATCGTCTATCCTCTCGACCTTCTTCCTTCCGCCGCGCGTGCCCGCACCGTCCATGTCCGACCTGCTCTCCGCCCTGCTGCTGGGCATCCTCGAAGGCTTGACCGAATTCCTGCCGATCTCCAGCACCGGCCACCTGCTCATCGCCCAGCACTGGCTGGGTGCCCGCTCGGACTTCTTCAACATCGTCATCCAGGCTGGCGCGATCGTGGCCGTGGTGCTGGTGTTCCGCCAGCGCCTGCTGCAGCTGGCCACCGGCTTCAACCAACGCGGGAACCGTGAGTACCTGTTCAAGCTGGGCGCCGCCTTCCTGGTCACCGCCGTGGTCGGCCTGGTGGTGCGCAAGGCCGGCTGGTCGCTGCCGGAGACGGTCAGCCCGGTGGCCTGGGCACTGATCATCGGTGGCGCCTGGATGCTGCTGGTGGAGGCCTACACCGCGCGCCTGCCCGACCGCGACCAGGTGACCTGGACCGTGGCGATCGGCGTCGGCCTGGCGCAGGTGGTGGCGGGCGTGTTCCCCGGTACCTCGCGCTCGGCCTCGGCGATCTTCCTGGCCATGCTGCTGGGCCTGAGCCGCCGCGCCGCTGCCGCCGAGTTCGTGTTCCTGGTCGGCATTCCCACCATGTTCGCCGCCAGCGCCTACACCTTCCTGGAACTGGCCAGGGACGGGCAGCTGGGCAGCGAGAACTGGACCGAGGTGGGCGTGGCCTTCCTTGCCGCGGCCGTCACCGGCTTCGTCGTAGTGAAGTGGCTGATGGGCTACATCAAGTCGCACCGGTTCACCGCCTTCGCCCTCTACCGCATCGCGCTGGGCGCGGCGCTGCTGCTGTGGTTGCCCTCCGGCAGCTGAACAGCACTGGGGCACGGTAACCCCATGGCCGGCCCCACCCCGTTTCCCCCACGGTTCCCCAAGGAGAATCACCATGAACCGCAAGCTCACCCTGCTCCTCCCGCTGGCCCTGATGGCCGCCTGCAGCCAGACCCCGGCCCCGGCCGGCAATGGCGGCGACGACGTGGCCCCGGCCGCGACCAAGGCAGCGGACCAGCAGACGCTGGCGCACCTGGATGCGCAGCGCCTGCAGAGCCAGCACTGGCTGCTGCAGCAGGCCACCGGCGCCGACGGCAAGCGCATCGACGCGCTGTTCGCCCGCGAAGACAAGCCGGTCACCCTGGACTTCGCTGAGGGCCGCCTGTCGGTCAGCAACACCTGCAACCGCATGGGCGGCGGCTACACCCTGGCCGACGGCAAGCTGACGGTCAGTGCGATGGCCTCGACCATGATGGCCTGCACCGACAAGGCGCTGATGGCGCTGGACGAAGCCGTGTCGAGCCGCCTGCAGGGCGAACTGAAGGCCGAGCAGGATGCCGATGGCAAGCTGACCCTGACCAACGCCAAGGGCGACGTGCTGGTGTTCAACCCGGAACCGACCGCTGAAACCCGCTACGGCGGCGCCGGCGAAACCGTGTTCCTGGAAGTGGCCGCGAAGACCGAGAAGTGCTCGCACCCGCTGATTCCGGACTACCAGTGCCTGCAGGTGCGCGAAGTGAAGTTCGACGACAAGGGCCTGAAGCAGGGTGAGCCGGGCAAGTTCGAGAACTTCTACGGCAACATCGAGGGCTACACCCACGAAGACGGCGTGCGCAACGTGGTGCGCGTGAAGCGCTACGAAGTGAAGAACCCGCCGGCCGATGCGCCGTCGCAGGCGTATGTGCTGGACATGGTGGTCGAGTCGGCCATCGAGAAGAAGTAAAACGACAGAAGGGCGGCCGAAAGGCCGCCCTTCTTCATTGTGCGTTGTAGAGCCGAGCCCATGCTCGGCTGCTGTCTATCGGGAAAAGCAGCCGAGCATGGGCTCGGCTCTACAGAAGCACATTGCCCGCTCAGGCCAATGCGGGGTTCAAGGTGTAGGTACCGTGCAGTGCCGCTTCGGCCAGCACGTGGCCGTGCATGGCCCGGTACGCGTCGGCGGCGCTGAAGCGTGCCGGCAGCTGCAGCGATGCCACGTCCAGCGCGAACACGCGGAAGAAGTAGCGGTGCACGCGCTCGTCATTGAACGGCGGATAGGGGCCGTCGTAGCCCAGGTAGTCACCGGCCATGTCCGGGTTGCCGGCGAACCAGCCGGTGAAGTCGTTCAGGCCCTGGCGGCTGCCGGCCGGCCCGGCCGGCGTGGTCTTGCCCTTCACCACGAAGCCGTCGCTGCAGCTGCCTGCGGCAATCTCGCGCACCGAAGCCGGAATATCGACCATCACCCAGTGCACGAAATCACAGCGCGGCTGGTCGCGTGGCACGCTCATGTCGGTGCGGTCGACCGTCTCCGGCACGGTCGGCACGTCCGGATCGACGCATACCAGCAGGAACGAACGGGTGCCCTCCGGCACATCGCTCCAGGCCAGGTGCGGATTGCGGTCCGGTGCGAAGCCCGCGGCATCGCCTGCGGCGAATTCGCGGTCGATCGGTGCACCGTTGGTCAGGCTGTGGCTGCTCAGTTGCATCGGCGTGTCCTCACTCTTCCGGGTAACCCAGGCGCACCGCGATCGGGGTGAGCTTGGCGAAGGCGGCGCTCATCACGTCGCGGTAGTTGCGCCAGTGGCCCGGCGGGAAGCGCGGCGCGCCCAGCTGCGCGGCCGGCGGCATCGGCCGCTCGAACAGTCGGCCCAGCAGTTCGGCCATCGCCTGCGGATCGTTGCCGATCTGGTCGATGCGCAGCAGCACCTGCGGGTACAGATCGTCCTCGTGCAGGGCGGCGACCTGGGCCAACGCGCGCGCCAGCCATTCGCTGGCTTCGGCCAGCGAGGTCATCGCCAGCGGTGCGGCGGCACCGTAGGCCACCCAGTCCAGCAGCATGTCGCGCGGATCGCGCAGCACCACCAGCAGGCGGCCCTGCGGCAACTGCGGGCGCAGCGCCCACAGCAGCGCGTTGTCCCACCACAGCAGCCAGTCGATGATCGCGTCGTCCTGCACGCCGCGCGACGGCAGCTGTTCGCGCCAGCGCTGCACCAGCCGCTCCGGCGTCAACACGCCCGAAGCGAGGTCCTGCAGCGTGTGGTAGTTCTGGAACGCGTCGTCGGGTGCGTTGGAGGTATAGCGGTCGCTGCGCAGCACCGGGCTGGCCGCAGCCAGGCCGGTCGCCACGCGCTCCACGCCCGACCCGGGCGCACCCCACAGGAAGATCGGCGCGGAAGTGGCATCACCGTCGATCTCGCCCTTGTCCGGCCAGCTCGGCGGTGCCTTGGCCTGCGGCGGCAGCGGCAGGCGCTGTGGGGCCTGGTCGGCCTGCAGGGCCAGCCAGGTCTGCAGCGCGTCTTCGTGCTGCCCGGCGCGATCCTGGATCTCGCCCAGCCAGGTGCGCAGGTCGGCACGGTGGCCTTCCGGCGCCATGCCGATCAGCGCCTGCACGCGGGCGACGGCAGCGGCCGGATCGCGCTGCAGCAGGCCTTCGACCAGGCGGGTTTCGCCACTGACGCGGCCCGGTTCAAGGCTGACGATACGCTCGGCGATCGCTTCGGCCTGCGCGTGTTCGCCCACCATGTCGTGCAGCCGCAGGCGCGCTTCCAGCGCCGGCAGGTGGCCCGGCATCGCGTCCATCCAGCGCTCGACCGTGGCGGCGGCGGTGGCACTGCCGACCTCCTCCACCGCCAGGCGTGCCAGCCACAGGTCGTGCAGCTGCGGGTGCTGCTCCAGGGCGGCATCCAGGCGTGCGCGGGCCTCGTCTTCGCGACCCAGGCGCTGCCAGGACATCAGCAGCAGCTGCAGCACGTCGCGGTCATCAGGCAGCGATTCCAGCAACGGCAGCAGGTGCTCCAGCGCCTGCAGCGGCTGGCCGCTGCGCAGTGCCAGTTCGCCGGCCAGGCGGCGCATCGAAGGCGTATCCAGGCCTTCCTGCTGCAGCGCGATCTGCATCGCCTCTGCCGCAGCTTCCAGGTTGCCCTGGCGCATGGCCAGCTGCACCACCAGGCCATGCAACGAGGCGATGGTCGGGTTCAGTTCCAGCACGCGGCGGAACGCCTGCTCGGCGAAGGCCAGCATGTTCTTGCCCAGGTAGGCGAAGCCCAGTGCGTAAAGCACGCGGATGTCGTTGGGCAGGGCCTGGTTGGCGGCCGACAGCAGCGTCAGCGCGCGATCGGCATCATCGCGGCGCAGCGCGATCATGCCATCGATGGTCAGCAGCTCCGGGTGGTCCGGTTCGACACGCGAGGCCAGCGTGGACAGGCGCTGCGCTTCATCGAAATCGTTGCGACCGATCGCCAGGTGGGCCTGCATCAGGTACGCGGCGAACGCGTTCGGGTCCAGCCCGGTGGTGCGCGTCAGTGCTTCGCCGGCGCCGTCGAACTGGCGCAGGGCCAGCAGCAGGCCAGCGTGCTGCAGGTGCAGCTGGGCGTTGTCCGGGGCCAGCTGCAGCGCCTGCTGCAGGGCCTCCATCGCGTCCTCGGCCTTGCCCTGCTGCTGCAGCGCAAGCGCCAGCCAGCGGTGGGCCTCGGCCTGGCCGGGTTCATCACGGGTCCACGCCTGGGCCAGCTGCACGGCCTGGTCGGCCTCGTTCTGGCGCAACGCTTGGATGATCTGGTCTTGCATGGCGGTCCGGTTCAAGGGCAAACCCGCATTGTAGCGGCCTGCGCGCCCGTGCCGGTTCAGCCTTGCAGCACGCGCTGCAGGCGCTGCGCCACCCAGCGCTCGGAGAAGCCGTCACCGCGCCAGTTTTCCAGGAAGCCACAGTGTCCGCCCCAGCTGGCGGTTTCCAGATGCGCCTGGTGCGGCAGCTGCCAGTCGCTGAAGGTCGCGTAGGGGATCACCGGGTCGTCCTGCGCCATCAGGATGTCGGCCGGCACCTGCAACGTGGACAGCCGATCGCCGGCAATCGAGTAGCCATCGAAATAGGCCTGCAACGAACCGAAACTGGTGTGGCGCTCGACCAGCCAGGCAGTCAGCGCGCGGATGTCCAGTTTCAGGACGCGGTCGTCGCAGTCGCTCAGTTCGGGGAACAGGTCGCGCTTGCGCCGCAGCGAACCGGCCCACTTGCGGCGGAAGTACCAGTCGTACATTGCCGGGCCGTTCTCGATGCTCTCCATGGTCAGCGCCGGGTCCAGCACCGGGCATACCGAGGCCACGCGCAGCAGCGGCACGCCGGCCGCTGGCGCGCGCTGGGCCAGGCGCAGCACGAAATTGCCGCCCAGCGAGTAACCGGCGGCCACCAGCGGCAACTGCGGCCAGCGCTGGGCGATATCGCCCGCGGCATGCACCACTTCGTCGATCAGGTTGGAGTGGAAGATGCCGGGGTTGAGATGATGGGTATTGCCGTGGTCGCGGAAATTCAGCCGCACCACGTCGAAGCCCTGTTCGAGCATGCGCGCGGCCGCCATGCGCATGTAGCTGGATTCGGCGCTGCCTTCCCAGCCGTGCAGCAGCAGGGCCATGCCCTTGGGTTCGCGGCCTTCGATGTGGCTGTGCCAGCCCTGCAGGCGCACGCCATCACCGCCGTCGAGGATCAGTTCTTCGCTGATCGCACCGGTCGCGGCCAGCAGCAGCAGGCCGCGCTGCAGGCGCATGCGGCTGGAGCTGAGCATCGACTGCAGATGCGGATTGCGCAGCCAGCGCGGGGGCTGGTAGTCAGCCGCGTGCAGCGTCGGCGTGCCGGCGTCCAGGACGGGTGGCGGGATCAGGGCCACCGCACCCTCACTCGGAGCTCATGGCCGCCACGATGCGCGCGCGCGACGTCTCCGCGATGCGCCGACGGCCTTCCAGGTCCTGCGCACCGATCGGTGCCAGGAAGTGCACTTCTGCACGCCGCGCCGGCTCACCGAGCAGGCGCAGGAAATTGGCGAAGAAACTCTCACCGGGGCCGAACGCGACAATGGTCTGCGCATCGCCCTTGAGCCCGTACACCAGTGCCACCGGCTGCACCGGCACGCCGGTTTCAACCGCGGCCTGGAAGATGCGGGCATGGAACGGGCCTACTTCGTGGCCGCCGCGGGTGCGCCCTTCCGGGAACACGCCCACCGCCTTGCCTTCGCGCAGGCGATCGGCCATCACCTGCATCACGCCACCGAGCGATTCGGTGTTGCCGCGCTGGTGGAAGATGGTCTGGCCACGCGCGGCCAGCCAACCGACCAACGGCCAGCTGGCGATCTCGCGCTTGGCGACGAAGCCCATCATGCGCTGGCTGTGCAGGATGCAGATGTCGACCCAGCTGACGTGGTTGGCGACGAACAGCACGGCGCCGGGCAACGGCGTACCGATCTGCACCAGGCGGAAGCCGAAGAT
Organism: Stenotrophomonas sp. YJH_SMC_130; assembly: GCF_059369035.1. Taxonomy (NCBI): domain Bacteria; kingdom Pseudomonadati; phylum Pseudomonadota; class Gammaproteobacteria; order Lysobacterales; family Lysobacteraceae; genus Stenotrophomonas; species Stenotrophomonas sp. YJH_SMC_130. The sequence goes on from NZ_JCAFSH010000002.1 coordinate 226,023, forward strand.
CCACATCAGCCCGCCCTGCCACCAGTTGACCACTTTGGCCCCCAGGGTCGCCTCGCCCACGCGCAGTTCGCCCCACGGCCGAAGCATGCCGATCAGGATGAGCGGCAGGAACACAACGATGTGGACCAACAGCAGCGGTACGCGGTACAGGTAACGGCACACACGCGCCACGCCGCCGCGGGGGGCCGGAGTGGGGGAAGTCATCCGCGCACGATACCGGAGGGCCGTCATCGCTGCCAGCCGATTTAGGCCATAACACCCATCGACCGGGGCAATCGGCGGGGAACGCTGGGTTCCGCTGCCGTCACCGGCCGTCCGGGGCTCAGCCGTGGCCGGCCGCCACCACCGCCAGGGTCAGCCGCGAGATGCACACCAGGCGGCCCTGCTCGTCCTCGATGCGGATCTCCCACAGCTGGGTGCTGCGGCCGACGTGCAGTGCACGTGCGGTGCCGGTCACGGTGCCCGAGCGAACGGCGCGTACATGGTTGGCGTTGATCTCCAGCCCTACGCAGATCTGTTTGGCCGTATCCACGCACAGGTTGCCGGCGCTGCTGCCCAGGGTCTCGGCCAGCACCACCGACGCGCCGCCATGCAGGATGCCGTAGGGCTGGCGGGTGCGCTCGTCCACCGGCATGGTGGCCTGCAGCCAATCGTCGCCGGCCGCGCTGAAGACGATGCCCAGCGACTCGATCGCGGTGTTGCGGCTGAGCGTGTTGAGCTTCTCGAGGGAAACGGCTTCGCGGAACACCAGGCTCATGCGGGCACCTTCAGAGGATGGGAACGAGGCCGGCGCCGAATGCAGTGAGCATGCGGACCAGCAGCCATTTCGGGCCGACATTGACCTCGGGGAAATCGCCCACGGCGACATAGCAGCGGTGGAAGTCTGGGTCCTGCCGAGGCAGCGGCCGCGGGCAGTCCGGGCCGGGCTTGAACTCGTAGTCGGTGGCGTAGCGCCACGGCCAGAAATCGAGGATGGGCAGCGCTTCGGAGGCCTTGCCGACGCTGTAGTTCAGCCCCGACAGCACCGGCGGCTTGGCCCGCGGCGCCACCGTCCACGAGTTCTGCGGGTGGATATCGCGCAGGATGCTCTCGGCCAGCTGCTCGGCGAAGGCCGGGTCATCGATGATCACCGCACCCTCGGTGTTGTAGTTCTCGCTGCGCGGATCGAAGTTGTGGGTGCCGACCACGCCGATGCGGCGGTCGACCACCAGCGACTTGGCATGCAGGCCCATGCGCGCGCCCTTGCGGGTGACCGGCAACGGCTTGTTGACCGCCTTGCTGCCCAGGAAGGAGGGCCGGGTCTCGGTGCGCAGCAGGCGGGTCTCGACCTCGCTGCCGGCCGCGCGGCGGCGCTCGCGCGCGTTCTGGTAGGCACTGCCAGTGCGCGGGTTCACCGCCAGCTGCTTGCCGGTGGGTGCCGGATGCTCATCGCGATCGCGGCTGTCGCCGGCATTGCTGCCCGCGGCGCTGCCGCCGATCAGCGGATTGCGCCCGCCGTCGTCGTCACCCCCGGGCGCGGCGATCGGATCAGGCAGCAGGTTGCGGTAGTCGACCGGTGCATCCAGCGGGAACGGCTTGTACTCGAAGATGTTGAAGCCCAGTTCGCGCATGTTGCGCCGCTTGTACTTGTACGACAGCGCATACACGATCGGGTTGTCGGTGGCCGCCAGGCTGTTGCTGGACACCACCACCCGCGGCGGCTGCGGGCGCTTGCGCAGCTCGCGGAACAGCTTCTGCGCCGGCTTGGACAACACCAGGTACGGCGTCTGCAGGATCACTTCCTCCTGCGCGCCGGCGATCAGCGCATCCAGCTGCGGCTCGGTCACGTGCTGGCCCGCCAGCGGCGCATCGGCCTTCTCGCGCCGGTGCTTGCGTGGCAGGTCGGCGACATAGCGCACCGAGGCCACCGGCAAGGCGGTATCGACGAAGGAACGGCTGACGAAGTCCATGTCATTGGCTTCGGCACTGACCCGCTGCACCCGCTCGGGGCGGCGGAAGCTGGCCGGCGGCAGGGTCGGCACGCCCTCGCGCAGCAAGGTGCGGCCGACATCGTTCAGGCGCTCGGCCGGCACGCTGCGCCTGGCATGCCAGAAGGCATCGAAGTTGGCGGCCATCGCCCGCGCTTCCGGGCCGGCGATCAGCACGTCGCGGTCGCGGAAGTTGTACTCGCGGTCCCAGTCGTAATAGTCGTCCTGGTAGTTGCGGCCACCGACCACGCCGATCGCATCGTCGATCACCAGCAGCTTGTTGTGCATGCGCTGGTTGAAGCGGCGGAAGCAGCACAGCACGCTGCCGGCATAGTCGAAGTAGTTCAGCCGGGCCTTGCCGAAGGTCGGGTTGTAGACCCGCAGCTGGAAGTTCTGGTGCGCGCCGGACAGCGCGCCGAGGATCTGCAGGTCGGAGATCGCCGAGAGCTGGTCGATCAGCACGCGCACCTTCACCCCGCGCCGCGATGCAGCCAGCAGCTCGTCGATGACCAGCCGGGCGCTGTCGTCCTTGTCGAAGATGTAGGTCTGCAGGTCGATGCTGCGGGTAGCGCTGCGCAGCAGGTTCAGGCGCGCCACCAGCGCACCTTCGCCCTCGTCGAGCAGGGTGGCGTAGTGGCGCGGCTGTTCGGGGGTGGATTCGGTGAACGCCCGGCCGGCCAGCGCTCGCAGCGGTGAGTCCTGCGCGCAGCGGTCGGCGCGCTGGCAGCCGACCACGGTCGAGCGCGCCTGCACGGCGATCGCCTCGGCACGGTCGCGCTCGGCATGCGACAGCGACGCGCAGCCGCTGCCCAGCAACACCGTTGCCAGCGCCAGTAAACGCAGCAGGAGGTTCACGGTTTCGGCGCCTCGCTCAGGCGCGCACGTAATACGAAGGTCACTCGGTCACTCAGGGCTAACTGCCAGCTGTCCATTCCATACCGGCCTCGCTGCACGGTACCGCGGCTGACGACATCGCAATCATAGCCGGGTCGGGCGCACTCCGCCTTCTCGACCCGCAGCGACTCGGGGTGGCTGACGCCGCGCAGGGTCAGCCGGCCGTTGATGTCGCCGCCCTGTTCCACCGTCTCCGGCCAGTACGGCAGCGAGTCGAACTCGACCACCGGATGGCGCCCTGCATCGAAGAACTCTTCGCCGCGCATCCAGCCGGTGTAGCGCGCCTTGCCAGGGATCTCCACCGAACGGGTGAACATCTTCAGGTGCACCTGGTGGCGCCCGTCGGACAGGATCTCGATGCGCCCCTCGAAGTGCGGGAATACGCCTTCGATGCGCTGGCCGAAACGGGTCCGCACCTCGAAACCGATCCGCGAGCGCTGGGTATCCAGGCGCAGTACCCGCGGTGCTTCGGCGGACACCGGCGGCAACGGGGTTGGTGGGGGTACAGCGGCCCAGGCCGGGCCAAGCGCCAGCAACGCGGGCAGCAGGAAGCGGCTGCGCCGCGCCTGGCTCATCGGATCACGGCCACCAGAACGCGTTCAGGCTGGCCACGCCCGGCTCGATCGAGACCTCGCGCGGGAAGCCGAGGACGGCCACGCCGCCCGGCGGCATGCCGCGGTAGTCGCTGCTGGTGCCGTCGGTCATCAGGGCCACCAGCTGCTCCAGGCCCGGGTTGTGGCCCACGATCAGCACCCGGTCCAGGTCGCGACGCTCGTCAACCAGCGCCGCCAGGGTGCCCGGGGTGGCTTCGTAGATCCGGTCTTCCAGGCGCTTCTCGACATAGCCGATGGCCGTCATCACCGCTTCCAGGGTCTCACGGGTACGTCGCGACGGCGAGCACAGCACGCAGTCCGGCAGCAGCTTGTTTTCCTTCAACCACTTGCCGGCGGCTTCAGCTTCGGCCAGCCCTACCGGCGACAGCGGCCGGTCGAGGTCGGCCTGGCCGGAAACGGCGGGTTCGGCATGGGCATGGCGCAGCAGGATCAGTTCACGCATCGCGGGTTTCCATGGAGAAGAGGATGCAGCAGGAGAAGTGAGGCAGGCATCAAAGCTTGAGCCAGGACAGCAGCGGTTCCCAGTCGGCCTGGTGTTCGCGCACCTGGGCGGAGCGATAGTCGAACAGGCTGCGGCCCAGGCCGGTCATGACCACGTAGCTCTGGCTGTCACGCAGCTGCGCGACCACCGGGTACGGCCATTCGGCCAGCATCTGCAATGCCTGCTGCGAGGTCTGGGTCCAGGGTTTGGTGCGGTTGAGGACCAGCCCTACCGGCAGCTTGCGGCTGTGCACGCGCGGGTTCTGGGCCAGGCTGTTGAGGAAGCCGACGATGGCTTCGATATCCAGCGCCGAGGGCAGCACCGGCACCACCACGGCGTCGGCCGCGTCCAGGAAATGGGGGATATCGTCGGCCAGCGCACCGGCGGGTGCATCGATGATGACGGTATCGGTACCGTCGGGCAGCTTCTGCGCCCACTGCTTCTTCCGATACACATCGATGGGGAGCACCGCGCTTTCCAGCCCGGCACGCCGTTGTGCCCAGCGGGTGCTGGAGCCCTGCGGGTCGGCATCGGCGATCACCGTGGCCTTGCCCTGCAATGCCGCGTACGCGGCCAGGTGGGTGGCGACGGTGGTCTTGCCCACCCCGCCCTTGGAACCGGCCACCAGGATCGTCTTCATGCCAGCCTCGCTTCCGGGTACGTGCCCCGAGCGTACACCGGCGGTGGTGACGGGAGGTAGCGCCGTGCTGAACCCGTGGCCATCGCCTTTGCTATCGTGGCGCCCCCGAAGGATCGAACCGGCATGAGCGAACTGCAGGACCTGAGCGCACTGATCCGCGCCAATACCCCCCTGATCGTGATCGAGACCCAGGATGAGGGGCGCATCGTCGAACTGTTCCGGCAGACGCTGATGCACGTGTGGCGGGCCCTGCACCGCTGGTCCATCACCGAGGGCCTGCGCCGCATCGACCTGGACCGCGAGGATCCGCCGGTCGGCCCGCCCGATGCCAGCGCCGCGCTGCAGATGATCCGCCAGGCTGATCAGCGCGGTGTCTACCTGCTGCTCGATTTCCACCCCTACCTGGGCTATGCCAGCCACCAGCGCGCACTGCGCGACCTGATCCAGCGCCGCCACAGCGAACCGCACGTGCTGGTGCTGATCGGCGCCAAGGTCGAGCTGCCGGCCGAGCTGGAAGCACTGGCGGTGCGCTTCAACCCGCGCCTGCCCGATGCCAACGCCCTGCTGAAGATGCTGCGCGAGGAGGCCGACGCCTATGCGCGCGAACACGGCGGCCGCCGTGTCGAGGTCGACAGCGAGGCGGTGAAGAAGATCCTGAAGAACCTGCAGGGCCTGAGCCTGGTCGATGCCCGCCGCATCGCCCGCCAGCTGATCTACGCCGATGGCGCGCTGCGCGACGACGACCTGCCGCAGCTGGCACGGCTGAAGTTCGAGCTGCTCAACCGCAGCGGCCACCTGTTCTTCGAGCACGACAGCGCACGCTTCGGCGACGTGGCCGGCGCCAACCGGCTCAAGCGCTGGATCAGCCAGCGCCGGGTGGCCTTCATCGCCGGCTCGGCACCGGCCGGCCTGGACCCGCCGCGCGGCATGTTGCTGCTGGGCGTGCAGGGCTGCGGCAAATCAATGCTGGCCAAGGCCACCGCCGCCGGCTTCGGTGTACCGCTGCTGCGCCTGGACGTGGGTGCGCTGTACAACAAGTACCACGGCGAAACCGAGGCCAACCTGCGCCAGGCGCTGGCCTCGGCCGAGCAGCTGGCGCCCTGCGTGCTGTGGATGGACGAGATCGAGAAGGGCCTGGCCAGTGGTGGCGAGGACGGTGGCGTATCGCGCCGCGTGCTCGGCTACCTGCTGACCTGGATGGCCGAACGCAAGGCGCCGGTCTTCATCGTCGCCACCGCCAACCAGGTGCACGAACTGCCGGCCGAGCTGCTGCGCAAGGGGCGTTTCGACGAGATCTTCTTCGTCGACCTGCCCACCCCCGAAGTGCGCGTGGAACTGCTGCGGCTGCATCTGGGGCGACGCCAGCTCAATGGTGACGACTTTGCGCTGCCGGCGTTGGCGGCCGCGGCGAATGGTTTCTCCGGCGCGGAGATCGAGCAGGCGATCGTGGCCGGGCTGTATGCAGCGCACGCCGAAGGCCGGCCGTTGGATACCGAGCTGCTGATGAACGAGATCCGTGCGACGCGGCCGCTGTCGGTGCTGATGGCCGAGCAGGTAGAGGCACTGCGGGCATGGGCGTCGGGGCGGACGGTTTCTGCAGACGACTGAGGGGTTTCCAGCGAACGGCGCAGCCCCTCGTGGCGGCTGGTTGGCTGTGAACATCAAAAGCCGCGCTTGGCCGGACTGGGGGTTTACGGCGGCCCCGCAAATCCACAGTACCCCGCCATCCTAAGGAAGCCCGCTGTTGCCTCTGCGGGTGCCGGGTGCAACCCGGCCGCCCCCTACCCTCAGGGCCAGGCCGGCGGCGCGGCCGCCCACGCCTGCTGCACTTCCGCCAGCGAGGCACGCTCGTCGTCTCGCCACAACGGCAACAACTGCGCATAGCGGCTGCTGTCGCTCCATTGCGTCGGCTCGGTACGCACTGCGGCGGCATACCACTGCACCGCCTCCTGCTTCCGCCCGGCCCGCCACAGCGCCAGCGCATAGGTCGGTGGCAACCAGCCCGGCTTGCTCAGCGAACCACCGGCAGCGGCCTGCCATTGCTCCAGGGCGGCTTCGGGCTGGCCCTGACGCAGCAGGTCCCAGCCGTAGTTCCAGCGCACGCCACGGCCCAGGCTGCCCTGCACCGGCGCATCCTTCAGCGCTTCGCGATACAGCTGTTCACCCAGTTCGGTACGGCCCTGGGCAATGGCCACCGACGCCAGCTGCACGGTGGCCTCCACGGTCCGCCGGCCGCGCTCGCGCTGCTTGAGCAGCTGCGCCACCAGCTCATCCCCGTCGGACTGGACCACGATCATGGGCACGGCGGCCGCATCGCTGTCGAAGTAGAACTCCTGTGGTGCCGGCACCGCCGGCGCGGCCCACACCGGGGCCGTTCCCGAGACCAGCAACATGCTGCCCAGGATCTTTCCTGCAACTGACATCCCTTCTCCCCAGGCCGCAACCGCAGCCCCCTCTCTCTCCCCGATCCTAACCCCAGCATGGCCGCCGGCGCGAGTGCCGGGGCGGCCGGGCCTCGCTGCTACAATTCGCGCCTTTCCCGCCGCGTGCCTGCATGCGGCCGGTGCCAGCCGATCCTGACCGGGCCAGCCATGACCAGTACCGCGCAACTCACGTCGCCCTCCTCCACCGACCTGATCGACCGTGACTACACGCTCGACCACAAGTACACCCGCAACGAGGGGCGGATCTACCTGAGTGGCGTGCAGGCGCTGGTGAAGCTGCCGCTGATGCAGCGGCTGCGCGACGCGCACGAAGGCATCGACAGCGCCGGCTTCGTCAGCGGCTACCGCGGCAGCCCGCTGGGCGGCTTCGACCTGGAGCTGTGGCGCGCACGCAAACACCTCGACGCGGCCAAGGTGAAGTTCACCCCCGGCCTGAACGAGGACCTGGGCGCCACCATGGTGTGGGGCACCCAGCAGACCAACCTGTTCCCCGGCGCCAACGTGCAGGGCGTGTTCGGCATGTGGTACGGCAAGGGCCCGGGCGTGGACCGCTGCGGCGACGTGTTCAAGCACGCCAATGCCGCCGGCACCTCGCGCTACGGCGGCGTGCTGGCACTGGCCGCCGATGACCATGCCTGCCGCAGTTCAACCCTGCCGCATGGCAGCGAGGACGAGTTCGTCAGCGCGATGATGCCGGTACTGAATCCGGCCGGTGTGCAGGACATCCTCGACATGGGCCTGCTGGGCTGGGCGATGAGCCGCTATACCGGGCGCTGGGTCGGCTTCAAGACGATCGCCGAGACGGTCGAATCGTCGGCCTCGGTCGAGGTCGACCCGATGGCGCGCCGCATCGTGCTGCCGGAAGACTTCGAGATGCCGACCGGCGGGCTCAACATCCGCTGGCCGGACCCGCCGCTGGACCAGGAAATGCGCCTGCACCGCTATGCGGTGAAGGCCGCACAGGCGTTCGCCCGCGCCAACGGCATCGACAAGGTGGTGATGGACGCGCCGCGCGCGCGGCTGGGCATCGTCACCACCGGCAAGAGCTACCTGGACGTGCTGCAGGCGCTGGAATACCTGGGCCTGGACGAAGCCGCCTGCGCCGACATCGGCATCCGCGTGTACAAGGTCGGCATGACCTGGCCGCTGGAGCCGCAGGGCATCGCGCGCTTCGCGCAGGGCCTGGAAGACATCATCGTGGTGGAGGAAAAGCGTGCCTTCATCGAGCGCCAGATGAAGGAACAGTTCTTCAACTGGCCGGCCAGCTGGGGCCAGCGCCCGTCCATCGTCGGCAAGTATGACGAGACTGGCGAATGGATCCTGCCGTCCACCGGCGAGCTGACCCCGGCCACCATCGCCGGCGTGATCGGCCGCCGCATCCAGAAGTTCTTCAACAACGCATCGATCGAGCAGCGGCTGCAGTGGATGCAGGAGAAGGAAGCCGAGCTTGCGTTGCCGCGCGCCAGTTTCCCGCGCGTACCGCATTACTGCTCGGGCTGCCCGCACAACACCTCCACCAACGTGCCGGAAGGCTCGCGTGCGCTGGCCGGCATCGGTTGCCATTACATGGTGACCTGGATGGACCGCAGCACCGACACCTTCACCCACATGGGCGGCGAAGGCGTGACCTGGGCCGGGCAGGCGCCGTTCACCGATACCCCGCACGTGTTCCAGAACCTCGGCGACGGCACCTACTTCCACAGCGGCTCGCTGGCGATCCGCCAGGCGGTCGCCGCCGGCGTCAACATCACCTACAAGATCCTCTACAACGATGCGGTGGCGATGACCGGCGGCCAGCCGGTGGACGGCCCACTGAGCGTGCCGGACATTGCAAAGCAGATGCGCGCCGAAGGCATCCACACCATCGTGGTGCTGTCGGACAACATCGGCAAGTGGACCGGCCAGCGCGAGCACTTCCCCAGCGACGTCGAGTTCCATGACCGCAGCGAACTGGACGAAGTGCAGAAGCGCCTGCGCGAAGTGAAGGGTGTTTCGATCCTGATCTACGAACAGACCTGCGCGACCGAGAAGCGTCGCCGCCGCAAGCGCGGCAAGCTGGAAGACCCGCAGAAGCGGGTGATGATCAACTCGCTGGTCTGCGAAGGCTGCGGCGACTGCGGCAAGAAGAGCTTCTGCGTGTCGGTGCTGCCGAAGGAAACCGAGTTCGGACGCAAGCGCGAGATCGACCAGTCCAACTGCAACAAGGACTATTCCTGCGTGAACGGCTTCTGCCCCAGCTTCGTCACCGTGCACGGTGGCCAGCCGCGCAAGGGCAGCAAGCGCGATGCGTCCACGCTGCTGGACAACCTGCCGGCGCCGACCCTCCGCGACAGCCTGGAACAGCCCTGGAACATCCTGATCACCGGCGTCGGCGGTACCGGCGTGGTGACCATCGGTGCGCTGCTGGGCATGGCCGGCCACCTGGAGGGCAAGGGCGCGACCGTGCTCGACCAGACCGGCCTGGCGCAGAAGGGCGGCGCGGTGACCACGCATATCCGCATTGCCCGTCGCCCTGAAGACATCCATGCCGTGCGTATCGCCGCTGGCGAGGCCGACCTGGTGCTGGGCTGCGACATGGTGGTGGTCAACGATTACTGGGCGCTGTCGAAGGTCCGTGCCGGCCGTTCGCAGGTGGTGCTGAACACTTACGAAGCGATGCCAGGCACCTTCACCACCCGCCCGGACATGCAGTTCCCCGCCGCCGACATCATCGCCGGCGTGCGCGTGGCACTGGGCGGCCAGGAGCCGTTGCTGCTCGATGCCACCCAGCTGGCCACCGCGCTGCTGGGCGATGCCATTGCCGCCAACCTGTTCATCCTCGGCTACGCCTGGCAGCAGGGCCTGGTACCGTTGTCGTTCGAGTCACTGATGCGCGCCATCGAACTCAACGGCGCCGCCGTGGCGATGAACCAGCAGGCGTTCGCCTGGGGCCGCCTGGCCGTGGTCGATCCGCAGGCCGTGCAGCAGGCGGCCGGCCTGGTACGCAACCGCCATACCGATACCGAATCCACCCCGGGCCCGCTGCATCCGCTGCCGCCAGGCGAGTGGGAGGGCAATGAATGGGGTGCCACTGCGGCACCGCGCAACACCGGCGACGAACGCGAACTGCGTGGCCTGCCCTCGCACGGTGGCGACGTGGCGTTCCTGCCGCTGGACGACGCACGCCTGTCGCGCTCGCTGGATGAAATGATCGAGCGCCGCGCCGCGTTCCTGGTCGAGTACCAGGATGCCGCCTACGCCAAGCGCTACCGTGACCTGGTAGCGCGCGTACGCGCCACCGAAGCCGACCGCATCGGCGGTTCCACTGCGCTGACCGAGACCGTGGCGCGCTACCTGTTCAAGCTGATGGCCTACAAGGACGAGTACGAAGTGGCGCGCCTGTACACCAGCGGCGACTTCCAGCGTCGCCTGCAGCAGCAATTCGAGGGCGACTACCAGCTGCGCTTCCATCTGGCACCGCCGCTGTTCGCGAAGAAGGACGAGCAGGGCCGGCTGCTGAAGAAGGAATACGGCCCGTGGATGTTCAAGGCCTTCGGTCTGTTGGCGAAGCTGAAGTTCCTGCGTGGCGGCCGCTTCGATGTGTTCGGACGCACCGAGGAGCGCCGCATGGAACGCAAGCTGATTGCTGATTACGAGGCGACGGTGCAGGTGCTGCTGGACGGGCTGGAGGACGACCGTCTGTCGCTGGCGGTGGAGATCGCCAGCGTTCCCGAGCACATCCGCGGCTTCGGCCATGTCAAGGAAGCGCATTTCGCGCAGGCCAAGGCGCGCGAAGCGGCCCTGCTGGCGCAGTGGCGCAATCCGAAGGCGCTGCATATCGTGCAGGTGGCTTGAAGGTGGTGCCGGCCGCTGGCCGGCATCTTCCTGGCAATCGGTTGCCGGCCAACGGCCGGCACTGCCGGTGGTTCACCCCAACCGCCACAGCAATAGCCGGTTATTGGCCGGCATCGCCACGTCACCCAACCGGGTAAACCCGTTGTCCGCCGCCAGCGCCTGCACCGCTTCGCTATCGCGGATACCGCTGCGCGGGTCGCGCGCCTTCAGCCAGGCATCGAACTGCGCGTTGCTGTCGCTGGTATAGCGACCGCCGTAGTTGAAGGGGCCATACACCGCCAGCAACGCACCGTGACGCAACAGCGGCGGCAGCGCGCCGAACAGCACCTGCACGTACTCCCAGCCCATGATGTGCAGCGTGTTGGCGCTGAATGCGGCGTCGAACGTGCTGCTTTCTGGAAGGTCCAGGCCCGTTGCCGGTGGCAGCTCCACCTGCAGCGCCACCGGCGGCAGCAGGTTCAGCAGCGCGGCCTCCGCACGCCAGGCTTCGATGCCGGGCAGATGGTCCGGATGGTCGCTGGGCTGCCAGCGCAGCCACGGCCAGCGCTCGGCGAAGAAGGCTGCGTGCTGGCCGGTACCGCTGCCGATCTCCAGCACCCGATGGCGGTCGCCCATCCACGGGTCGAGTGCGGTGGCGATGGGTTCGCGGTTTCGCTCGCAGGCTTCTGAATACGGCTTGCTCGACATCAGGACGGTGTCCAGGCGGGGTCGGCCCCATTGTGCACGAGGGGGTGTCTGCAGGGCTTGCAGCCCTGCACCCGCAGGAGCCGGAACCAGAGCAACGTCAAAAGCTGGCATTCCGTGGGTTGGCGGGGTGGGCCCGGTTGCGGGGGGCGCCGTAAATACGTCCCTGTAGGCTCGGTCGCCGCATCCATGCGGCTCACGCCCCCGCAACCGGACCCACCCCGCCTTCGACAGATTCCGCGATCTGTCGGAAGTGCTCTTGGGGTCAGATCCGTTTTCCTGTGGAAAACGGATCTGACCCCGGATTCATTTCGATACCTGACAGATGTGTCGACCAAGGTCGACACCTACCAACAGCCGCAGGAATCTGTCAGAGGTGGGGCGGTGTCGGATTGCGGGGTGTCAGCCGCATGGATGCGGCTGCCAAGCCTCCATGGACGGATTCACGGCGTCCCCGCAATCCGACACCGCCCCGCCCACCCACGGAATGCCGCTCTGGCTCTGGCTCTGGCTTTGGCCGTTGCCGTTGCATTGAGCAGGTGCAGGGCTGCAAGCCCTGCCGAAACCCTCCCCAACCATGACTGCAGTCACTTGCCCGGTTGCGCCGCGCTGGCGAAAGTCGAGGAGTTGACGTGATCGGTCCGGCGCGTTGCCGACCGCAAGCGAGAGAGAGAAACGCTGTGCAACGACGTGAGTTCCTGGCTTTTTCCGGCCTGGGCCTGGCCGGCCTGCTGCTGCCGCATTCCCGTGCCATCGCCGCCGAGCAGCTGCTGGCGCCGGTCGATACCGCCCAGCGCCGGCGCTTGGCCGAGGTCGCGCTGGCCACCGCACGCTCGGCCAAGGCCAGCTACTGCGATGTGCGCATCGGCCGCTACCTCAACCAGTCGGTGATCACCCGCGAGCACCAGGTCGGCAATGTGACCAACCGAGAATCGTCCGGCGTGGGTGTGCGGGTGATCGTCAACGGTGCCTGGGGCTTTGCTGCCACCCATCAGCAGACCGAGGCCGCCGTGCGCGCAGCGGTCGAGCAGGCCGCAGCAATCGCCCGCGCCAACGCCAGCATCCAGACCCGCCCAGTGCAACTGGCACCCACGCCGTCCGTCGGTGAAGTGCGCTGGCAGACGCCCATCCGCAGGAACGCGATGGCGGTGCCGATCCAGGACAAGGTCCAGCTGCTGCTGGCCCTCAATGCCGCTGCGCTGGATGCGGGCGCCGACTACATCAATTCCACCCTGTTCCTGGTCAACGAACAGAAGTACTTCGCCTCCAGCGACGGCTCGTTCATCGACCAGGACATCCACCGCATCTGGTTGCCGTTCACCGCCACCGCCATCGACAAGGCCAGCGGCAAATTCCGCACCCGCGCCGGCCTGTCCTCGCCAATGGGCATGGGCTATGAGTTCCTCGATGGCGATGCGCGCGGCAAGGTGCAGCTGCCCGGCGGCATCACTGCCTACCGCGATTCCTACGACCCGGTCGAGGACGCCATTGCGGCCGCCCGCCACGCGCGCGAGAAACTGAAGGCGCCATCGGTGAAGCCCGGCAAGTACGACCTGGTGCTGGACCCGTCCAATCTGTTCCTGACCATCCACGAGAACGTCGGCCACCCGCTGGAGCTGGACCGCGTGCTCGGCTACGAGGCCAACTACGCTGGTACCAGCTTCGCCACGCTGGACAAGCGCGATGCCGGCTTCCGCTGGGGCAGCGACATCGTCACCTTCTTCGCCGACAAGACCCAGCCCGGCAGCCTCGGTGCGGTCGGCTACGACGACGAGGGCGTGAAGACCCAGCGCTGGGACCTGGTGCGCGACGGCATCCTGGTCGACTACCAGGCCACCCGCGATGAAGCCCACATCCTCGGCCGCGATGCATCGCATGGCTGCAGCTATGCCGATTCCTGGTCCAGCGTGCAGTTCCAGCGCATGGCCAATGTCTCGCTGGCGCCGGGCAAGCAACCGCTCAGCGTCGAGGACATGATCAAGGACGTGGAGAACGGCATCTACATCCACGGCCGCGGTTCGTATTCGATCGATCAGCAGCGTTACAACGCGCAGTTCGGCGGCCAGCTGTACTACCAGATCAAGGACGGAAAGATCGCCGGCATGGTCGAGGATGCGGCCTACCAGATCCGCACCCCGGAATTCTGGAATGCCTGCACCGCCATCTGCGATGAACGCGACTTCCGCCTGGGCGGTTCGTTCTTCGATGGCAAGGGCCAGCCGGGCCAGGTGTCGGCGGTCTCGCACGGTTCATCCACCACCCGCTTCAACGGCATCAACATCATCAACACCGCGCGCAGTCTCGGCGCTTGAGCCACCCATCCTTCGACATGGAGAGCAGCCTTGCAAAGACGTGACTTCCTGGCCCTGACCGGGCTTACCGCGGGCGGGCTGATCGTGCCCTCCTTCTTCGGCAAGGTGATCGCCGCCGAGCAGCTGCAGAGCACGCTGGACCTGGGGCTGAAGAAGCGCCTGGCCGATGCGGCGCTGGCCGCCGCCCGCCAGGCCGGTGCCACCTACTGCGACGTGCGCATCGGCCGCTACCTGCGGCAGTTCGTGATCACCCGCGAGGACAAGGTGCAGAACGTGGTGAACACCGAGTCCACCGGCGTCGGCATCCGCGTGATCGTCAATGGTGCGTGGGGCTTTGCCGCCACCAATGCGCTGGGCACCGCCGACGTGGCCAAGGCGGCGCAGCAGGCGGCCGCGATCGCCAAGGCCAATGCCGGCGTGCAGACCGCGCCGGTGCAGCTGGCCAAGGCGCCGGGCGTGGGTGAGGTGAGCTGGCGCACGCCGATCCGCAAGAATGCGATGGAGGTGCCGATCAAGGACAAGGTCGGCCTGCTGCTGGACGTCAACGCCGCCGCAATGGGCGCCGGTGCCAGCTTCGTCAACTCGATGCTGTTCCTGGTCAACGAGCAGAAGTACTTCGCCTCCACCGACGGTTCCTACATCGACCAGGACGTGCATCGCATCTGGGCGCCGATGACGGTCACCGCCATCGACAAGGCCAGCGGCAAGTTCCGCACCCGTTCGGGCCTGTCCTCGCCGATGGGCCTGGGCTACGAGTACCTGGACGGTGCCGCCGCGGGCAAGGTGGTCAGCCCCAATGGCGTGGTCAACTACAGTTCTTCCTACGACATGAAGGAAGACGCCATCGCCGCCGCCCGGCAGGCGCAGGAAAAGCTGAAGGCACCGTCGGTGAAGCCGGGCAAGTACGACCTGGTGCTCGATCCGTCGCACACCTGGCTGACCATCCACGAGTCGATCGGCCACCCGCTGGAACTGGACCGCGTGCTCGGCTACGAAGCCAACTACGCCGGCACCAGCTTCGCCACCCTGGACAAGCGCGAACAGCGTTTCCAGTACGGCAGCGAGCTGGTCAACATCTTCGCCGACAAGACCCAGCCGGGCAGCCTCGGCGCCGTGGCATACGACGACGAAGGCGTGAAGTGCAAGCGCTGGGACCTGATCAGCAACGGCAAGCTGGTGGACTACCAGACCATCCGCGACCAGGCGCACATCCTCGGCAAGACCGAGTCCGACGGCTGCTGCTATGCCGACTCGTGGTCCAGCGTGCAGTTCCAGCGCATGGCCAACGTGTCGATGGCACCGGGCAAGAAGCCGCTGAGCGTGCCGGACCTGATCAAGGACGTGGAGAACGGCATCTACATCATCGGTGACGGTTCGTTCTCGATCGACCAGCAGCGCTACAACGCGCAGTTCGGCGGCCAGCTGTTCTACGAGATCAAGAACGGCCAGATCACCCGCATGCTGGAAGACGTGGCCTACCAGATCCGCACGCCGGAATTCTGGAACGCCTGTACCGCCGTGGCCGACGAGCGCGACTACCGCCTGGGCGGTTCGTTCTTCGACGGCAAGGGCCAGCCGGGCCAGGTCTCGGCGGTCTCGCACGGCTCGTCCACCGCGCGCTTCAACGGCATCAACGTCATCAACACCGCACGCAGCCTCGGCTGACCGGTCAGGAGCCCTTACACATGAGTATCTTCACCGAAGCCCAGGCCAAGGCCATCCTCGACAAGGTCATCGCCCTGTCCAAGGCCGACGAGTGCACCGCCGTGCTGGCCGGTGCGATCAGCGGCAACATCCGTTTCGCGCTGAACAATGTCTCCACCAGCGGCATCGTCGACAACACCGAGCTGGCGGTCACCGTCGCCTTCGGCAAGCGCGTCGGCACCGCCTCGATCAACGAGTTCGACGACGCCGCGCTGGAACGCGTGGTACGCCGTGCCGAAGACCTGGCCCGCCTGGCCCCGGAGAACCCGGAGTTCATGCCGGCCATCGGCAAGCAGAGCTACCGCGCCAGCCCGACCTTCAGCGAATCCACCGCCGCGATCGATCCGGCCTTCCGTGCCAAAGTCGCTGCCGATTCGATCGCCCCGTGCCGCGGCCACGGCCTGGTCGCCGCCGGCTTCCTGGAGGACGGCCAGGGCTTCCAGGCCACCGCCAACAGCAACGGCAACTTCGCCTACCAGCGCACCACCAACTTCGATTACACCTGCACTGTGCGCACCGAAGATGGCCGCGGTTCGGGCTGGGTCGGCCGCAACCTGAAGGACGCGGCGGACTTCAAGGCTGACCAGGACATCCGCATCGCCATGCGCAAGGCCACCGAATCGGCCGAAGCCAAGGCACTGGAACCGGGCAAGTACACGGTCATCCTGGAGCCGGCCGCAGCGGCAGGCCTGATCAGCTTCATGATGAACTTCTTCAGTGCACGCTCGGCCGATGAAGGCCGCAGCTTTCTGTCGAAGAAGGGCGGCGGCAACAAGCTGGGCGAGCAGGTCTACGACCCGCGCGTGACCATGATCGCCGACCCGTGGCATCCGGATGCACCGGTGCTGCCGTGGGACAACGAAGGGCTGCCGCGCGAGCGCATGGCCATCATCGAGAACGGCAGGATCGCCAATCTGGACTACTCGCGCTTCTGGGCGCAGAAGCAGGGCAAGACCGCCAAGGCCTCGCCGGGCAACCTGCTGATGAGCGGTGGCGACAAGAGCACCGCCGAGCTGGTGCGCGGCACCCAGAAGGGCATCCTGGTCACGCGTACCTGGTACATCCGCATGGTCGATCCGCAGACCGTGCTGCTGACCGGCCTGACCCGCGACGGCACCTTCTACATCGAGAACGGCCAGATCAAGCACCCGGTGAAGAACTTCCGCTTCAACGAGTCGCCGGTGATCATGCTCAACAACATCGAAGAGCTGGGCAAGCCGGTGCGTGTGGCCGGTGATGAATCCAGCTACGTGATGATGATCCCGCCGATGAAGCTGCGCGATTTCACCTTCACCTCGCTGTCCGACGCGGTCTGATGGATCGCCGGGCCTGCCTGCGCTGGTTGGCCGCTGCCGCTTCGGCGGCGGCGCTGCCGGCCTGGGCACAGGCAGGCCCGCGCAGTTCGCGCTACGACTTCTGGTTCACCCGCCTGCAGTACGACTCCGGTGACTGGGACGTGGACGCGCGCATGCCATCCAACCTGATCACCTCGCTGATCGACTACACATCGCTGCGCGTGGACCCGCAGGAACACGTGGTGGCGCTGGCCGACCCGCGCATGCTGGAAGCGCCGTTCTGCTACCTGGCCGGGCACACGCTGGTGGAGTTCAACGCCGCCGAACGGCAGAACTTCGTGCGCTACGTGCGCAATGGCGGCTTCGTCTTCGTCGACGACTGCAACCATGACATCGACGGCCTGTTCGCCACCTCGTTCGAGGCACAGATGGGCCGGCTGTTCGGCCCGAAGGCATTGCAGAAACTGCCCAACAGCCACGCGCTGTACCGCAGTTTCTTCCGCTTCCCGGACGGTCCGCCCGCCACCAGCTTCGAACTCAACGGCTGGGGCGACGACCTGGTGCACGACTATCTGAAAGGCATCGAGGTCGAGGGTCGGCTGGGCCTGCTCTACAGCAACAAGGACTACGGCTGCGAGTGGGACTACGACTGGCGCAACAAGCGCTTCCTGGCCGAAGACAACACCCGCTTTGGCGTCAACATCGTGATGTACGCGTTGAACAATTGACAGGACCTGCACGCCCATGAACTCCTCCGACCTCGAATCCCTGCTGCCGCGCCTGGATGAACTGCGCGCCGCGCTCGCACGCGCGGTGGTGGGCCAGCACACGGTGGTCGAGCAGCTGTTGATCGGCCTGCTGGCCGGTGGCCACTGCCTGCTGGAAGGTGCGCCGGGGCTCGGCAAGACCCTGCTGGTGCGCTCACTCGGCCAGGCATTGGAACTGCAGTTCCGGCGCGTGCAGTTCACCCCCGACCTGATGCCCAGCGACATTCTCGGCACCGAGCTGCTGGAGGAAGACCATGGCACCGGCCATCGCCATTTCCGCTTCCAGCAGGGCCCGATCTTCACCCACCTGCTGCTGGCCGACGAACTCAACCGCACCCCGCCCAAGACCCAGGCCGCGCTGCTGGAAGCGATGCAGGAGCGCACGGTCAGCTACGCCGGCACCACCTACGCATTGCCCGCGCCGTTCTTCGTGCTGGCCACGCAGAACCCGATCGAGCAGGCCGGCACCTACCCGCTGCCCGAAGCGCAGCTGGACCGCTTCCTGCTGCATGTGCTGGTGGATTACCCCAGCGAAGACGAGGAACGGCGGATCCTGGAACAGACCACCGGCGGTGCCACCGACGCGGTGCCGAAGGTGATGGATGCCGAGGCGGTGATCGCCCTGCAGGCGGCAGTACGCCAGGTGCATGTCAGCCCTGATGTGCTGGCCTGGATCACCCGCCTGGTGCGCGCCAGCCGTCCGGGCGAAGGCGCACCGGCGGCGATCAACCAGTGGGTGAAGTGGGGCGCAGGCCCGCGCGCCGGGCAGTCGCTGGTGCTGGCGGCGAAGGCGCGCGCACTGCTGCAGGGCCGCTTCGCCGCCACCCGCGAGGATGTGCAGGCACTGGCCGCGCCGGTGATGCGTCATCGCCTGCTGCTGTCGTTCGCCGCCGAGGCCGAGCAGAAGCGTGCCGACGACGTGGTCGCCGCCCTTCTGCAGGCCGTGCCGTTCCCGGGTTGAGCCACGCGTGAACGCCGGTACCCCGCTGACCTTGCCTCCGGAACTGCGTGCGCGCCTGCGCCTGCTGCGGCTGCGGCCGCGCCTGGCCAGCGGCGCCAGTGGCATCGGCCAGCACGCCAGCCGCAGCCGCGGTGCCGGCCTCGAGTTCGCCCAGTACCGGGCCTACGAACCGGGCGACGAGCTGCGCCAGATCGACTGGAAGCTGTACGCGCGTTCGGACCGCTTCTTCGTGCGCGAATCCGAACGCGAAAGCCCGATCATGGTCTGGCTGTTGCTCGATGCCACCGCCTCGGCCGGCCAGGCCGATCGCGCGGCACCTCAGCGCACGCGCCTGGATCACATGCGCGGCGTGGCCGCCTGCGTGGTGGAACTGGCGCTGCAGCAGGGCGACCGTTTCGGCCTGCTGGCGATCAATGGCGATGGACTGCAGCTGGTGGCCGCAGCGGACGGCGCACGCCAGCGTGACCGCGTGCATCTGCAGCTGCATGCCCTGCAGGCGCGCGGCACCTGGCCCGCGGCCGAACGCCTGCGCCCGCTGTGGGAGCGCGTGCGCCCGGGCGACCTGCTGCTGGCGATGGGTGATGGCTTCGATGCGGCCTGCATCGTGCTGCTGGAGCAACTGGCCAGCGCACGCCGTGAAGTGGCACTGCTGCAGATCCTGACCGCCGACGAGCGCGATTTCCCGTTCGACGCCGGCCATCGCTTCCGCGATCCGGAGACCGGCGAGGAACTACTGGGCGATGGCGCGGCGATCCGCGCCGACTACCTGCAGCGCTTCGCTGACGCACGCAACGCATTGCAGTCGCGCCTGCAGGCCAGCGGCATCGCCAGTGCCACCAGCTGGCTCGACCAGCCGCTGGACCAGGCACTGCAGGCGCTGTTCGGCCGTGGGGGCGGTGCATGACCCTGCTGTTCCCGTTGGGCCTGGCCGCGCTCGCTGCAGGGTTGCTGCCGCTGCTGATTCATTTGGCCCGGCGCCATCCGTACACGCCGCTGGATTTCGCCGCGCTGCGCTGGCTGCGCGCACAGATCCGCCCGCGCCAGCGCATCCGTTTCGATGACTGGCCGTTGCTGATGGTGCGCCTGTTGCTGCTGGCCGCATTGGCCTTGCTGCTGGCACGACCTGCGTTGGTCGGCCCTGCCCCGGTCCCCACTGCCTGGACGGTAGTGGCTCCCGGACTGGACGCGACCGCACTGCGCGGCACCGCCGAAGCGGGCAACTGGCACTGGCTGGCACCCGGCTTCCCCGCTATCGACCACCCACCACCTGCGTCCAGCGCATCGCTGCCCAGCCTGCTGCGCGAGCTGGACGCACAGCTGCCCGCGGGCACCGCGTTGACCGTGCACGTTCCCGATCCCCTGCCCGGTCTGGATGGCGTCCGCCTGCAGCTGTCGCGCGAAGTAACGTGGCGGCCGCAACCGATACCGGCCACTCCGCAACCGAGTGCCGCGACGGTGCCGCGTCTGCGCGTGCACAGCGATGCGTCCGCCGCCGCCCAGCACTGGGTGAACGCACTGCAGCGCGCGTGGGGCATGCAGGCGCCGCTCGCTCCTCTGTCGGCCGATGCCCTGCCCGAACGCGGCGAGATCGGCGTATGGAGCCGCAGCGATGCACTGCCGGCGAGCTGGCAGGCGTGGCTGCGCGACGGCGGTCGTGCAGTGAGCGCCGGCAAGCCTGCTGGCGACGCCGGCATCCTGCTGCGCAACGCCGACGGCTCACCAGTGCTGTGGCAACAGCGCATCGGCCACGGCGTCCTGCTGTCACTACCCGGCGACTGGGATGCCTCAGGCAACGCTGCGCTGCGCGACCCGCGGTTGCCGCGTGCCCTGCTGCTGGCGCTGCAACCGCCAGCGTCACCGCGCCTCGGCGATGCACAGGACCAGGCACCACGCCGAGCCGCACTGCCCGCCATAGCGCCCCCCGCGCGTGAGCCAACCACGTGGTTGCTGCTGGCCATCGTGCTGCTGTTCGCGCTGGAGTGCTGGATGGCCAGCAGTCGCCGGCGCAGGGTGGCCACATGAACACCCTGCAGCACGCCTGGCAACGCGCACGCCGTCGACGTGCACTCGTTACCCTGCTGCTGGGCCTGCCATGGGCGCTGGCCGCGACGACGCTGGTGCTGCGTCTGGCGGGCTTCGATATCGCCTGCGTGGTCGGCACGGTCAGCGTGCTCGCCTGCGCAGCGCTCGCCACGGCACGTGCCCGCCAGCTGGACCCACAGTGGGTGCAGCGCCAGCTCGATGCCAGCGGTGCCAGCGAGGACAGTGCCGACCTGCTGTTCGCCGATGCCGCCTTGCTCAATCCGCTGCAGCAGCGCCAGCGCGCGCATGTGCTGGCCACGCTGGAGCGCGCGACACCGGACCTGCGTCCGCGCTGGCCGCGCAGGGCGTTGGCCCTGAGCTGGGTCGCAGGCCTGGCGATCACTGCGCTGGCATTCGGCTGGCCACGTTCCGGCCCCGGCTCCGCGCCGGCCCGCACATTGGCGCCTGTCAGCACGGCTGCCGCCGGCCCGCTGCACCTTCAGTCCACCCGCCTGCGGATCGACGCACCGGCCTATACCGGCCAGGCCACGCGCACCCAGAACGCGCTGGATGCCAAGGTCGCCGCGGACAGCCGGCTGTCGTGGTCGTTGCGCTTCGATCGCGCGCCGGACAAGGCATGGCTGCAGTTCCACGACGGCCGCCGGCTGCCGCTGAGCGAGCAGGATGGGCAGTGGCTGGCGCAGGATGTGGCGCGCGTGCCTGTGCTGTACCGCGTGGTGAGCGAACCTGCACTGGCCCAGACCCGCCTGCATCGCCTGGATGTGGTCGCTGATCGTGCGCCCAGCGTGCGCGTGCTGGAGCCCGCCGCGACCCTGGTGCTGGGCACGCCCGGGCAACGCCAGTGGTCGTTGCGCTTCGAAGCCAGCGATGACTACGCCGTGGCCACGCCGGCAACGCTGTCGATCACCATTACCCAGGGCAGCGGCGAGAACATCACCTTCGTTCGCCGCAGTGTCGGCCTCACCGGCAGCGGCGAAGCGACTGCACGGCGTTTCGCGCACAGCCTCGACCTGGCTGCGCTGGGCGCGCAGCCAGGCAGCGATGTCATCGCCCAGCTGGAAGTACGCGACAACCACGCGCCAACACCGCAGGCCGGGCGCAGCAGCAGCGTGATCCTGCGCCTGCCCAGCGCCGAGGTTGCACTCGGTGCCGAACTGGAAGGCCGCATCAAGAAGACGCTGCCGGCCTACTTCCGCAGCCAGCGGCAGATCATCATCGATGCCGAAGCGCTGATCCGGCAGCGACGCAGCCTGGCCGCCGAGGACTTCGTGAAGCGCAGCGATGCGATCGGTGTCGACCAGCGCATCCTGCGTCTGCGCTACGGCCAGTTCCTGGGTGAGGAAAGCGAAGGCGCACCGAAGCCGCCGCCGACCAGCGACCTGCCCACCAGCGATGCGCCAGCTGCAGGCAGCCACGACGACGAGCACGAGCACGACCATGGCGCCGAGGCCGGGGCACACAATGAGCATGGCCACGATCACGGCGGCAAGCCGGCCAATGCCGATGCCCCACCGGTGTTCGGCAGCGCCACCGATGTGCTCTCCGAATACGGCCACACCCATGACCATGCCGAGGCCGCGACCCTGCTCGACCCGCAGACCCGGGCCACGCTGAAGGCCGCGCTGGACCAGATGTGGTCGGCCGAAGGCGAGCTGCGCCAGGGCCGTCCGGAGCAGGCACTGCCGTTCGCCTACAAGGCACTGGCGTTCATCAAGCAGGTGCAGCAGGCCGAACGCATCTATCTGGCGCGGGTGGGACCGGAGCTGCCGCCGATCGATGAAGGCCGTCGCCTCGGCGGCGATCGCACCGGACTGGCCAGTCGCGAACTGCCGCTGGCCGCACGAGCGCCGCCCGACCCGACCATCATCGAAGCCTGGCAGCGCCTCGGTGATGACACCAGTGTGCCCGACCTCGACGCACTCGCTGCCTGGCAGCAGCGCAATGCCGCCTACCTGCCCGATGCCCTTGATCTGGCTGCCGCCATCGAGCAGCTGCGCATCGAGCCCGGTTGCCGCGACTGCCGCCTGCGCCTGCGCGCTCAGTTGTGGCGGGCGCTGCAGCGTCCACTGCCGCAGGCGATGCGGCGCAGTGCCGCCGATGCGATGGGCCAGCGCTACCTGGACGCGCTGGAGGCGCAGCCATGAACCCCTCCGGCCTGAACCTGTGGATCGCCCTGGCACTCGCTGTGATCGTGGCGATCGCCAGCGTTCGCCAGTCGCACGGCAACACCACGCACCGTGGCCGCCGCTGGGGGGTGATCGGGCTGCAGGTCATCGTCGCCACGCTGCTGTATTTCTGCCTGGTGCCGCCCACCCGCCAGCAACCCGCAGGCGGGCTGGTTGTGCTCGGAATCGATGCCAGCAGGGCCGGCGCGTTCCCGGCCAGCGAAGGTCCGCTGTGGCTGTTGCCGGAAGCTGCCGATGTGCCCGGCGCAAAGCGCGTACCCGACCTGGCCACCGCGCTGCGGCAGCATCCGGCCTCCACGCTCACCCTGGTCGGTGCCGGCCTGGTCGCACGCGATCGCGATGCGGTACTGCCACGCGACGTACGTTGGCAGCCGGCAGCACCGCCGCGCGGCTGGGTCGCCTTGCAGCCACCGGCCGACGCCGCGCCCGGCGCACGCTTCGAGGTACAGGCACAGGCGCGTGGCGTTGCCAGGGCAAAGGCGGAACTGCTCGACCCGGCCGGCAGCGTGGTCGATCGCGCGGATGTTGCCGACGATGGCCACGTTCAGTTGAGTGGCATCACCCGCGCCGAAGGCCGCAGCGTGTTCCAGCTGCGCCTGCTCGATGCCGACGGCCATGTGGTGGACAACGTGCCGGTGCCGCAGCAGACCCTGCCGGCGGCGCCGTTGCGCCTGCAGGTACGCGCCAGCGCGCCGGGCCCCGAACTGAAGTACCTGCGCCGCTGGGCAGCCGATGCCGGCATCCGCGTGCAGGTGCAGGCCGATACCGGTGCCGGCCTGAGCGTCGGCGACGGCGCCTTGCCGCTGGACGCGGCGTCGCTGGCGCGCAGCGATCTGCTGCTGCTGGACGAGCGCAGCCTGGCGGCATTGAATGCCGCCCAGCTGGCCGCTGTGCGGCAGGCGCTGCGCGAAGGACTGGGCGTGCTGGTACGCAGTGCGGGCGCGCCTTCGGCCAGCGCGCGCCAGCGCCTGCACGATCTGGGTCTGCCGCTGCGGGGTGATGGCAGCAGCCAGGTCCTCGAACTTCCCGGCGACGGCGAGAGCGCGGTCCTCGCCGCACGACGTGGCCCGCTCGCCGCGGGTACGCTGCCGACCGGCTACGGCGAAGAGGCAGACCGCAGTTCGCACGACGCCGCGCTGCCCACACTGGAAACACTGGCGCTGCAGGTACCTGGCAGCAACGCGCTGCTGCACGATCGCACCGGCAAGGCTGTCGGCGGCTGGCGCGCTACCGGCAAAGGCCGCATCGGCCTGCTGCCCATCACCGACAGTTGGCGCTGGGTGCTGGCCGGCCGCGATGACCGCCACGGCGAACTGTGGAGCGGCGTGGTTGCCACGCTGGCGCGGGCGCAGGGCAGCGCTGAGGCGCTGTGGTCGCCACAGCCGATCAGCTGGGCGGGCGAACGGCAGGCGCTGTGCGGCGTGCAGGCGCCGCTGCAGGCCTTCAACGCACGCGGCGAAGGCACGCCGCTGATCGTCGATGGCGCGACGTCAGACCTGCGTTGCGCGGGCTGGTGGCCGCGCGAGGCGGGTTGGCAGCGCCTGCAGCACGGCGACGCTACCGTCTGGCGCTATGCATTCGACCCGAAGGACGCGCCCGCGCTGCATCAGCAGGCAATGATCGATGCAACCACGCAGGCGCTGGCGGGCAGCTCCCCGGCAACCGCGTCGGTGATGCAACCCGTGCCGGGATCGCGCTGGCCGTGGTGGCTGGCGTTCGTGCTGTGCGCATCGCTGCTGTGGTGGTTGGAGCGGCGGCGCTGACCGCGACGATGGGATCGCGGGCGGCATCCACGCATGGCGTGGATCTACTGGCCGGTTGCCCTGATGGACGCCAACCTTGGCTGGCGTCTTTCGGCGGGGTCAACGCGTTCCCGCGCGCCGGTACACGCCATTGAAGCGCACGTTCATGCCACCGCATTCGCTGTTGTCGGCCACGATCAGCACCTCACCCAGCGAGTGCACACGCACCCGGCAAGTATCCTCGGCGAACTCGACATCGGCACCCTGCGGTGTGGCACGCGCTTCCACCTGGCCCAGGTTCGGCCCGTACGGGCGCTGTTCCGGCGTGGGGTTGGCCGAGGGCCAGTAGGCGTCGCCATCCACATGCAGTTGTCCACCCTGCACGGTGATGCGCAGGCCGTTGTCGCCATCTTTCCAGTGGCCCGTCCAGTCCTGCAGCGTGGGCACGGCCACCGGCAACGGCTGCAGCTTGCTGCGGTCGACCCAGCCGGCGCTGCCGCCCACCCTGTTCGGGAAGAACGCGCAGCGGTAACGGCCCAGGTCGCGACCGGTCACCACCGTATCGCCGTTGACCACATAGCTGCGCTGGCGGCAGGCCGGTTCGCCCTTGGCGGGGCAGCCCTCCATGTCGCCGAGCAGGTACAGGCGCGGTGCATCGACCACCCGCGCCAGCGCGAACCGGCTCTGTTGGGAGGGGAACGCGCCATTGCGGCAGGCGCCGCCATCGGCGATATCGGACGCGAAGGCGGAGGCCGGCAGCAACGCGGACAGCAGGCAGATCGAACGCAGGGACATGACAGCATTAGCGGTGGGGGAGCCCGCAGGATATACCGGCCTACTTCACTGGCGCTGTGTCGCCGGCATCCTGCTCCTGTGAGAACCGCAGCGCGCGCTGCTGCTGTTCGGCACTGAGCTCTGGGGGTGGCCGCGCCACGGCCGCCTGGATCTGGTCGGGACCGCCGGTGAGTTTGTTGATGCCTTTGGCTGCCGCCAGCACACCCTTGACCACACCCATCATGATGTAGCCACCGCCCATGCTGACCTGCTCCGGCGATGGCGGTTCGCTCCAGTCGCGGCTGAAGCGGTTATCGCCGAACTTCACCGGGTTCTTGAAGCGGTACAGGTCCAGCGGCTCGTCATCGGGCTTGAGCGCACGCACTTCGCCGAGGGTGGTGACGTTGTCCTGCGGCAAGGTGGTGGAGATCGGTGCGGTCGGGGCAGGCGGCGCATCTTCAGGGGGAACGGGTGCAGGATCGGGCACCGCCACCGGCGCAGCCTGTTGCGCCTGTACGATGCCGGTCAGCAGCATGCCGGCCAGGAGTGCTCCCTGCGTTCCACGTCGTGCCACAGCCATCCACCCTGTTGGTTGCGTCCAGCGCCCAAGGATACGGATGCCGGCTTCAGATTTCGTTGCTGCACCGGCAGCTGTTCAGCCAAGGGAGATGCGGCGACGCCACGGGACGCGAGCACTGAACGGTTCACGCCCGCCGTGTGCGGTGTCTCACATCCTGAGACATGGATGTGGTGCCATGTGACCCCTCGCAATCCGTCCCCGCTTCCTCTTCCATGGCCTACGAACTCGCCAAGCGCACCGCCGATGCCGAGCAGAAGCTCGCCACCCGCGATGGCCTGCCCGCCCGCGACGGCGCGCTGCTCAGCGCGCGCCTGCAGCGCCGCTACCAGGACCGCATCACCGGCAGCTTCGCCATTCCCGGCCGCGAAGGCCGCTACGCGCCCGTTCCCGACTCGGTACCACCGGCGCTGGCCGCAGCACTGAAGGCACGTGGCATCGAGCAGCTCTACAGCCACCAGGCCGAAGCCTGGGAGGCCAGCCAGCGCGGCGAGCACGTGGCCATCGTCACCCCCACCGCCAGCGGCAAGTCGCTGTGCTACACCCTGCCGGTGGTCAGCGCGGCCATGCAGGACAAGGCCAAGGCGCTGTACCTGTTCCCGACCAAGGCACTGGCCCAGGACCAGGTGGCCGAGCTGCTGGAACTCAATCGTGCCGGCGATCTCGGCGTCAAGGCCTTCACCTTCGACGGCGACACCCCCGGCGATGCGCGCCAGGCGATCCGCCTGCATGGCGACATCGTGGTGTCCAACCCGGACATGCTGCACCAGGCCATCCTGCCGCATCACACCAAGTGGGCACAGTTCTTCGAGAACCTGCGCTACATCGTCATCGACGAAGTACACACCTACCGCGGCGTGTTCGGCAGCCACGTCACCAACGTGCTGCGCCGGCTCAAGCGCATCTGCGCGTTCTATGGCGTGCAACCGCAGTTCATCCTGTGCTCGGCCACCATCGGCAACCCGCAGGCGCATGCCGAGGCGTTGATCGAGGCACCGGTCACCGCCGTCACCGAATCCGGCGCGCCCACCGGGCCGAAGCAGGTGCTGCTGTGGAACCCGCCGGTGATCAACCCCGACCTGGGCCTGCGTGCCTCGGCGCGCTCGCAGAGCAACCGCATCGCGCGCATCGCGATCAAGTCCGGGCTGAAGACCCTGGTGTTCGCGCAGACCCGGTTGATGGTCGAGGTGCTGACCAAGTACCTGAAGGACATCTTCGACCACGACCCGCGCAAGCCGCCGCGCATCCGCGCCTACCGCGGCGGTTATCTGCCCACCGAACGCCGCGAGACCGAGCGTGCGATGCGTGCCGGCAACATCGACGGCATCGTCAGCACCTCGGCGCTGGAACTGGGCGTGGATATCGGCAGCCTGGACGTGGTCATCCTCAATGGCTACCCCGGCAGCGTGGCCGCCACCTGGCAGCGTTTCGGCCGTGCCGGTCGCCGCCAGCAACCCGCACTCGGCGTGATGGTGGCCAGTTCGCAGCCGCTGGACCAGTACGTGGTGCGGCATCCGGACTTCTTCGCCGAAGCCTCGCCCGAACATGCGCGCATTGCGCCAGACCAGCCGCTGATCCTGTTCGACCACATTCGCTGCGCGGCCTTTGAACTGCCGTTCCGGGTCGGCGATGGCTTCGGCCCGATCGACCCGGAAGTGTTCCTGGAAGCGCTGGCCGAAACCGAAGTCATCCACCGCGAAGGCGAGCGCTGGGAATGGATTGCCGACAGCTATCCGGCCAACGCGGTCAGCCTGCGCGCGGTGGCCGATGGCAACTTCGTGGTGGTCGACCGCAGCGACGGCCGCCAGCAGATCATCGCCGAGGTCGATTACTCCGCCGCCGCGCTCACGCTGTATGAAGGCGCCATCCACATGGTGCAGTCCACGCCCTACCAGGTGGAGACGCTCGACTGGGAGGGCCGCAAGGCCTACGTCACCCGCACGCATGTGGATTACTACACCGACAGCATCGATTTCACCAAGCTCAAGGTGCTGGACCGCTTCGATGGTGGCGTGGCCGGGCGCGGTGATTCGCACCATGGCGAAGTGCACGTGGTGCGGCGCGTGGCCGGCTACAAGAAGATCCGCTACTACACCCACGAAAACATCGGCTACGGGCCGGTGAACCTGCCCGACCAGGAACTGCACACCACCGCAGTGTGGTGGCAGCTGCCGCAGGCACTGCTGCTGCGCGCGTTCGCCAGCAGGCAGGATGCGCTCGATGGCTTCCTCGGTGCGGCGTATGCGCTGCACATCGTCGCCACCGTGGCGGTGATGGCCGATGCGCGCGACCTGCAGAAGTCGGTCGGTAACGGCGATGGCTCCTGGTTTGCGATCGCCGACCAGAGCGGCCGTGGCCAGTTGCGCGGCAGCGAGGGTGATCCTGGGGTTGTCGAACTGCTGCAGGAATTCGTGCCCACCGTGTACCTGTATGACAACTTCCCTGGTGGCGTGGGCCTCAGCGAACCGCTGTGGCAGCGCCAGGCCGAACTGGTGCAGCGCGCGCGCGAACTGGTGCAGCGCTGCGACTGCAAGGCCGGCTGCCCGGCCTGCGTCGGCCCGGTGCTGGCCGCGCAGGAAGAGGATGAGACCTCGCCGCGCGCACTGGCACTGCGCGTGCTCGACCTGTTCGATGCCGATGCCGATGCCTGCCAGCATGTGCCCGACGTGGTGGTGACCACGCGCGATCCGATGGAGCTGCTGGCACCGTGAGCCTGAGCCTGGACAAGCTGCGCCTGCTGCGCAGGCAGGCCGGCGACCCGAAGGCAAGCACACCGGCCGTGCCGGACGTGCCCCCTGCGCCACCGGCACCCGTGGCCGCCAACGATGCGCGGCAACCACCGGCCGAGCGTTCGGTGTTCGCCTGGGTCGAGCAGGAGATCCGCCACAAGCCGACCGGCGCGGCGGCACCTGCCACGACGCCGCCCGCGCTGCGTCGGCCCGAAGTGGGCAGCCTGCATCGCCTGCTCGGCCTGCGCACGCGCGGCGGCCCCGCTCCTGCTCGCGCCAGCGCACAGGACCGTCAGTTGCCAGGTGAGGAGATCGCACCGGGCCTGTTCCTGATCGAATCGCTGCAGCCGCAGGCGATCCCGGCACAACCGCTGTCGCTTGATTTCGCCCGTCGCGACGGCGAGCACGTGACTGCACGCGATCTGCTGTTCTTCGACACCGAGACCACCGGCCTGGCCGGCGGCACCGGCACCCGTGCCTTCATGATCGGCGCGGCCGATTGGCATGTGTGCCCGCAGCGTGGCGAAGGCCTGCGCATCCGCCAGTTGCTGATGGCCACGATGGCCGCCGAGGACGCGATGCTGGCCACCTTCGCCGGCTGGCTGCAACCGTCCACCGTGTTCTGCAGCTACAACGGCCGCAGCTATGACGCACCGCTGCTGAAAGCGCGTTACCGGCTTGCCCGGCAACGCGACCCGATCAGCGCGCTGGACCATGTCGACCTGCTCTACCCCACCCGCCGCCGCTATCGCGGCACGTGGGAGAACTGCAAGCTGTCCACCATCGAACGCCAGCTGCTGCGCGTGGTGCGCGAGGACGATCTGCCGGGCTCGGAGGCACCCGGTGCGTGGTTGCGCTTCCTGCGCGGCGGCGACGCGGTGAACCTGCGCCGGGTGGCCGACCACAATCACCAGGACGTGGTGACCCTGGCCCTGCTGCTGCAGCGGCTGATCCGCGAAGAACAGCGTGAGCGCGAAACGCTGGCTCTGGTCGCCAGGCAGGACGACTCGCGTTGACCGCAGCGCCCCGCTTTTCCCCGCGATTCACGCAGTCAAGAACTTCCGCAGTCGTCCAGCAAACGCACTGGGCGCGGGCACGTCGCTGCTGGACGAATCGACAGCGGCGGCCTTGATGCGCTCGGCAATGGCGAAGTGATCCAAGGTCGCTTCCAGGTTTGCGGCCCGTTCGTCTACGGCGATCAGCAGCCGTTCCAGGTCCTGCTGTGGGTCAGCATGGAACCAGTCGACGGTGAACTTCAGGGTCTGGCCAAACTGCTGCTCCAGGGGGGGCAACGCCAGGCTGCGCAACTGCATCAGCGCTCCACTGCGCGCAGCGTCACGCACCCACCACGACAGAAACTCCAGCGCCAGCAAGCCTGCCGGGCCGCCGTCCAGTTCAAACTCGATCCCAATCAGCACCTCATGCGACAGAGCACCTTCGCTACGCCGCAATACGGCCAGCGGTAGATCCGCGTAGGGCAACAGCGACAATTCGTCTACGGCCAGCTCCGACAAATCCTGCTTGGTCACAGAAGCGGTGCGCACGCCTGGAATGGACGAAACCGCATTGATCAGGCGTTGAACGCGCTCAACCATCGGACATGCGCCTTGAGTTGACTGGGTGCAAGACACTAACCGCTGCCCGCACAGGCATCAATCCGCTGCTCTTCGACGACTTCACACACTGTGGCGCTTGCCAGGCACGGATTCAGGCCGCGTTGACACCACAGAGACGCGCAGCGGCGACACTGCCCGCTGTCCCTTCACCGGAGCCGTGCCCATGCGCCCTACCACCCTGTTGCTGCTGGCCAGCATCCTGCCGCTCGCGGCCTGCAGCCATGCCGATGCCAACGGCACCGCCGATACCGGCAGCCTGCCGGCCAAAGTCTCCGATGGCCCGCACGAATGCCGCCCCGAGGCGCTGGAAGCGTTCACCGGCAAAACCGCCGACGAAGCCACGATCAAGAAACTGGTGGCTGACAGCGGCGCGCGCGGTGCACGGGTAGTCAAACCCGGCATGGCGGTGACCATGGACTTCCGCCAGGACCGCGTGACCGTGCAGGTGGATGCGCAGAACCGCATCGAGCGCGCCAGCTGCGGTTGATGTTCCTTACCGATCCCGCTGGCACCGGGTATCCACCCGCGCCAGCGGGATAAGGTTCCAGCCACACTGCAAGGAGTGCTGTATGCCGAGGTTCCGCAACAGGAAACCGTATCGACGGTGGTTGGGCTGTCTGTTCGCCACTCTGCTGTGCGTGGCCCCCGCCCCCCCGCTGGCGGCACATGAGGGCCGGCCCCCATGGTCCGCCACCTGGTTCGCCGCCCAGCAGGACTACGGCGTTACCTTTCCGGACAACATCGTTCCCCCGCCCCCACCCGTCACCCTGGCCGACCAGACCGTACGCATGACCGTACGTCTTTCGCGCGGCGGAGAAACACTGCGCGTTCGCTTCTCCAACCGGTTCGGCAAGGCCCCGGTCACATTGGAGGACCTCCGTATTGCGCCAAGCATGGGCGCCGATGGTGTCGTCCTCCACAAGCAGCGCTCATTGCGTTTCAGTGGTGCAGCACGCTTGACGCTCGCCCCCGGCGAAGAGCGCTGGAGTGATCGGATCAACCTGCATGTGGCTGACCAGACGGAGCTGTCCGTCAGCCTGTACGTCATGGCACCGACGCCGGTGGTCACCACGCATTCGGTCGGCCTGCAGACCAACTACCGCGCGCCCGGCAACCAGGTCGGCGCGGCCCTGCTGCGCTCCGCCGACCCCATGCGGGCCTATTATTGGCTGGACGCCATTGACGTTGCCGGAAACCAGCCATCGGCGGTACCAGCAGCTGGCGGCAAGCCGGTGGTCATGGTCGCCTTCGGTGACTCGATCACCGATGGTGCCGGCTCTACAGTGGATCGCAATTTCCGCTGGCCCAACCTGCTCGATGACCGTGTCCGCAGTGCAGGCCTGCGCAAGGTCAGCGTGGTCAATGGCGGCATTGCCGGCAATCGCTGGCTGCATGATGGAGTCGGGCCAGCAGGCGTGTCGCGCTTCGGGCACGATGTGCTGGCGGTGTCCGGTGCCAGCCATGCCGTGCTGCTGCTGGGCATCAACGATATCGGCATCGGCCAGCTGCATCCGCCGCAGGCGGTGTCTGCAGCGCAGTTGATCGACGCCCTGCGCACGTCGGTGCAGCGAGCCCGGCAACGTGGGATCAGGGTGATGCTTGGAACGTTGCTGCCCTACGGAGGATCAGGCTACTTCGACGCCGCCGGAGAAACCAAGCGGCAAGCCGTGAACGATTGGATCAGGGCAGCACAGGGCGTCGATGGTGTCATCGACTTCGATCGCATCATGCGCGATCCACAGCGCCCGACCCATCTGCTTCCCAGCTATGACAGCGGGGATCATCTGCATCCCAGTGATGCCGGCTATGCAGCGATGGCGGACGCGTTCCCGATACGCTGGCTGCAGCACTGATTGCCCCAGGGTAGTGCCGGCCGCTGGCCGGCACCCCACATTGCCGGCCAGCGGCCGGCACTACCGATCAGAGTCGCTCGGCCTTGCCGCTGGCCAGTGCGCGCGCGATCACCTGCTGCGCCTGCTGCGACGCCTGGGCATGCACGCGTGCCTGGCGCTCGCCCAAGGCGGCCTGCTGGCTGCCCAGTGCCGCCTGGCGGCTGGCCAGTTCAGACTGCTGGCTGGCCAGGCGCTGCATGTCACGAGTGCGGCCGGACTGCGCGGCCTCGCTGCGGGCTTCCTGCATCGCACGGCGTGCCTCGGCGGCGGCCTCGCGTGCAGCCTCACGCGCAACGGCCACGTCGCTGGTTGCACCGCGCGCTGCCTTCGCCGCTTCCGCAGCCGCCTCACGGTTGATGTCGTGGGCGGCCATCGCATTGCGTGCAGCCTCGGCGGCAATCAGTGCGATGCGGCGCGACTCCTCGCCCTGCAGGCGGCTCATTTCACCCATCTGCCTGCCGAGTTCACCCTGCTGGCGACCCAGCACGCTTTGCTGCCGGCCCAGTTCGCTCTGCTGGCGGCCCAGCTCTACGGCACCGCTGTAGGCACGCTGCAGGGTCTGGATCAGCATCGGGTCACGCACCACGTAGCGCTTGTCACCCTGGCGGAACCACAACGCCGGGCCCTTGCCGAGCTGCCTGCGGGCCACCGTCACGTCGTCCATGCCGCCGTTGGCGAAGGTCGAATCACCATCAACCAGAACGAAGGCCTCCCGGGGCGACCTGCCCAGGTCGAGGCGACCGTAGGTGGTGATGGAGGTGGCGGCCGACGTCGCGCCTTCATCGCCTTCGGCCATGCCCGTGGCATCGTCGACATCGGCCACATCGGCATCGTCGGGCCCGGTCGCGTCAGCGGGTTCGGCCGGCGCGGCCGGCACGGCCGGTGCTGCAGGCGCAGCCGGTGCCGCCGGTACGCCCGCGGCGGATGGCGGTGCGGCCGGAGCCTTGGGAGCCTTCGGCGGTGCTGGCGCCACGACCTTGGGTGCCGCCGGTGGCGCGGGCGGTGCCGGCGGCACCGGCGCTGCGACCAGTCGCATCGGCGCCACGCCCACCACCACCACCACAGCAGTCAGCGCCATCGCCAGGATGCGGGGGCAGGCCCGGCGCGGCTGCAGCGAGAGCAGGCGACGCTTGAGGCTGGTGGCATCGGGTGCGGCACTGGCCACGCCCAGGTGCGGCTGCGGTGCCACCCCCAGCTGCAGCAGCAGACGGCCATAGGCCTGGCGGCTGGCAGCGTGCTGGCCCACCACCGCCGCGTCCACCGCTTCTTCGCGCGCTTGTGCATATTCACGCACCGACAGGCGCAGCAGCGGATGGAAGAAGAACAGGTGCTGGGCCAGCGCAGGCAGCAGGCCCCACTGCAGGTCCCGCCGCTGCAGGTGCTGCAGTTCATGGGTCAGGGCCAGGTCCAGTGCGTCGCCCTGCAGGGCGTTGTCGCCAGCCGGCAACAGCAGCACCGGGCGGAACGGACCGACCAGCTGCGGTGCGTCCACCTGCGTGCTCATCCACAACCGCGGCGCAGGCCGCACGCCGTGTGCATCGGAAGCCAGCTGCAGGGCCTGCACCAACGCCTGGTCCTCGCAGGGATAGGCCGCTGCCAGCAGCGCGCGGCAGCGACGCCACTCACCAAAGGTACGCAGCGCCATCAGCAGCACGCCGGATGCCCACAGCGCGGCCAGTGCGACGGCCCACCACGCCACTGCCGGCGCGTCTGCTGCAGGCATCGGCATCGCGGCCAGCAACTGTGCCGAGGCCTCCGGGGCCAGCGGGTAGACGATGTCAGCGGCCACGTCGGTCGCGGTCGTCGCCACCGCCTGCGGGGCAGGCAGCCAGGCCAACTGCAACGGCTGGCTCCAGAACAGGCCGAGCACGGCCTGCAGCGAGACCAGCCACCACAGGCGGCAGCGGGTCGCCGCCGACAGCGACGGCAGCGCGCGGCACAGGCCGTACACCAGCGCCACCAGCAGCACGGTCTGCAGGCTGGTCCAGCCCAGGCGTTCCAGCATCGGGATCAGCATCGTGGTGTCCATGACTCAGCCCTCGTGGCGACGCGATTGGAGTTGGGCGACCAGCGCTTCCAGTTCGGCCAGCTCGTTGTCGCTGACCTTCTGCCGCTGCGACAGATAGGCCACGAACGGCGACACCGAGCCCTGCAGGGTGTTGTCGACGAACTGCGCCACCGCGCCCTGCAGCACGCTCTGCGGGCCACGGGTGGCCTGGTAGCGGTAGACGCCGTCCTGCTGCCGGCGCTGAAGATACCCCTTCGCCCGCAGCCGCTCCATCATCGTCAGCACGGTGGAACGGGCCAGGCCACGGGGCTCGGCGTAGCCACTGGCGACCTCGCCGACACTGGCCGGCGCATGTTCATCGATGTACTGCAGCAGGGCCAGTTCCTGGTCCCCGATCGTCTTGCCACGCATGACACCACTCCCTTGACTACACGTGTCGTCAATGTCAGCTTGACGACAGCTGTAGTCAACCCCCCGGAAGTCATGGGCCGACGAACGGTAGGCACACCGCGCGCTTAAATATGCAGACGCGTAAAGTTTGTCGTTTAGGACAAACATTCCCGAAATTCCGGGAATGTCTGACGCGTTTTGGGGTTGAAGCCGACTTTGCGCGTAGACCAGAACGTCAAACTTTTGAGAAGCTGGCCCCATCGGGCAGCCCTTTTCACGCCGGCAATAGGCGAATCAATCTAATCGAGTTGAGCTTCTAGATAGTCGCGTACAGCCTCAAGGGCTCCGATCTGCCCGCTACACATCGGCTTGATGGCGGGTTTGCCACAGAAGATTGCTGCCGACTTGGCAGGTGCACCCCTCAAGCGGACAGCCGTGCGTACACGGCTGTCACTTATGCAGCCTGACTGCGCGGGTGTGGCGACACCCCAGCTTTTTAGCTGTTCACGAAATCAAGGAGGTCTTGGTTCACCTGATCGGCATGCGTGGTCGGAATGCCGTGCGGCGCACCCTTGTAGGTGTTGAGCTTTCCGTTCTTCACCAGCTTGGCAGACAGCAGCCCGGAGTCGGCATATGGCACAACCTGGTCGTCATCCCCGTGGATTACCAGTACGGGAATCGTGATTCCCTTCAGGTCCTCAGTGAAATCGGTCTGCGAGAATGCGACGATGCCATCGTAGTGCGCCTTGGCCCCGCCCATCATCCCCTGCCTCCACCAGTTCCAGATCACGGCATCAGAGGGTTCGGCGCCAGGGCGGTTGTATCCGTAGAACGGCCCTGCAGGGACGTCGTAGTAGAACTTTGCACGGTTGGAGGCGAGCTGAGCCTGGAAGTCGTCGAAGACTTCCTTGGGAGTGCCTTCGGGATTTCCGGCAGTCTTGACCATAAGCGGGGGGACGGCACTGATGAGGACCGCCTTGGATACTTTGTCTTCCCCATGACGGGCAATGTAGCGGACCACCTCGCCGCCACCAGTTGAGTGGCCGACATGCATGGCACCTTGAACGCCAAGGTGGGTCACCACTGCAGCCACATCATCGGCATAGTGGTCCATGTCGTGTCCATCCCATACCTGCGTGGATCGACCATGCCCTCGTCGATCATGGGCCACAACACGGAATCCGTTGTTCACGAAGAACAACATCTGCGCGTCCCAGTCATCGCCGGACAGTGGCCAGCCATGATGAAAGTAGATGACCTTGCCGT
This sequence comes from Stenotrophomonas sp. YJH_SMC_130, assembly GCF_059369035.1. Taxonomy (NCBI): domain Bacteria; kingdom Pseudomonadati; phylum Pseudomonadota; class Gammaproteobacteria; order Lysobacterales; family Lysobacteraceae; genus Stenotrophomonas; species Stenotrophomonas sp. YJH_SMC_130. The sequence goes on from NZ_JCAFSH010000002.1 coordinate 261,843, forward strand.
TCCTCGGGCCCCAGTCTTTGTAGAAGATCTCGACGCCGTCGCTTGTCGTTACGTAGCTCATCTCGCTCTCCAAGATAGGTAGGACTGTGAGTTCTCGAGTGAAACCCCGCGAACTGGCCGATGGCCGGCCATGTGGGCCGGTCCACACCGCGAACGCTGCCATGCTGGCGTGTCAAATGAGTGTATTTTTAACGACGACTTTAAGGTCGAAAGTGAAGATCGTAGAGTTGGTCAAGACTACGGGCCCCAGCGCTTCGCGGATTCGGTTCTGCGAGGAGGAAGGGCAAATCGGCATTGCCCCTCGGGGCAGCAAAACCCTGATGAGGACTTCATCTGCCTTGGGCGAAGGGATGGGACGGGTGGCCGGACTCGGTACTTCGGGGCCGCCAGCTTGAGTGATCTCAATAGCGACCATCTGAGTGGGATGATCGCGGCCTTGAATCGGGGTGTGCATCGCATGCTCGTTAGAGTGCGTGCTGTCTGGCGGATATCCGCTCAGCAGGTCTGCGCGTTAAGGCTCGGATGCAGCAGATCCGAGCGCCGAGCCAACTCTAAGATTGGAGCTTTATTTAAGGTCAAGAGCCTGTTGCGCGGAGCGTTCAGCTAGGAGCGTGCTGCCGACCTCGGCGTAGCACTGCACCTTTGGAGCTGATCGATTAGGAATGTTTATCGGGGGTAGGGAGTGTCCGCTTCTGGACGGAAGCGGACGCACACTACGGTCCATTTCCTCTTCGATATGACAACGGCGGCTTACGACCTTTGCAATGCAGGCTAGTCATTCTCAGGCGTTGCAACGGATTGTGAATAGGTCACAATCCGCCTAGTATCGAGCTGTGCTGGGGGGGGGGCGAACCCTTTCGAGGGGCGTGGGTGGCACAGCCAAACTCCCAAGGGGGAGCGACCATCAAATGGTTTGGCGGGAGAAGAGACTATGTCGACAGTGAGTTTTCTTGCGGGTGAGTTTTTTCTGCGGAACAGACCCAACGGCGGCACGGCTGTACTGTTGCGGTCGCTTTGGGTGACATCGCTAATTTGTGCGATCGTGCTCCCAATCAAGTCGTACTTTGCGGCCGGCACGGAGCTTGTTTTCTCAGCAGCCCAGCTCAAAGTCGAGATTGGGCAAATGATCCCATGGTTCGGCGCCATCTTTGCCGGTGCGTACGCGGCGTTCTACACTAGGTTCGCAGCACAATGGGGCTATCTGGCCGCGCTGTACAACCAGCTCATGGCAACTCTTGCTTCCGCACCGCCAGGGCAATTTCCGAACGAAACTCTCATCGGTTGGAATGCCGCATTCATAGAGGATGCTCAAGACTTGCATCTTGCACGGAAGTCAATGTTTGCATCGGTCATCAGAGAGTTGCTGCAGAATCCGCACGTTGTTCGAGTCTTTCTAGCCTCCACCCAAGGTGGCCCGAACCGGCTTCGTGAATTGGAGCGCCAGCTCAATTGCATTGCGGTGGCTCCTGCAGAGTTCGACTTTGGTACGGCACAGTCGGGGCAGCGTGCAGTTGAAAGTTTGGATGCTTCCCAACCCGAAATGTGATTCGTTCGAGACAAATCCCCTGTAGCGGCTCGGCTCGGTTGGAGCTTCACGGATTTCTGCTTCTGGCCACTGCGAGACAAGCTAGCCTAAGTCAGTCTTCCGACGCTGATCGGCCGAGGTCTGCTTCTGGCCGAAAGCGGACGCTAACCAAAACGATGTCAGGCCCGGCCACTCGATGGAGGCCTCATCCGTGAAGTAGTACGGGTTCTGGGGCGGACGAGGAAAGTTGGGTTCTTGCACGTGATCGTCAGTGTGGTGCCATGCACCCAGCGCTGGTGGGAAATTGTAGGGCTTCACGATTTCAAGGTTCTTACCGTGCCATTCCCGACACTCCCTGCTAGGGGAAACGAAACCGCCTAACTACGCGGTCACTGCTTCGCAATGATTGGTCGCCGGCCCTCTACACCGGCAGACATCTCGCGAGGTGCTTCGGTAGAATGTTCGTTGAGGGGGGGGAGCCTGCTGGTATCGCGATAACTCACTAATTGGCCGCATTCTGCCGATTAAATCTCTTGTTCCTACGCCTCATCTTTTCGACTCATCACTACTTTACTAATGGGCCAATGACGCTATGGATGTGCGTGAGAACGAGGCTTTCACACAGCTCCTGCGGGATGCAGTTCTTCAGGCCGAGAAGATCGGCTATCGGCCAACTCAGTTCAAACGTATGCTCGAACAGTACGGGGGCTTCGAAACGGTGCAGCGTGTGCTTGCAAGCGGCAAGCCTTCCGATGGATTCACGCGGCTGTGGGAACTCAAGCGCCTGGATCTGACCTGCGAAGCTCTGATCGTGGAGTCTGAATGGCGTGGTCACTTTGATGCTGCTCTGCTGGCCCGCGCCGAGAAGCTGCTGAGGGACATGAACTATCCGTTCAAGCCATACGCCGCGCCTGTCGTTGATACATCGCCTTCTGCCCCTCCTGGGATAGACACAAACTCAGAAGCCGATGGCGATTCTCCACTATCCAACAGTCAACTTCGTATCAATGCATTCTTTCGCGATGTTTTGCATGCGCCTGTAGCCAATGACCGGTGGTCCTGGGGCTCGGTGGATGAGGCGAGGCGTTGTGTATTCCTTCGGCTCTGGGCAGAGGATGTAGAGCAGCAGAAAGACTTCCCGACTATTCGCGTACTTGGTCCGCGTCAAACCAATAGTAACGGCTGGTCTGAACGTCAACGGCACTTGGAACTGGTTCGGGCGGGCTATGACGCCTACGCCATCGTGTGCGAGAAAGGAGCAAAGTCCAGCACGAGTATTGGCAGCTTCGACGCTAGCCAGTTATCGCGTCTGAGTGCCATCTCCGATGTTGGTGGAGACCTGTACATGAAGCTCAGCGACAGGTTGCCTGTATCGGCCTTCTATCGCCACTCGTCGGAAGCGACGGTTGACAGCGAGTTGATGCAGATTCGGGAAGGTGAGGGGGCTGAGACTACGCGCAAGACCTTGGTTGATGCGCGCCTTGGGCAGGGGCGCTTCCGTCGCGATCTCTTGCAGCTATGGGACGGGAAATGTGCTGTCACGGGTACTGCAATCGCCGCCGTATTGCGCGCATCACATTGCAAGCCATGGTGTGGTTCAAACAATGAGGAGCGGCTTGATCCACACAACGGGCTTCCTCTCACTGCCAATCTGGATGCGCTGTTCGATGCGCTTTTGATCACCTTTGACGACGATGGCGAAATGCTTACGAGCGGTGTCATCACGCCCGAGGAGAGAGAAGCATTGGGATTGCCTGCGCCCCTGCTGAAGAAGCCAGGCTCGAAATTGAAGAACTATCTGAAGCATCACCGCGAGCGGTTCAATCTATTGCGCACACAATAGGGGTGCATGACGGGCGATTTCAACGAAGCGGAACATCACGGTCTGCAACGGCAGTAGATCAATGAAGCAGTAGCCTCACTTGCCGCTGCATTCCGAGCGTCATAGGATCATCGTTCTCGTGTACAAGGATGGTGCCGATGCCGCGCATGGTCGTTCTGCTCCTGGCAATGATTTTCAGTGCTTCAGCGCAGGGTGAAACCTTGTGGAAGGGGACCAGCGCAAAGTCGATGGTTGATGGCGCTGGCGACGTCCTGGATACGGAGGGCGCTACGATTCAGCTGTCTGCCGAATCCACCGGCGAGGCGAGCTTCATTGGCGCGATCACATCCCTGGATGCTAGTTCGTTCAAGGGCAAGAACGTGCGGCTTGCCGGGCGGCTTCGCGTGGATGGCGGGACTGGCGCCGCAGCGCTCTGGCTTCGTGCTGATGGCCCAACGGGACGGCTTGCATTTGCCAGCTCCGGCGGCGTGCCAGTGCGTGGTGGTGAAGGTCTGCGTGAGCGCGAATTGTTACTGTATGTTCCGGAGGCCAGCACCCACATCAAGTTCGGGGTTACTTTGGGCAGCGCAGGTGCTCTGAACGCCGAACAGCTCACCCTGACGTCGGCGGCGGTGGAGAAAACCGGTGTATCCGCCTACGCCATGCTGGCGCACGCGCTGCCCCTCATTCGCGCGAAGGCGTTGAATACGGGAAACGTCGACTGGCCCGCCGAAGAGGCGGCGCTACTCACGGACGATCAGAAGGAGCTTCCCGCGCAGGAGGCATATGCGGGGTTGCGTAGGGTGCTGGACACGCTTGCAGACCGCCACAGTCTGCTTCAAACTCCGAAGGAGGCCTCGACATATCGCGCGCAGGCCGTTCGCAGCCGACCGATGGAATCCCGATCCATCGCGGACATCGGATACATACTGGTGCCGGGGCTGCGTGGGATAGGAAAGGACGACAGGGGCGCGTTCACCGCGGAACTCTGCAACCGCATCGCCACCCTGGCACCGACCTCAACCAAGGGCTGGATCGTTGATCTTCGCCAGGACAACGGTGGCAACATGTGGCCCATGCTCAATGGACTACAATCCCTGCTCGGTGACCGCGATGCAGGCGGCTTCCGAGATGGGCAGGGAAAGACGAGGAAATGGCGCTCACGCGCCAGCCCTGCGTGCAGCGCCGATCTGTCCGACAGCCGCGTCGCCGTGCTGGTAGGGCCGAGGACGGCGAGTTCCGGCGAGGCCGTGGCCGTTGCCTTCAGGGCGCGACCCGGAACCCGGTTCTTCGGACAGCCAACCGCAGGGCTTGCGACGTCCAACACGACCTTCCCGCTTCCCGATGGTGGCGCGCTGTTGCTGACGACCGCGGCAATGGCTGACCGTGAGGGTACTGAGTACCCCAAGGGGATCGTGCCGGTTAGCATTGTTCGCGGGGATCAGGATGCGATCGAGATTGCGCTGCACTGGCTGCGTTCGGCGCCGTAGGTTTCGTATCGCCTTCTAATTCGATGTCCGCTCTTGGCCGATAGCGGACATAGGCCCCGCGGCGAATGTCCACCTCTTCTTTGGCGATTCGGTCAGAGCTCAATTCAATCTGATCAACTGCCTACCAGCTTGTCGACTTCGCCTGCGAAATGATCTTGGGATCTGGGAAGCTACCCTTGAGAGTGCACCGAGGCGACCGCGATGCCGGCCGGATTTCCCCTCAGGCGCTATGCCAGTCTACAATATACCGTCAAATACCCAACGGATCGGCTAGCGATGACTCCACCCTGACGCTTGATTGAAGAAGCGACCCAGACACTTAGGTCTGGAAGGGTGCCTGTTTCTTTCGTTTGGCGCGCACTGCTGTGCGCGGAGATCATTTTCTATGTCTGCAATTTATCCCCTGCGCCAGCAATGGCTCGGTAACATCCGTGGTGACCTGCTGTCGGGCATTGTCGTTGCGCTAGCCCTGATTCCTGAGGCAATCGCGTTTTCCATCATCGCCGGCGTCGACCCAAAGGTAGGTTTGTATGCCTCGTTCTGCATCGCCGTCATCACCGCCATCGCCGGTGGCCGCCCTGGCATGATCTCGGCTGCGACGGGCGCCATGGCGTTGGTGATGGTCACGCTGGTGCGCGAGCACGGCATTCAGTATCTGTTTGCCGCCACCATCCTTGCCGGCGTCCTGCAGATGCTGGCCGGCGCCCTGCGGTTGGGCTCGCTGATGCGCTTTGTGTCGCGCTCGGTGGTGACCGGATTTGTGAATGCACTGGCGATTCTCATTTTCATGGCGCAGCTTCCCGAGCTCATCGGCATGCCGTGGATGGTGTATGCGATCTGTGCTGTGGGTCTGGCAATCATCTACCTGCTGCCGCTGCTGACCAAAGCCGTTCCTTCGGCATTGGTGGCGATCGTGGTTCTCACGGCCGCTTCCATGTATTTCGGCTTCCAGGTACGCACCGTAGGCGACATGGGGGCGTTGCCTGACAGCCTGCCGTCGTTCCTGATTCCGGATGTGCCATTTACCTGGGAAACACTCCAGATCCTGCTGCCGGTTTCGGCGACTTTGGCGGTCGTTGGCTTGTTGGAATCGCTGATGACCGCGCAGATCGTCGAAGACATGACCGATACCCCGAGCCAGAAGAATCGCGAATGTGCTGGCCAAGGCTTGGCTAACACCGTAACGGGCTTCTTTGGGGGCATGGCAGGCTGTGCAATGATCGGCCAGTCGGTGATCAACATCACTTCCGGTGGCCGGGGCCGTCTCTCGTGCCTTGTGGCCGGCGTGGTTTTGCTCCTTCTGGTTGTTTATGGGTCAAACCTGGTGAGTCAGATTCCAATGGCCGCACTGGTCGCGGTGATGATCATGGTCAGCATCGGCACCTTCAGCTGGCGCTCGCTGCGCGAGCTGGCCATTCATCCCAAGAGCTCTTCGGTCGTGATGATTGGCACGGTCATCGTGACCGTGGCTACCCACGACCTCGCCAAAGGCGTGTTGACAGGCGTGATCCTGTCGGCGGTGTTCTTCACCCGCAAGGTCGGCAAGATGCTGATCATCGACGACACCCAGGTCGAGACCGACTCGCGCGTCTACGTTGTGAAGGGGCAGGTGTTCTTTGCGTCTGCCGGACAGTTCGTGAGTAGCTTCAACTATCTGGATGTCCCCAAGGAGGTCATCATCGATCTGAAGGACGCCCACTTCTGGGACCTGACCGCCGTTGATGCGCTCGACCGGGTAGTGATGAAGCTGCGCGAGCACGGCGCGACCGTTGAGGTGTTCGGTCTCAACGATGCAAGTGAGACCTTGGTAGACCGCTTGGGAAAGCATCGTACGCCAGGCGCCACACGGTCGTCGGGTCATTGAACAGATGAGCGAAGCGGGCACCGAGGGGTGCCCGCTTCCTTTTCGGCAGTCATCGAGTTGACATATGGCAAGGCAATACTTCGATTATTCTAGATAAATGGTTGCGATGACATGCTTCCCCTGAATGTTCTGTTCATTTGCACAGGCAACTCGGCGCGCAGCATTCTTGCCGAAGCACTGGCCAGCCATTTAGGGCGTGAACGTATCCGCGCTTACAGTGCGGGCAGTCATCCCAAGGGCGTAGTTCATCCGGTGGCCCTGCAGGTGCTCTCGGAGATTGGCTTCGACGTTGCCGGGCTGTCGAGCAAGCCGTGGGATGCATTCGCAGGTCCGGAAGCACCGCAGATGGATCTCATCGTAACGGTGTGCGATCGTGCCGCGGGTGAAGCGTGTCCCGTGTGGCCAGGCCACCCGGCTACCGCCCACTGGGGCATCCCCGACCCGGCCGCAGTGCAGGGCAGTGCTGATCTGGTCCATAAGGCGTTCCTGAGCACGCTTCACCAGCTCCAGCACCGTCTCGGATTGCTGTTGGCGCTTAAGCCTGAAGCGCTGGACCGCATGGCCCTGCAATCGCAGGTGCGGGCGCTGGGCAATGGCGCCGAGGCTCACGCGCCAGATAACACCGGAGAAGCCTCCCCGATGTAGTCGCTGATCTGCCTTACTGCCTCGCGCGCGTATCGGGTCACCCCGATCAGCGTGGCCGATGCTGCGCCATTCCAGTCGCCATAGCCAAGCAGCCAAATCGATGGCGCTGCGACCGACCGAACCTGGGTGTCATCCACGTCGATCCGACCACGAGCGTTGACAATGCCCAGTCCTTCCAGGTGCGACAATACCGGCCGGAAGCCGGTGCACCATATCACCGCGTCGAAGTTGCGTTCGCTGCCATCTGCCCACTGCATACCGGTGGCGGTGAAACGGACGGGTGGCGGCATGGAGACCAGTACGCCGCGGCGCCGTGCGTCCACCACCGGCGGCACCATCACGATGTCGCCAAAACCATCTCGCTGAATATCCGGCTCGCGTCCTTCCTGCTGAGCCCTCCACTTCTCGGTTGCGCGTGCGAAGAGAACGCGCCCGTCGACATCGTCGGCCAGGAAGGCTGGCTCCCGCTGGGTGATCCACGTGGTCTTGGCCACCTTGGAGACCTCGGCCAGAATCTGTGCGCCTGAGTTGCCGCTGCCGATGATGGCCACGCGCATTCCGGCGAAGGGTTCGGGATGGCTGTAGTGGGCCGAGTGCAGCTGCACGCCACCGAAAGCGTTCAGACCTTCATATCCGGGCGTGCAGGGATGCCGCCACGTACCCGTGGCGCTGATCACTGCACGTGTCTGCCACTGCCGGCCGTCATCTGCTTCCACCCGCAGCCGGCTCCCCGAGCGGCTGATGCGTTTTACCTGCACGGGACGGATGACAGGCAGCGCATACTTATGCTCGTAGCGCGCGAGGTAGTCGAGCACTTCCGCCTGCGACGGGTACGGTTCCCGGGTAGCAGGCATCGGCCAACCGGGAATCGAGCTCCAGCCCGCCGGCGAGAACAGATGCAGGGATTTCCACGCATGCTGCCACGCCCCGCCAGGTGACGTTTCGGCATCAAGAATCACATAGGACAGCCCGCTGCGACGCAGAAAGTAGCCAGCCGAAAGACCCGCCTGGCCACCTCCGATCACCACGACATCGACGCTTTCCATCGGGACTTCCTCATGCTGCAGCACCTAGGCGGTTCAGCGGCTCCGTGCATCGGCAGGAAAGTAGCTTTTGCCCAGGCGCAGGGCGACGTGGACCAGCAGAATCAGCACGGGCACTTCCACCAGCGGGCCGATAACAGCCGCGAAGGCTACCGGGGAAGCCAGCCCGAACGCCGCGATCGCCACGGCGATGGCCAGTTCGAAGTTGTTGCCTGCTGCGGTGAACGCGATCGCGGTGGTGCGGGGGTAGTCTTTGGCGATCAGCTTGCCCATGAAGAAACTGATGACAAACTGGATGATGAAGTACAACGTCAGCGGGATCGCGATGCGTACCGCGTCCATCGGAATCCTCAGCACATCGCCGCCCTTCAGGCTGAACATCGCCACGATGGTAAACAGCAGTGCGGCGAGGGTTACCGGGCTGATGGCGGGCAGGAACGTCTCTTCATACCATTGCACGCCCATGCGCGCCTTCAACCATCGGCGGGTGAGGAAGCTCGCCAGGAACGGGATACCAAGGTAGATCAGAACAGCCTCGGCGATGGTCCAGAAACTGACATCGATGACGCTGCCCTGCAGACCGAACACCGGCGGCAACCAGGACAGGAAGAACCACGCGTAGACGCTGAACAGCGCAATCTGGAAGATCGAGTTGAATGCCACCAGCCCAGCGACGTACTGGCCGTCACCGCGGGCAAGCTGATTCCAGACCAGCACCATGGCGATGCAGCGTGCCAGCCCGATCAGGATCAGGCCGGTCATGTACTCGGGGTAATCGCGCAGGAACAGCACGGCCAGGCCGAACATCAGGAACGGACCGACGATCCAGTTCTGCAGCAGCGAGAGCATCAGTACCCGTTTGTCGGCGAAGACCCGCGGCAGTTCCTCGTACTTCACCTTGGCCAGCGGCGGATACATCATCAGGATCAGACCAATCGCGATCGGGATGTTGGTCGACCCTATGGAGAGGCTGTTCAACGCGCTGGGCACACCCTCGAACAACGCCCCCATACCAACGCCGAGTGCCATGGCGGCGAAGATCCAGAGCGTGAGATACCGGTCCAGGAAGGACAGGCGGGAGGTATCAGTGGTCATGGGGATTTCCGGAAGGACGGTCAGTTGATCTGTGCGATCGGGTCGAGCCGGGCCTTGAGGGCCTCGCTGTCATCCCAGACGCGATCGGAGATCTCCAGGAAGGCCCTCAGGCGCGCCTTGATGATCTGGTGCGCGCGATCGAAGGCTTCGGCTTTCTCTCCGTCCGAGCCTTCAACGCCGGCCGGATCGAACAGGCCCCAGTGCACCCGTACAAAGTCGCCGAACACTACCGGGCATGCCTCGACCGCCGCGCTGTCGCAGACGGTGACGATCAGATCCATCGGCGCGGCATCCGCTTCGGCGAACTCGTCCCACGACTTGCTGCGAAGGCCGTCCACTGGGAAACCCTCGCGCTGCAACTGAGCAATGGCAAACGGGTTGACACGGCCGGCCGGCTGGCTGCCGGCGCTGAAGGACTCGTAGCGGTCTTGGCCCCACTTTTTCAGGGTCGATTCGGCCAACACACTGCGAGCGGAATTACCGGTACACAAGAACAGGACGCGACGGGTCATCTGAGCGATCTCTAAGGTGGGTTGGTCAGCAGCCTGCGGGGCGTTCACAGGCCTGTTCGTCGGCACAGCAGTTTTCAGTGAGGTAGGCCACCAGCTCGTTCATTGCCACGAACTCGGCCCGGTAGCAGATGGTCCGGCCACGTTGCTCGGCGCTGATCAGTCCCGCAGCCAGCAGTTCCTTCAGGTGGAAGGAGAGCGTCGCGCCAGGCAAGCAGAGCGTCTGGGCAATGTCACCGGCCAGCTTGCCGCCGCTGCCGGCCTGTACCAGCAGGCGGAAGATCGACAGGCGGGTGGCGTGGCCCAGGGCAGCAAGAGCGTGGGTTGCAGTGTTATGTTCCATAATTCTAGAATAATGGAATCGATATCGCAGGACAACCCCGTGCAGCAGATCCCCAACGTGGTCCCAGGTGCCTTGGACATCCCGACGGCCACCAAGCTCAACGACCCGGCGGCGCAGCCGCACCGCCCGCGCATCCTGATCCTGTACGGCTCGCTGCGGCCTCAGTCGTTCAGCCGCAAGCTGGCGCTGGAGGCGCAGCGGCTGCTGGAACAGCTCGGGGCGGAAACCCGCCTGTTCGATCCACACGAGCTGCCGATGCTTGACTCGGTGCCAGCCACCCACCCAAAGGTGCAGGAGCTGCGCCAGGCCTCGCTGTGGTCGGAGGGCCACGTGTGGGTCAGCCCGGAACGCCATGGCACCCTTACCGCGGTATTCAAGAACCAGATCGACTGGCTGCCACTGGAAGAGGGCGGCGTGCGCCCCACCCAAGGCCGCACGCTGGCCGTGATGCAGGTCTGCGGCGGTTCGCAGTCGTTCAACGTCGTCAACGCGCTGCGTGTGCTCGGCCGGTGGATGCGGATGGTGACGATCCCCAACCAGTCCTCGGTCGCCAAGGCCTGGCAGGAGTTCGACGACGAAGGTCGAATGAAGCCTTCGGCGTACTACGATCGCGTGGTGGACGTCATGGAGGAACTGGTCAAGTTCACCCTGCTGGTGCGTGGGCGCAGCGACTACCTGGTGGACCGTTACAGCGAGCGCAAGGGGGCCATCGAGGCGGCGGCGCTGGCGGCCGCTGCAGGGGTGGTGGAAACTGTTTTTAACGAGGAGGAAAGTGCGTGAACGCGGTCATCTACCACAACCCCAAGTGCGGCACCTCGCGCAACACTCTGGCGATGATCCGCTTCGCCGGGATCGAGCCGGAAGTGATCGACTACCTGGCCCACCCGCCCAGCCGCGCGCGCCTGGTCGACCTCATTAGGGCCGCGGGCTTGAGCGTGCGCGACGCCATCCGCCAGAAGGGCACTCCTTATGACGAGCTAGCACTGGGCGATGCGGCACTGAGCGACGACGCGTTGCTTGATGCCATGCTGGCGCACCCAATACTCATCAATCGTCCTTTCGTGCAAACCGATAATGGCACGCGCCTGTGCCGGCCTTCCGAACTGGTGCTGGATATCCTGCCGAAGCTTCCCGGACCATTCCGGAAGGAAGATGGAGAGTTGGTGGCCGAGCACAGGGGAGGCCCGGCGACCTAATCTGGGTGCTGGGCCGGGCTGGCCGCCTTTGAGAACAACCGGAGATCCTGCCCCATGCCGACGCTCCATCCCGCAAAAAGCGAAAGTGCGTGGCGTGACTTTCTGGTGTTCCTATGACTGGGACTGACCTCGTTCGGTGGCCCGATTGCCCATCTGAGCTACTTCCGCCTCGAGTTTGTCGAGCGCCGCCGGTGGCTGACGGACCGTAGCTACTCGGATCTGGTGGCCTTGTGCCAGTTGCTTCCAGGCCCAGCCAAGCAGCCAGGTTGGGGTGTTGCTGGGCTTGGCCCGCGCCGGCTGGCTTGGCCTGCTGGCCGCCTGGGCAGGTTAATCGCATGGGTCAGGTCGCGTTGGCGCTGCACCAGTTCGGCTACGCGCGCCGCCATGCGGTTGGAATGTTCGATGATGACCCGGATCTGCGAGCGCGGCGAGATCGGGCAGCGTCGAATCCCCGCTAGGAAGCGGATCCTGCCAGATCGGAGGGCAGCTGTCGGCCAGAAGTGGATACTGCAATCATTGCTGCCTGAGCCCACTCTCCAAAGGCAAGGGGGAGCGCCTGCTGTTCGCCCGCTGTCACATCAACTGCGACTAGCTGAAATCTTTGATCGCCTACCTGGCAGGGCATTGCGCGCACCAGCATCCTGTTCGATCTGATGACTAATGATTCTCAGGACTTGCTGCGGTACCGGTGTGCGGCTACCTCGCTATCACTACTTGATCAGGAAGTCATTCAGTGATTTTCCACTTGCTACCAGCTCGGCTATCCATCGCGGTTGCCGCCCTCGACCGGACCACGTCTGGCCGCGCACTGCAGGATTGCGGTACTTGGGAGCGATCTTGGACACTGTCGATTTGGCAGGCCTCCGATCACCTCGCTTCTTGGCGGTTTCGGAGGGCACGATCACTGAAGCGCCGTAGAGTTCCTCTATCGTGTATCCATGATCCTTGACGTACTTGTTGATCTTGGCGCGCATCGCTGTGGCCTTAGGGCGTGACAGCACCTTGGACTGCTGCTTCTCCGCCTGAGCAATCAGTGAGCGAAGCTCCTTGGCAGAAAGGCCGCTGATATCAATAGTCATGAATTCTTCCCCGATGTCGAGGCCCTAGCCTATTCTCAAATGACATTGCGTGTCACTCCATGTCCACTATGAGTCGCTCAATCTCAGGATCGACTACTAAAAAGTGGATCGTGTTAGCTACTCTCTCACTACACATGATTTTCACGTGGCATATGGACCTGAGGACTAAAGACGCGTCGTGAGTGATTGCTGTGGCGTCGCCAAGAGTTCTTTGAGATCGCCAGTTTGAGGCATTGGATGAATCGACGTTAGACTCAAGCGCTTTCCGTAGCAGATCAGGGAGGCAAGGCGCATAACCGTGAGATCAATTCCCTTCATTGTCGCTGCCGCGTTGGCGGGAACTTCGCTGGCTGCAGATGCTTCTGAGGATAACCTCCATAGAGATCCTTACTTTGATCCAGGAGGCGCCGTCAGGTTCAACTATGGCTGGCTCGACTACGGGCCGTCCAGCCGCCTGCAGCTTGAACTGATGCGTGCAGACCTTGACGCTGGAACCGGACCGTTTTCCTTCTCTGCCCAATACCGCTGGTACGATGGCTTCGACGCCGTGCATCACGCCTACGCGGGCTGGCAGTTCTCCGATGCTACCCAGCTCAAGGCAGGTATCCAGCAAGTCCCGTTCGGGCTGCTCCCCACCGTTTCGCAGAGTTTCTGGTTCGGCTCCGGCTACTACCTGGGCATCGAGGATGATTACGATCCGGGCCTTGTGGTGATTCACCGCAGCGGCAGCACAACTTGGCATCTTGGCTGGTTCTCCGGAGACGAATACGGGTCCGGGGCTCGCTACGATCGCTACTCCTTTGATGTCGCGCAGACCGAGGCGTTGCCGTATCGCGAGCGGCAACGACTGCATGCACGCGTGGAGAGCGCGCGCGACTGGGGCGGCGGCGAACTGTTGCTGGGCGCATCAGCGTTTGCTGGCAAGGTGCAGAACACTCAGACACGGCGTCAATACGGTCATCAGGGCGCGGCCCTCCACGCACAGTGGCAGCGCGATGGTTGGACCGCGCAGTTGCAGTGGGCGCGGTACCGGTATGACGTGCCCGGAGATCGCATCGCAATGTCGGCGTTCCAATCCCCCTTCCAGGTTGCAGCGCAGGCGGATGTGCCAAGCGCCAACATCGCCTATTCGTTCGGCCAGAAGGGCTGGCTGGATGACATCACCTGCTATAACAACCTCAGCATGACCCGCCCGGTCGGGCACCGCGCGGGCCTTCGTGATTCGTGGCAGAACGTGACCGGTTGCAGCCTGCAGAAAGGCATCATGCTCACCTATGTCGACTGGATCGCTGGCCGCAACATGTGGTTTGCCGGTGGTGATGGTATCGGCATCGACGAGGGAGGTCCTTCCCGCTGGCATTCACGGCTGAACTTCAACATCGGCTTCTACTTCTGATCGGCCTCGCGCAAGCCAGAGGCTTCTTCACCCAACAACACGGAGGTATCCATGCAGAGCACGGCTCCGCAACATCCCCCCGTTCGCCAGCGGATTCTTCTGCAGGTGTTCATTCCCACGGCAGCCATCGTCATCGCGCTGCTGGCGCTTGCTGCCATCGCGCCCGATATAGCCACGCGGTGGTTCACCGCGGCCAAGTCATGGGCTGCCAATGATGCAGGCTGGTTCACCATCCTTGCGGTGGCCGGCTTCCTGGTCTTCGTCGTCGGCGTCGCCATCAGCAGTTACGGCCGCATCAAACTCGGCCCTGACCACAGTACGCCGGACTACAGCTACGGCTCCTGGTTCGCCATGTTGTTCGCTGCCGGCATGGGCATCGGTCTGATGTTCTTCGGCGTTGCCGAGCCCATCATGCACTACGCCACGCCGCCGGTCGGCTCGCCCGAGTCGGCCGCAGCTGCCCGCCAGGCCATGCGCATCACCTTCTTCCACTGGGGCATCCACGCATGGGCGATCTACGCAGTGGTAGCGCTGTCGCTGGCGTACTTTGCCTACCGGCACAATCTCCCGCTGCGTGTCCGATCCGCACTGTATCCGCTCATCGGCGATCGTATCCACGGCCCGTTGGGGCATGCTGTAGACACGTTCGCCGCGCTAGGTACCATCTTCGGCCTGGCCACCTCGCTGGGGCTGGGCGTCATGCAGATCAACGCCGGCCTGAACTACCTGTTCGGCCTGGAGGTCAGTACGCTCGTCCAGGTTGGCTTGATCACCGTCATCACACTGGTGGCGACCGGCTCGGTCGTGGCTGGCCTGGACAGCGGCGTACGCAGGCTGTCCGAGCTCAACATGATCCTGGCGGCGGCGCTGCTGGCCTTCGTGCTGGTCTGTGGACCCACCGTTCACCTGATGCAGGCGCTGGTGCAGAACACCGGCATGTACGTTTCCCAGCTGTTCTCGATGACCTTCAACCTTTATGCCTACGAACCCACTGGTTGGCTGGGTGGCTGGACGCTGTTCTACTGGGGCTGGTGGATTGCGTGGTCGCCCTTCGTTGGCATGTTCATCGCGCGCATCTCACGTGGACGCACCGTCCGTGAGTTCGTGGTGGGGGTGCTGCTCGTACCGCTTGGCTTCACATTCCTGTGGATGACCATCTACGGCAACACCGCGTTGCACATGGTGCGGGCGGAGGGCATACAGCAGTTGGTGCAGGCGGTCTCAACCGACAGCTCGATGGCGCTCTTCGAGTTCCTGGAGCACCTGCCGCTGACCATGCTGACCTCTTCGCTGGCGGTCATCCTGGTTGCGCTGTTCTTCGTAACCTCAGCTGACTCCGGTGCCCTGGTAATCGACATGCTCACCTCGAAGGGTGAGCAGGAATCCCCGGTCTGGCAGCGGATCTTCTGGGCGCTGCTGGTCGGCGGCCTGGCGATTGCATTGCTGGTGGCTGGCGGGCTGGAATCGTTGCAGGCTGCCACCATTGCCAGCGCGTTGCCATTTACGATCGTCATGATCCTGATGTGCTGGGGACTGCTGAAGGCCATGCATCTGGATGCCACCAAGCGCTCGATCCTGCGCGAGGCACGTATCCTACCGGGTACCAGCGAGGATTGGCGGGCGCGCCTGCGCCTGCTGGCGCACAACCCGTTGAAGATCGAGGTGACCGGCTTCATCGAGCAGCGCGTCATTCCTGCATTGGAAGAGGTTGCCGCTGAGCTTCGCAAGCAGGATCTGCCGGTCCAGGTCTCCAAGGGAGAGGATGGTCGTGCGTGGCTACAGGTTGGCCATGGCGAGGAGATGGACTTCTTCTACTCCGTACGGCCCCAGCCCTATGAGCCGCCGACGTTCGCCCTGCAGGATCCCCGTCGGCCGGTCAGCGAGGGTACCCGTCATTACCGTGCGGAGGTCTATCTGCGGGAGGGCGGGCAGGACTACGACGTCATGGGATGGACCAAGGTTCAACTCATCCACGATGTGCTCGATCAATACGAGCGCCACCGTCAGTTCCTGGACAAGGTGCGCTCGTAGAATCTGCACACAGATGCCGCCCGGAGTAGCGGCATCTGCCTTGGGTCGGGCATGACCCTGCGTTGACGTGGCCTCGGCGCCCGGCCGTGCTATTGATGGTCGAACTTCCCAGGAAGTAGCCCATGCTCACCAGATTGAGGCTTGCAGCCAGCAAAGTTACAAAGCGGATGTGGTTCCGCTCGACCCTGTATGGCGCCCTAGGCATCATCACGGCGTTGGCGGGCGCGTTCCTGAAGTTCCTCATTCCCGTCGGCCTAGCCGCACGGATCGGCGCAGATTCCGTCGGCAACATTCTTGGCATTCTTGCCGCGTCGATGCTGACGGTAACCACCTTCTCGCTGTCCACCATGGTCTCGGCATACGGGTCCGCGTCCAGCAGCGCCACCCCGCGCGCGGCCCGCCTGCTGATCGAAGACACCCGGGCCCAAGGTGCGCTGGCCACCTTCATTGGTGCCTTCCTGTTCTCGATCGTGGGCCTCATCGCGCTCAGCACCGGCATCTACGGGGACAGCGGCCGGCTTGTGCTGTTCGGGGCAACCATCGCGGTCATCATTGTCATCACAGTGACGTTGCTCAGGGCTATCGAGCAGTTCTCACGCTTTGGCCGCGTTGGCGAAACCATCGATCTGGTGGAGCGGGCGACCAAAGCGGCAATGAAGCGCCGCGCCGCGGAGCCTCGGCTCGGCGGAGCCACTGCTGTCCCGGTAGGGGAGGGGGCGGTACTGCTGGTTGGCGATCAGGTTGCCTACGTTGAACATGTGGACGTCGCCCGGATCGACGGCATTGCACAGGAACATGATCTGCGCGTTCATCTGCTCTGCCAGCCGGGTACGTTCGCAACTCCGGCCCGTCCCTTGATAGCCATCGAGGGAAATCCACTTCCGGACGTGCGGAGTGAAGTGATCTCAGCCATTTCCTTTAGCGACGCGCGCTCCATCGAAAATGACCCACGGTTCGGGCTGGTCGTGCTTGCGGAAATTGCCCAGCGAGCCATGTCACCTGCGGTGAACGACCCTGGGACCTGCATCGACGTCATCGGGACATGTGTCAGGCTGCTCTGTGCATGGTCCAGCCACGCAGGGGACGCTGCGACAGGCGAGGTGCTGTATCCGCGCGTGCACGTGCAGTGTCTCGACGTACGCGACATGTTTGAGGACGCGTTCACTCCGATTGCCAGGGATGCCGCCGCGTCCCTGGAGGTCAGTATCCGGCTGCAGAAGGCCTTCGCAGCGTTGGCAGGGTCCTCGAATGAAGCGACAAGAGTCGCATCACAGGCGCATGCCCGCATCGCGTTGGAGCGCGGCCTATTGGCCATGGATTTCGAAGCTGATCGCGAGGCGCTTCGAGCCGTCGCATCTTATTTGACTCTGGAAGATGTGGACCACCGTTCGTAGTGTCTTCCTATCAAAGCCTTTGAAGCGCTGCGCTGGCTATCAGTGCTCGGCTGTGGTCTGGAGCACATCCGGTCAGCTCACCTTCCACAGCATGTATGCGGCAGTAATGAAGATCAGTACTGCAAATACCGTGTTCAGAGCTCCACGATAGTTGGCAAGCTTCGTCGAAATTGCTGCTCCTGCAGTACCGCCAGCCATCCCGGCAACGACGAACACTGCCGCGAGCTTCCAGTTGATCAGGCCTGCATGCGCGTAGTTCAGTGCGGTGGTCATGCCGAATGCGGCGACGGCGAGGAGCGAGCTTCCGACTGCGGCAATGATCGGCATTCCCGTCGCGGCCACAAGTGCGGGCACGATGAGGAAACCTCCGCCAATGCCAAAGAAGCCAGAAAGCCCACCGGCAGTGGCGCCCAGCCCAATCAGTGCGGGTGCATTGCGCCTGCCGAGCCGAGCGTCCGCGAAGCCAAGCGTGTTGCGCCTGCGAAGCATGGCGATGCCGACAATGACCATGACCACAGCAAACAGAGCCAGCAGTCTCTTGCCGTCGAACGCCTTGCCCAAGCTGGAACCCAGGTAGGCGCCCGCGATCCCCGCCAAGGCGAAGACCGAGGCACAGGGCCAGCGAACATTCCCTTTACGGGCATGCATCACCAGATTCGACACCGCATTGACCGCCACTGCCAGGGCGCTGGTGCCGATAGCCACATGCGGATCTTCCACCCCGACCGCGTAGAGCATCAGTGGTACCGCAAGGATGGATCCGCCCCCACCAACCACGCCAAGGACGAAGCCGACCAGGACGCCAGACAGGCCGCCCAGCGCCCACTGCAGCATAGATAGCGTTTCCATATGTCAGTCGGCGGACGCCGGACCTTGCTGCAGCCGTGTTGCGATGGAGGAAAGGTCGTAGCCTGCGTCCGAAGCAACAGACAGGACGTCAGCAAATGCCGCTCCATTGTGAACGACTTCCGACAGCGCCCACAGCATCGCAGCACGGGTGCCGGTTCTGCAGTACGCGACAACAGGGCGTGGCAGCGCGTCGATCAACTTGGCAAAGGTATGCACCTGATCATCGGTAATGACACCAGGCACTACCGGAAGATAGGCAAACTGCATGCCCGCCTGGTCGCAGGCAGCCTGCAGCGCATGGTGACTGGGCTGCTCCGGCTGTTCGTCGTCGGGCCGGTTGCAGATCACGCTCGCAAAGGCCTGCTCCTTCAGGGCTTCAATGTCCTTTGGCAGGAGCTGACCGGACACCTTGAGGCTGGCAGAGAGTGGCTTGAGGTTCATGGTTGTCCCGTAGTTGCGGTGGGGCGATGAATGAGGCCATGCAGGAGCACGCCAGCGATCATTGCCGTGGCAAAGATGATCGCGAAGGGCTGGCCGGTTCCCAGCAACGCGATGGCCGGGCCGGGACACACTCCGGCCAGTCCCCAACCCAGGCCGAATATCGCCGCACCGATGACCAGGCGCCGATCGATGATGCGAAGGGTGGGAATGTGCAGCGATGCGGCAAGCAGTGGTGTTCCTCGGGCGCGTATCCACAGGTAGGCTGCGCCGGAAGGAATCAGTGCGCCCAGCATGACCAGCGCCAGGGAGGGGTCCCAGGCGTCGCTCACATCCAGGAAAGCAAGCACGCGGGCTGGGTTGGCCATATCGGATACGACCAGGCCCAATCCGAAGAGTGCGCCGCACAGGAACGCGGCAAGACGGATCATGCCGGGCCTCCGGTCGCAATCTGTACCAGGGTTGCCGTGGCCATGCCCACGAGCATGAACACGCAGGTCGCCACCACCGAACGCGGCGATGCCCGGCCTAGTCCGCAGACACCGTGCCCACTGGTACAGCCAGCGCCAAGGCGAGTTCCGTAACCCACCAGCAGTCCGGCAATCACCAATACCACTGCTCCGTTTGCGGAGAGCGCCGGCAGGGGTATGGGCCTGGCCACCATTGCCAAGCCTGACGCCAGGGCAAGTCCCGCCAGGAACAGGGCAGCACTGCTGCGTCCGCCGTCACCCGGCATGCCCAGTGTCCTGGCAAGCAGACCCGAGATGCCAGCAACGCGCCCGAGAAGGAGTAGATAGGCTCCGGCCGCTGTTCCGATCATGGCACCGCCAGCGAGCGGCCAATACCAGGCCAGATGAGAGAGCGTCATAGCAGGTCCATCGGCAGCTTGAGGTAGCGCACGCCGTTTTCTTCGGGTTCGGGCAGATGGCCGGCGCACATGTTGACCTGCACTGACGGCAGGATCAGCCGTGGCATCGGAAGCGTGGCATCACGAGCCTCCCGCAGTTCCACGAACATGGCTTCACTCACGCCCTCGTGCACATGCATGTTTGTTGTCCTTTCGGCACCGATGGTTGTTTCCCATGCGAAATGGTCCCGGCCGGTGGCTTTGTAGTCATGGCACAGGAATACGCGGGCGGCGTCGGGCAGGGACAGCAGGCGCTGGATCGAGCGATACAACTGGCGCGCCGAGCCACCTGGAAAGTCGCATCGGGCGGTGCCGTAGTCCGGCATGAACAGCGTGTCTCCAGGAAATACGGCGTCGCCGATCACGTACGCCAGACAAGCGGGGGTATGGCCTGGCACGTGCAGCGACATCGCGTGCAGATTACCGATGCGGAAGGAGGCACCGTCGGCGAACAGGCGATCGAACTGGCTGCCATCCCGCTTGAATGCAGTGCCGGCGTTGAAGACCTTGCCGAAGGTTTCCTGGACTGCGGTGATGTGTTCGCCAATAGCCAGCGCGCCTCCCACCTGCTCCTGCAGCCATGGAGCCGCGGACAGGTGGTCGGCATGCGCGTGGGTTTCCAGCAACCATTGCACCTGTAGGCGCTCGGCCCGCACGTAGTCCACCAACGCCGATGCGGAGGCAGTGGAGGTGCGGGCTGCGGCCATGTCGAAGTCAAGGACGCTGTCGATGATGGCGCACGCTGAAGAAGATGGATCGCGTACGACGTGACTGGCAGTGAAAGTGGCAGGATCGAAGAAGGTCTTTACATGAGGCGAGGGGAGCAGGCCGGCACGGGCATCGTTGACGACGCGGACAGCCTGCTCCAAGGGGGCGTCTACCGCTACGGATTGGTTCACGACTGGCTCCGGGGGGATTGGTTGCTTAATCCTTACATAGTTACATAAGGTGTGCAACTATAGAAGCATGCTAGACTGGGCGCCTTCCCCATGGTGTTTGCATCACATCACCCGGCCAAGTTGCCCTTACCCGTGACCAGCCCCCCATTCAGCCCGTCAGACCTAGCCACGATGAAGGAGCGCGTGCCCGAAGTGGCCGAGTTGCTGCGCTTCATGGCCACTCCCTCCCGCCTGTTGCTGCTGTGCCAGCTCGCCCAAGGTGAAATGACGGTGAGCGGACTGGAGGACGCCACCGGCATCCGACAGCCGGCGCTCTCTCAGCAACTGGCCGAACTCCGCCAACGAAAGCTTGTAGCGACCCGACGGGAATCGCGGTCGATCGTCTACCGCATGGCAGACCCGCGCGTTGCAGCACTGCTGGGCGCGATGCATGGGATCTTCTGTGCGGACGATACATCAACTTGAAGTGGCCTAAGGCGTCTAGAAGGGACGGGCTAGACTCACTGACCTAGGGGAATTTAGGCCATCGGCGTAGTCTGCCCCAAAACCAATTGACCGCAGCAGGCTCGAGGTCTGCTGCGGCCTAGGGATGTTTATCAGGGATGGGGTGGATGTCTGCTTATGGCCGAAAGCGGACGTTGGGCCGGCGGGTAGGCCAGCGGCTCTGCTGTCCAATTACCGGAACATTGAGAACTTCGCTGCCGAGCGGGCCCCACACCGTCCGATTGAATTCCCATTTATGCACGCGAGTCGCCGACTACTATTCGAAGCGCTGCTCCATCGCGTGATGCTCGGACTCATCCCACCTGCGCTCCCGCTCGATTAGAAGGTCGAGGTCCGCGACCTTCTCCACCACCAGGGTCCTGACCTCAGGCGATTCATGCGTAATCAGCTCGCAAAGCGCCTGCTGACGGGCCTCGATAATCGGAACGCGTGAGTTCATCCAACTGTTCGGCACGGCTTGGCCGAAAGCGAACTCGATCAGGCTCGATTTGTCAGACGCACTGTCGAGAAGCCGCTTGAAGTGTTCACTTAGTCGAACCGAGGATGTCGAATCGTCGACCACCCCCGATCCGTCCTTTGCCTCGTAGACGCGGATGTTGCGCGCAACCAACTCCTGCCGTCGAGCATCATCCCCGCACCACGTCAGGAGCTGATCGATGCGTGCGAGATTCAGCGACGGCGAGGACTCACCGGATCGCTGCCGGAACAGCCAGTCCACCGCGTCGGACTCGGGATCATCACGTTCTATCTTGAGTAATGCATCTAGCAGCATCTCCGGACGCGCCTCGATGAATGACGACAGCACCTCGGAGTAGTTTTCCCGCGAGAGCCGATATTTCTTGACCCCGTCACAGAGTTCACCGACAAGCCGGGCCACCTCGTCTTCGGGCGCCCCAGGAGCAAGCGCTTCTACGATCAGCCTGCCTATACCGTGGTGGGCAGGCCGGTTCGCGTCGTCGGACCGATCACGCAACAGGTGACCCAGTGCGAATCGAATGGCAGAGAAGATCTCAGGCCCCGGGACATATTTCCGGTCGGCCCTCGCGTGTAACCGCATGATGAGCATGTCAAACGACGAGTGGTATCCCCCCGGTAGTTGGCAGACCGCATTCGTAAGCGCTGAAAGCTCCACGTCAGACATCGATTCATGACGTCCGCCATTGCCAACCGCCTCAAAATAAGTTGCGGGCACGCTGCCACGTCGGGCAACGTCGAGCAGCCGCGCACTCACCCACGGCGTAATCCGCGTGGATAGAAGTAGCCAAACGCTGTAAGGCCTGAGCTTATCTTCCGTCAGCAACTTCTCCTGGAGACGGGGCAGCAGGGCCGAATCCCGCTCCGCGATCGCCGACAAACAGCCTTCGATGAACTGGATGCTAGCGCGGTCTGGGGCATGTGCCTTGAACGACCGGATCAACTTCTCAACTAGGGCTTCTAGATCGCCGTGGGCTTCGGCGTAGCCATGACCTAGCCAAGCCACCGGTCTCGCGTAAGTCGCCCAAACCTGCGACGCTAGCCGCTCAAACAGGCCCGGGTTGGATGCGAGCGCCCGCCCTAAAGCGAAGACGCGGTCCCGCAGTTCGACCCTTTCTGCCTGATAGTCGGCGCCTCTACGGTGCGGATGCGCCCATTCGTCTACGAATGCGTAGGCGTTGATCTCAGACTCGAGATCGGAGGGCGCTGCCAGAGACCGCAGCCCCTCCAGGCGCCGAAGCACCGCCGGATGAAGACTCGCGCCGTCGTACTCGAGAGTCTGGCCGATGGCAAACCAAACTGCAGGCCACAGCCCGCCTGTGGCATACGTTGATAATAGCGCTTCCAAAGCGTCGAAACAGCCAGCACAGGTCCAGAGCTGTCGAAAGTTCGCTGCGATCAGAGACTTCGCCCACTCGCGCGAGTCATCGTTTGATTCAAGTATCGGATCGAGCAGCGAAAGGAATCCGTCATACCAGTCGCGTCGCTCCTGCCCGGATTTGGGCATCCAACCTGGTCCGCGGTTGCGTGCGCCGAACTGAAATCCTCCGAATGACGTCCACGACCGAGCCTCAAAGGCTGCGCGGAGCAGCTCGCCAGCGATCTCGCGGTCACGAAGCTCACCACTCGCAAGCAGGCTCCGCACAAGCGCCTGACGCCGCGCCGGGCCAGCCATGGTTCCGGATAGATGCAGCTGATGGAGTTGGCGCAACCGACCCACGACGCTGTCATTGTTCTCTCCACCACGCTCAGTCCGAGCTATAGAGAGCAGGACAGTCGCTGAGCGGTCGAAAGCCTCGTCGTCATAAGCCAGATCGACGAGGAGCCGGACGAAACGCTGAACGTTAGGATTGGCGCGGTCCGCGAACCCCGGAATATGGGCCGATTGCTCGATCGCGTCAAGAAGGACATCCGGGAAAATCGGAGCCACATAGTTGAGAACCACGAGGTGGTCCTCGCCGAGTGTCGCGAGATTGGCCAATGGTGCACTCGACTCGACCCAAGTGAGGGCCAACTCGCGAGCACGTTCGTTGTCATGAAGATATCCGAGGCGGTGAGCACAGGACTGGAGCAGCCGGATGTTTCCGGGACGCAGTAACTCGCGGTTGATGTCATCAGGTTCGCAGTCATCCAATGCGCGGCGCGCGAGCCGGTTTGCGAGTGCATGCGGCAGCACTGCGCGCCAGCTTCCTCGTCTCTGGGCGAGCTGCCTGCGCACAAGCTCAGCTTGGGCGCGCTGTAGGTCGGCGCGAGATACCTCAGATATCGACGACAGGACCCCGAGTTCATCCCCGTACTCTTCGCGTGAGACGTTGAACGAGTAAACCAATGATAGAGCCGTTGCTGCCCGTAGTAGATCCGCTGACTCGCCCTTGCGCTGCTGGAAAAGCCGCAGGAAGAGCTGCTCGTCATTAAAGCTTGTAAGCGATTCGTCCGGTTCCACCCGGTCAGCAAGCGCCAGCGCCAGTCTGGCGTTGCCGCCGGCGAATTCGGCAATACGCGCTGCATTGAAACGGTCGAGCTTGTGGTATCGCCGAAGAAGAAGCTTGGTGACTGTCTCCTCGCTACTTGGCTCGATATGAATGACATCGGTCTCCTCCGGTCGATCGTCAGAGATGTCGTACTCGATGGTAAGCAGGCGCAGTGGAGAGGAGCTGGCACTGAGCTGCTTCTGCAGAGACCGGTGCGTCTGTGGTGGGCAGTTGTCGAGGACGACATAGCTCGCCAGCTGGTTAGCGATCAGGTAGGTGACCACGGCTGATGCGGAAGGTGTCAGGTCCTCACCTAGATCGGCGTAGAGGACGTCAGTTGCAGGCAGTGCGTCATCCCCAACATCCTCTTCGAACAGGGCCTGTGCAAAACGTGTCTTCCCCACGCCCGACAGCCCTGTAATTCGCACGGCGCGAGAGCCTGACCGCAGCCGCGTCCGCGCCAGTTCTATGCCCTCCATGATTGTCATCAAGTTCTTTTCGCTTGAGCTGCCATCGCTCACGCAGCGATGCGCGTCGGACAGAAACTCGTCCTTATCGGCCTTCGGTGTCGAGGCCCAGCGACCATAAGGGCGCCAGCCCGCTAGCGGCTTGCCAAGCTTTTCCCGCGCCCAGAGCGCAACACCGGGATGGCTCTTCAGCCACAACGCAAGCCGGTCGGCTCCATAGAAGTCCAAGTGAAGCTCCTCGCCCGCACCATATGTCTTCAGTGCCTGCTCCATGCCGGCGAGGCGCCCCTTGTACATGGTCGCCGAGCAGCTGTCCTTGCCGCTGACGATGATGTAAGCGCCCTTCTCATCCGCAAGTGCCTTGATCGAGTCCTTAAGCACACCCGCCTCGAGCATCTCCCGTTCGCAGCTCCCGCGGCTCATGCTGTGCTTCTTCACCTGAAACCCGGTATGCGCACGGGGGATGAAGGCTGGCCGCACGAGAGGAAGTGCTGTCGCCACGCTAACGTCCAGTCCGCCGTCAGCTGCTTCCTGCGCCCCGCCGGCTTGCACGCTCGACCGGGGAATTCCCTGCTCGCGAAGCTCCGCTTCCGCTAGTCGAGCGACCAGCTCTCGCAGCTGGCCGTCGTCCAGGGTGGTGATGTCGGCAGCGGCTAATTCCAGGAAGTCCATCAGTCTCTCGAATTTTCGGTGCGGGCCCTCTCGCCCATAATGCCGAGGGTGTGACCCGGGTTGTAGGGGCTTGACTGACGAAGCTTCTAAGTTTCGAGTAGGTTGCTAACTTGAACAACTCTAGGTCCCGCACCTTTTGGTCAAGCCGGGGCCTGGTCCGGGTAGTGCAGCTGTCTTTCAGATAGCCTACCGCTTGTCTATCGCAACTATTGCGACCGTAACAATGTCCAACCGCCATCAGCAAGCGGTTCAGCACCAAAGCTGGTCGGGCATGCCGGCTGTTAGGACGGGCAGGGTCTCCTAGCATAGAAGAGCCCGAGCCGTGCCCGATGCAGACGAGACTCTTCCTACGCCGCTTCGTAATAGAGGCACGCTCTACGTCGGTTATTGGCCGGAAGTTGACACTAGCAATTGCTACCGAGACAACGCGCTCCGGATCCCCGTCGATTCCCGAAAATGATGCCACGGGCCCGCGTTGAGACGAAGCGCGCGCCCGCCGATCGTAGCAGCGCCAGGAATTGTGTAACCGCTCACTCAATCCGCGTTTGAGACCCACCTATAGCGTGCTACGCGACAGCTACTGAAGGAATGACGCCGTGCAACGGCGAGGCGTAAGGCCGAAGCTACCCTGCCTCGATGATCAGTACAACGAGTTCATCGGCTATTTGCTGGCACTGGGAACACACAGGGGATGGATACCTCGCGACGTTCCTCAGTACTCCAGACGCTCTGGACACCATCCTAAGTTCGCGCCGGTCACTGCGCTGCCTGCTCCGGAAGCCCTGCCATAACACGATGATGTTCGGCGAATCCAAGTTCATCAAACACCGCCTTGAACTTGATCAGGCAGTAACCGACATCTACTCACCGAAGTCGGTCAAAGTGTTGGCATCACCGTGAGAGTGATGCGCCAAGTAACGGCTTAGAGCCAGGAATGACCGATCTTACGCAGCTAGCTTCTCCACTGCGGCTTTAAACGAATCTTGCTGCTTGGTGAAGTAGAAGATCCGCTTGGGCAATTCATCAGTACTCATAGCAGTCTCCGGCTGAGTTTTCTGCAATCTGGAACACCTTCGAATGGCCTGTCGCATATCTTCACGATCAATACGCTGTCAACCTTCGTCCTCACGACGCTGATCGAGCACCCTCAGCATCTCATCTATCCAAGTTCCGGCATGTACCACCATGCGCAGGCCAATCTTGACGACTTCCTTTGCTCCCGAGCAAAGCGATAAGTGTCCCTTAGCAGGTACGCCCGACTGCAGTCACACTTCCTCTTGGATGTGGAAGCCGCCAACTCGCCCCAGCGGGCTGCCGCCTCAGTCAATGCTGAAGCGCTAGTTGCCCTCTCAATTCCGTGTCAGCGCGTGACCGCAGCTATCTCTTCCGCTAGACGTCGATCATTCCTCCAGCCTCTAGATACTGTCGTACCGAAGAGAGCCCATCGGTTCCTCCGCTACACATGACAGCTAAGGCGGTTTCTCCCTTGAAGAGGGCGCCAGAGTTTACTTGACGCACCCATGCGTTTGCCTGCAGCCGATTGGGAAAGATGGTGTGTAGCGCGCGATAGATGCCAATCACGTAGCTGATTCTCTGAATCGCTTGAGTTGACCGCTCACCCATGGCAACAGCGTCCAAGCAGACATCGCCTCCCCCGGCAGCCAGTCCAAGAATGGATAGCTGCTCCGAGGTGGTAAGTGACCAGGCCTGCGCGATTTCTGAAAACGCCTTCAGAGCCGGTCCCGCAAGACGCGGATTGTTCTCGGAGAATTGCGAGCTCATGGTGTGGGAACTTGGGAACGCCTTGGCAATCCTACTCTGAAGTTGAGTGTGCGTGCCTCCGAGCTTTGAGCATGACTGAATGAGCTGATCCAGCACCCAGCACCCAGCCCCACGTACCACTTGCCCACGGACAGAGCACGCTCACCGCGCTGTCGGAGCTAACTCCGTTGCGGGCTCTACCAGGTGATCCCGCCAGCGGCGTACCAGCAGGCTCACGCGATGGACAGATGCCCGGCCACGGCGCAAGGTAGCGGCTTGTAGCGACTGCAGAAATGACGCCCCGTATGAAGCCAATCATCTTAGCGCTGGATCTGGAGGGAACACTGATCTCCAACGCAATCAGTCAGATCCCCAGACCGGGCCTGCACGAGTTCCTCACACGCGTGCAATCGCAGTTCAATCAACTGGTGTTCTTCACGACGGTTCCGGAGGACCGAGTGCGCAACATTGCTGAACTTCTGGTCCGCGAAGGCAGTGTCCCAAGCTGGTTCACGGAGCTTCCCTACGTCCGCTGGTCTGGTGGAACAAAGGATCTGGCTTTCGTCTCGCCGCGGATTGGGGAGGCTTTGCTGCTAGATGACCACGGACCGTACGTGAGGTCTGGTCAAGAACATCTTTGGGTTGAGGTTTCGCTATTTGGCTCGCCTTACCCTCCTGAAGACGACGGTTTGAAGCTCGCATACCAGAGGCTGACCGAGCGTGTGGCCGCTCTAGACCGCGATGGCAGATCGCCGGCCGCGACGGACCCGATGTAGCCACCAGGTCCCCGGTCGTCTTGGAGCGAGCGCAGGAACCTCCTGCGCGGCGCCTCTGTCCTAGCTTGTCTACTACTGATGTGCAGATATGCGCACTCAACGCGCCAAAACTCCTGTTAGTGAGCACATTTCTGCACACAAGGTACATATGACCTTCCACTCTCCATCAGAACTCGTAGAACTACTGGGCTCTCGAATACGAGATCGCAGGCTTGCCGCCAACATTTCGCAGGCCACACTAGCGGACAAGGCAGGAGTCTCTCGACGCGCATTGATTGAGCTTGAGGCAGGACGCGGCTCGACGCTACTTACGCTGGCTGCAGTTCTTAAGGCCCTCGGGCTTCAAGATGAATTGATCCAACTCGTTCCTGTGCCTTCGGTGAGCCCGATGGCGATGTTGACCCTCAAAACGCCCAGAAAGCGTGCTCGTTCGCAAGCTAGAGACACTGTCAGCGGCCACTTCGAGCGCCGAACAGACGACGATCCGCATGCGGATTGATGGGAAAATTCGTCATAGATTATAAAGAATGCAGGCGCAACTACTGCTTCTCCACCGTCGATTAGATCCATTACTGCCAGGCAGCCGCGTTGCATCGCCTCCTTCCGTTTGCGCATTTCCACGACGATTGATTCCACTTCGTCTCTTGTGCGCTACTTCGGCAACACTTGAGTCCTAACAGCGCATGACTGCGAAGTACTTCTACGACAAGGCTTCAAAAAAGTATGTCGCTCTCCAGCCCGATTCTCCCCCGCTGCTTTCCCGCATCAGGTATTTGCGTCCCGCAGGAAATGGTTTAGCGTCTTGAAGATGAGCCCCCGAGCCATCCAGCACCATGTACTTCAGTCCCGTTCAACGGCAGAGCTCACTGAGCGGATTACGAATGAACATGGCCTGTTCGTTCCGGTCACGGAGGCATGGCAAGTGATGGGGTTTAGGACCTACGCCGCAGCGAGGCGCGCAGCCGCTAGTGACAAGCTGGGGATCCCGGCATTGCTCTTGCCTGGTAGGCGAGCACGGGTCATTCGCTCGGGTGACTTGGCCGAATGGCTGTTTGAGCAGTACAAACGGCCCAAGGATCTGAACACAAAAATTAAAGATAAGGAGCACGCGCACTAAGTGGCCGACCCATAGAACGAGACCCGTGCTTGCGGAGCACGGGTCTCGGGAACCGCTAGGGTACGTCTGATTTCTACGCCAGACGACCCTACGATACCACCTCGTGGGGCCCCGTCAAGGCGGGGAGGCCTGGCTTTTTGCCAAAATTATGGCCAGATTGCCGAAGTTCGAACAGCTGCTGGAGTCGATGAGCGGGGATGCCTCGGCACCGTTCATCCAGGCCGGCGATCTTTTACCCTGCGCGGAAGCGTCTTGGCAGGTTGGTTGTCGCCCACGGACCGCGGCTGACCTAGCTAATTTCCAAAGCGAACAGGAAACCATCACACATCTGCGCTCAATTGGTCTGCCGAAAGGCGGTGTGGAATATGTCATCCAGGCCCTGAAGGCCCCTCCGAGTCGAAAGGTTGGTGGCCCTCACCAAAGGAGCAGGGTCGGCGAAATTCGGAGCTACGTGCAGGGCGGGTTTCGCGCCGTTCCCACCGCTGCGTCGATCCAGTTTGAGTCGAGTTCGGAGCACGACTTTGCAATTTGCTTGGCCGCTAATCCGTCCACGCTCTTTCTGATCGATCAGCCCACCACAATTCTTGCTCCATGGCCTACATCGGGGGGCCGGACGCGCAGCTATCAACACACGCCCGACTATCTTGCAATCCATCGGGACAATGTTGTTGCATATGAGGTGAAGCCATTGGGCGTTCTGCGGAACCTACTGCAGGACAACCCGCATCTATGGGCATACGAAGGCGGGCGATTCACCTACCTTCCAGCAGAGAAGCACTACCGTGCCCTGGGAATTGTTCACCGCGTCGTGCCCTCTGAGACCATATCTTGGATCTACTCGGAGAACCTGAGAATACTCGCAAGCCAGGCTGTTGCCGATTTGCGGCCAAATGCCGATACAAATGCCCGCATAAGAAGAGCTGTTGAGAAGCATCAACCTACAAGCTTGGCGGCACTGGTTGACCGACTTCAGCTTGACACCGGGACGGACGTCCTTCGAGCCATATTGGACAGCGAAGTGTACGTGGATCTCCAACGCTGCAGCCTCTGGGATGCCGAGAACACAGTGATCTGTAGCAACGAGGCCGATGCCCGCCACGCGGGGTTGGCGATACAGGCGATGTCCGCTGAAGCGTCTCGAGGGAGCGATGTAGCTTGGCTGACCTGTCATCCAAAGCATCTCCCACTGGTTGGTCTACGCCTTGCGATCGCGACAGGAGCCGACACCTCTGAGTTCTCAGAGATCAACACATTTAAAAGGCGCACTATAGAGCGAATCAAGAAGGCATACCGCGAACGCGGTCTGGCGGGACTGTATCCGAACTGGGATAAGTGCGGGAGAAAGCGCAAATACACGGATGCGGATGAGAATTTCGCGATTGATAGAATCAGGATAGACCGAGCAAGTACCAATCACGATTCCGTTCAGCAATCGTACGCACGATACAAGCTTGACCTAGCTGATGCCGTCAAACAAGGGCGCAGCCTCCAGCTCATCAGTCTAAGCATGTACTACCTTCTTTGGAATCGTCGACGGCATAACACCAAGGATGCCTATGGCGTCGGAGGAAAGCGTAAGGCGAGTTCAGACTCTCCCTATGGCGATCCAAATGATCAGAAGGCGATCTGCACATTGCCGTTTCAGGTTGCGCACAGTGATCACTGCGCCCTTCCAGTGTTCTGCCAAGAAAGCGACAAGCTGCCCCAGCTCAGTAGCTTGGTCTGCCATTTGCACAAGGAGGTGCTCGCCGCAGTGATTCGATTCGCGCCTGCAAGCACAACTACATTGGCACTACTCATTCGTCAGTGCGTTCGACGGCACGGCTATCTCCCCCGCTACATCTACTCCGACTTGGGCTCCGACTACCGCAGCAAGCAGTTCGCCGTATCCATGGCGGAGCTGGGGGTGTCCGTCATGCGCCGGCCCTCAGCGAGCGCAAAGTCTGGCAGTGAGATTGAGCGTTACCACTGGACCATGCAGGAGACCGCGATCAAGGGTGGCATTGGTTACGTACCGTCGGTCAAGAGCCGTCGGGGCGTCTCGTCCTCCCATCAGCCGGAGAATCTTCCTAAACGAAAGCTCCGTGATCTCCTGGCGGATATCAACATTGCCGTGGACAAGTTCAATGATGGCTCCGCATACGAGAATGGCATCAATCTGATCGAACTGCGTCAGCAGTCTGAGGATCTCTACGGACCGCAGGGAGTTCCCTGCGCATTGGACTTCAAATTCTACGTCAGCACTTCGCCGTTCATCGGCCAAATCAGCGGGATGACCGAGGCTCGCGGCGCGATACGCTGGCAAGACCGTCGGTACTACTCACCGGTGCTGGCAGGACGTTCCATCAGAGTTTCGAAGCTGGATCCTCGTCTTGATCCTGAATCTGGCGGCTCGGTCATGTACTTCTGGCTGGATGATCGATGGCATACGGCAATTTGCCGGGAGCGGCTGCTCTCTGGGGGGAGAAGCCTCGAGTCAATTCTGCTGGAGGCCGCACATGACTTCACTGCAAAGTCGGATTCAGGCGGCCTTCTTCCGCTTCATGAGGCCATAGAGTCGGCCCGCCGCGCAAGGGCTGCGGACACTGGCTGCAGCCGTTCGGATGCCGCGCTGCCTTCCGGGCTTGGTGTAGCGGTTAGCGACAGTTACCAGCCTGAGCAAGATAGCGACTCCGAGCAGCTTCGGTCCAACTCCTCACCCCATAGCTGCGCCGAGAGTCAGTTGAACCCTGCGTCCGACGGCAAGCGGCGCTCACCTTGGAAGGCTCATCCCATCGACGATTGGGATGGGCTGGACGTGATCGATGTTCACGACGGTGATGCGATGTGATCGAGTGCCCAAAGACCAGATTCGTGTCGGAGCTTGAGAGCCTTACGCCCTCGTTCTCTGAGTCGGCAATCATGCATGAGAAATTTGCGTTTCTCTGGCGCTACCTCCAGAGGTTCACAGCTGTGAGTAATGGGGGGGACATCATTCTTATAGTTGGGCCGTCCAACAGCGGAAAATCCCAGCTCCTGGCACTACTGACCAGGCATCTTAGGGAGAACTTGTTTGCCGCCGTCGAACCAGGCCACTTGCCGATCATCGGCGCAAAAGCTAATCCTTCCCGCGACTCCCGGATGACACCAAAGCAGGTGGCGTTGGCCCTGCTGGCAGACGGTGGTCACGTTCTGTATGACCCCGAGCGCCAGGAGAAGACGGGTTTTTATCCGAGTATGAAGCCCAGCAGCGAGGATTTGCTGCATACCCATTTGTCTGAGCTGGTCTTCAGACGAGCCGTCCGCTATGTCATCGTTGACGAAGGACAACTTATAACGCGCTCTAAGGACAAGTTGTTTGCCGCGACTCTGCTGGAGTCACTCAAATCCCTGGCCGGGTCGAATCGGAACTTGGTTGTCTGCGGGGGTTACGACCTCCTTGAGCCAGCGCTTGCCCTGCGCTCGCATGTTGCCGTCCGTACTATCGTCCTGCACCTGGCTCCCTACGAGCCAGAGACCGGGCTGCTTGAATGGAGGCGAATCCTGAAGACCATGTCCAAGAGCGAGAAGCTGAATGGTCTGGGCAGATTTCTCAATGACTCCGCTCTGCAGCTGTTGACGGAATCGCACGGATGCGTCGGTGTGCTTGAGCGCAGGCTGAAAGACAGCCTGGCCTGGTCAGCAGCACATGGGCTTCCACTCGATGAAAGGATGTTCGTTGAAAGGCGGCCCATCCGGCTGCAGTGGGAGGCACAGCGCAACGACATCGAGCAAGGGAAGGCGCAACTCGCGCAGGTTGAGTGGGGTGCCACTGAGCACGGTGAGATCTTCTTGGTGACTGCTGCCGAAGCGGGCGCACCCTCTTCATCACAAAAGCCAGGCATTCCAAGAACGAAGAAGCTGAAGCCATTTCAGAGCAGGCCCAACAGATTTCCGGCGGCGCGATGAGCACATTCCTCCTGAAGATTGAACCTATTGGCCTGGGCACGGCGGAGGTGGAGTCATTCGCATCATTCTTCTCGCGCCTGGGAGCGGCTAATGGCCTTTCATGCTTTCAACTAGACAAGCTCATGAGGCGAATTCGCGAGCACCAGGGGGCAGCGCGAGAGCCTAGCAAGATAGGCCAACATCCAGCTCGACTGGACATGCGAGCGCGTGTTGCCTCTGCTGAGCTTCTCAGTGGAAACAGTGATCTCACTCGGCTTACTCTTCTTCCACTGTCAACCAGCGATGGAACATTGCGCCAGAATTCTCTGAGGGCAGCACGAGCGTGGTGTGAGCAGTGCATTCAGGAGGACCTCAGGCAGGAGCTTCCTGCTTACGATCGTCTGATCTGGTGCTCACGATTCATACTCAGGTGTCCGATACACAAAGTGATGCTGCGCACTGCATGTCCGGTTTGTAGAAGGCTCCAGGACTCTCGACTCCGCGACGGCGGCTATAGCAAGTTCGGTTTGGATAGGTGCAGCACGTGTGCCTCCACTTTGATTGGACCAAGCTCTGATCTGCGTCCCGAGTTCAAGCCGTTCTTCGGTGAAGCAGAGCTTCAGGAGATTGTTGCAGCCATCTCCATTGGGGAACTCAGGAGCATAGACACTGCGTGTCTCCAGACATTCTATGGAGCATTGAAGGACTACGATCAGCAGTACGCGAACGCTACACACAGCCACGGGATGATGCCGAGGATTGCACCGTGGTCTTTACCCACGCTCTCAAATGTTGTTGCTACAGCATGTAGATACCAAGTTTCAGCTGTCGCACTGCTCCGTGATCCTGAGCAAGCCGCACAGCACGTAAGCAGGCTCATGTTCGCCGAGCAGTCTGTTTCAGGAAGAGTACGAATTAAGGTGGAAGCTCTTCTACTTCAGTCAATTCGGAGGTCACTGGAGGCAGGGCTCGCTACTCCTGCTGGTCAAGCTATACCTACTCTCGCCCAAATCGGGTCGTTGTATTCCATGAGGTGCCTCGACTTCGCTGCGTCATTCCCAGAGCTCTCCAAGCGATACTTGGAGAAGACCCGAGCGCAGGCTGCGCAAATCCTGGAGTCCTATTAGGAGAGATGGACGTGAGCTTCCCAGCCTTGGGTTCACTGGCGCAGAGCGTCTTAATCAGTGCGATGTTCAACGGAGAACATCGCATTAACGTGGCACAAAGGCTATTTGAACTGGGGCTACAGTATCGTCGAGCGCGTACGGTGGCCCATGAGATTTCTGGCTGCGGAATCGCAGTGGTCAACTGGGGTATCAAGGGCTACTTGGTGGAGCTGGACGAGCCTCTAATTGCTTGGTGTGTAGCGCTTCCGCTCTTGAGGAGTCCAGTCCGTCAGATCGTTAGAACTGCGCACCGAGCGAACCTGCCTGAGTATGTGCGGCTCGCGGGAACAACAGCCCTTGCCTGCATCGTCGGATCCACACCGCCAGCGACGAGGCGGTTGGCGATCTTCTCCGAGGACGCTGATGGCTATTTCGACTGTAGCTCCCCACCGAGCTTGACCGTAGATCACCTCGATGAGGTAGAGCTCTGGAGCATCCCGCCGGCGGCGATCGCACAAGGGATCTGCCACGTAGATCCGCTCTCGCTCTTTCTTTGCCTGCGTGGATTGAGCGAGCGCCCCAACCTAGCCGAACTTCGTCGCGTCATCGGGGAGTTGTTGCAGGTCCATCATGCCGCCTCATGCTGACGCCTTCACTGAAGATCAGCCGGGGCAGCTTGTACTACGTTCATATCGTTGAGCGCTCCTGTGCCTGATCTGACAGCGCGCAGTCGAGGGCTATCAGAGATTGTGTCGTCGGCAGTCTGGAGCCGTCCTAAGCTCCAGAGGCTGAATTATTCCTTCGGCTTTGCATGCGCAGACTCAATTTCGAATTGAGCCCATGGCGAGTCCCGAAACTCCCAGCAGGGTATGGGTCGGAGGGTTGTCGTCCCACGCATCCTTCACGGCCCTAGCCAGGCAGGCCCTCTTTTCACCGTCGATGTCAGCGATATAGGTCCTGATTTGAAATACGTCGGAGAAGTCATGTCCGGCGGATTCAAGTGCGGACTTGAGGTTTTCAAAGGACCGTAGAACTTGCTGGGGAAAGGGGCTCCTTCACGACCCCATCCGTTTCAGAAGCCCAATGTCCGGAGGTGAAAAACAGCTCATGCGACGTAGCGGGCAACACGAAAACGCGGCTGTAGCCGAAGGGGACCGGGTTGTGAATCTTCGGCGGGTTCATGAACTCACGTGCCATGTTTCATTCGGGCAGGAGTGATTCCCTCTACCAACGCCGCAGGCAGCTGGTTAGATGCCGCAGCTGTCGGAAGACATGCCATGGCACGTGCCGCAGCATCAGCTCACTGCGCGTATGCTCGGGTCTTGATGAGCGTGGTCCAGGCGCAAGGCTACGCTACAACGGGGCCGACGTTGCGATCTTGATAAACAGCTCGGCCTTGGCATTGCCCTTCCCACCGCAGAGCCATCTAGGCCCAAGCGCGTCACCGAGGAGACGCCAGCTCGCCTGCCAGCTGCCGCCACTAGGCGCTTGGCCTGCAAGTGATGATTAACCAAGCACTCCCGTCTGCCTCATCGGTGAACCACTCCAGAAAAGCCGTGTTCTGCGCGGCAGTCAGGTTCTTCAGGCAAGCCCTGATCAGGAGTCTCTTTACCCGGCCTCCGGCGCTCTTCTGAGTGGCCTCGAGGAGCATATCCAATATAGGTCGTAACCATGTCCTGTGGACTGGCTCCCCTCGTCCGTGGCCGCCACATATCGCCAAAGTTATGCAATTTCAATGACTTATATATCGATAACAGCGTGGCCGACCGGATGCGCCAATTTTTACTGGAGAACGGCGCCAATCTTTAGCGGACTGCACATTAAACCTTTGACGCGCCGGCTGCATCCGATCCTCAACGCCCCGCTGGAATTGCGCATGTCCCGCCCAATGCTCCGAGTCCTGCTCATGCTCATCAGTGCCCTGCCCTTCGCCGCCATCTCCGCCAGCCAGGACCAGGCCAACGACCAGACCCGCCGCCTGATCCGCCAGATCATGCTGGAGCAGCGCATCCCCGGGCTGCAGATTGCGGTGGTCAAGGACGGGCAGATCGTGCTCTCCGAAGCCTACGGGCTGGCCAACGTGGAGAACGGTGTGCTTGCCTCGCGCGACACCCGCTTCCCGCTCAATTCGGCCACCAAGGCATTCACCGGCGTGGCTGCCGCGCAGCTGGCTCAGCAAGGGCAGCTGGATCTGGACGCGCCGGCCTCGCGATATCTGGGTGATCTTCCGCCAGCGTGGAGAGACGTACGCGTACACCAGCTGCTGGCGCATACCTCCGGCCTTCCGGACATCCTTGATGCGAACGGGCTGCTGGGCGGAGGTTCCGAAGCACAGGCATGGGCGGCGGTGACAGCTCGACCGCTGGAAGCGGTGCCCGGGCAGCGCTTCGCTTACAACCAGACCAACTACGTACTGCTGGCACGAATCATCGCGAAGCAATCCGGCATGCCCTACGAACGTTTCCTCGCCACCGGCCAGTTCAGCAGCGCGCGCATGGCCCGCACCACCTTCGGCGACAGCTACGACCTGATTCCGGATGCGGCGACGATGTACAGCCTGGCCCCGCGTGCCACCGACGCTGTAGACGCGCCGTCCCGCCTGTCGCATTGGTTCTACGACATACCGCCTTCGCTGTGGGCTGGCGGCGGCATCCTCACCACCGCCGACGACACTGCGCGCTGGCTGGTCACGCTGACCGAAGGCCGGCTGTTACCGGAGACGGCCCTGCGGCGGATGTGGTGCGCAGAGCGCCTGACGGATGGCCGCGCCGGACCCTGGGCCGGCGGATGGCCGGTGCTGCGCGCATCCCCCGACCTGCAGGTGGCCGGTATTGGCGGCGCGCGGTCGGCCTTCGTCGTGTATCCCGACCGCGACGTCGCGGTGGTGGTGCTGACCAATCTGGTCGGCGCCAATCCACAGCAGTTCATTCCGCGCATTGCCGATCTCTATGCGCCTGCGGTGACCGTGCCCTGAGGCTGCCGGCCAGCGGCCGGCACTACCGTCGGCTCAGCCCCGTGGCCCACCCATCACCGGCAGGATCACCCCGCTGATGTAACTGGCGCAGGCCGGCGAGGCCAGGAACACATAGGCGGGCGACAGCTCTTCCGGCTGTGCAGGCCGGCCCATGTCGCTGTCCTTCCCGAACTCCGCCACGTCTTCGGCCTGCTTGTCGGCGGGGTTCAGCGGCGTCCATACCGGCCCCGGCGCCACGCAGTTCACGCGGATGCCGCGCGGCAGCAGCTGGCTGGCCAGCGCCTTGGTGAATGCATGGATCGCGCCCTTGGTGGCGGAATAGTCGATCAGCGCCTTGCTGCCGAAGATCCCCGTTTCCGAGCCGGTGTTGATGATGCTGGCGCCTTCGCCCAGATGCGGCAGTACCGCACGCGCCATCTGGACGTAACCGCCGATGTTGGTCTGCAGGGTTTCCTGCAGGTGCGCGTCTTCCAGGTCTTCCAGCCGCTCGCAGTGCAGCTGGAACGCGGCGTTGTTGACGAGGATGTCGATGCCGCCGAACGCCTTGGCCACCTGCTTGACGGCCTTGTTGCAGAAACGCGGATCGCGCACATCGCCGGCGATCACCACGCAGCGGCCGCCTTCGCGTTCCACGTGCTGGCGGGTGATGTCCGCGTCTTCGGCCTCGTCCAGGTGCAGTACCGCCACATCCGCACCTTCGCGCGCGAACAACACTGCCACCGCACGGCCAATGCCGGAGTCGCCACCGGTGACGATCGCACGCATGCCCTGCAGCTTGCCGCTGCCCGCGTAGTCGGGCGCAAGGAAACGGGGCGCCAGCTCCAGTTCGTGCTCGTGCCCGGGCTTGGCCAGCTGCTGCGCCGGCATCGCCTCCGGCTGCCGGCGTGCGCCGGCCTGGGTCGCGGTCTTCTTTGTTGCCTTCTTGGCCGCGCGGGCGTCCTTGGCCTTCTCCTGGTCCTGCAGGCGCCGCTGCCGTGCAGCGACGCGTGCCGCCCGTGGATCACTGGCGGCTGCCTTGCGGGTTGCGGTCTTCACCACGCGCGGGCGATCAGGGTCGGCGACCGCCTTGGTCGGGGTGCTGCCTTTACGCACTTTCGGCGATGCCTTACGGCGGGCGGGGGTCTTCCTGGTGGTGGCCATGCAGGTCTCCTCGGGAGGGAAAGGGGCTGCCGGCCAGCGGCCGGCACTACCGGGGGGCGGCCCATGCCGCTTCTGCAGTGTCTCCACCCACGCTGTTGGCGGCGGTGAGCGCGCCGTGTCCACGATGTGCACGGCATTCATTCCGCCACCACGTCTGACGTCGCACCCTGCACGCAATCAAACAAGGAGTGCCTCCATGAAACATGCCATCGCCACCGCCGCCGCCTGCTTTGCCCTTGCCGCCTGCAGCAGCACGCCGATGGCCCAGGTGCAGCCGATCGACGGCGTGATTTCCGGCCAGTGCCACAGCGAAAGGGTGCGCGGCGCGGTGGGCCTGGCCGCCTCGGACGCCACCGTGGCCCGCGCACGCGTGGACAGCGACAGCCTGCACGTACGGGTACTGCGCCATGACGGTCCGCGGGTGCCGCCGGCCAGCGAAGGCGGCGACCGCCTGACCATCGAGAAGGGCCGGACCAACAACATCGTTGCGATCTACTGCGGCTGACGACTGCGACTGAGCCGCCGCGCCCGGCGCAGCACTTTCAGCGTGGCCTGCTCCCACTGCCGCGGGCCGCGCAGGCCGGCCAGCGAGACCAGCTCACCGCGCTCCCAGCCGGCAAACACGCACGGGTCGATGTAGGCCTTGCGGCACACGGCCGGCGTGTTGCCCAGCCGTGCCGCCACTTGGCAGACCACTTCGCGCTGCGCCCTGGCCAGCGCGCGCTGGCTGGCCGGTTCCGGCAGTTCGGTGGCGGCCAATGCCTGTACCGCCGCCAGCGTGCCGCCCCAGGTGCGGAAGTCCTTCGCGGTGAAGTCCTCGCCCATCACCTCGCGCAGGTAGTCGTTCACCGCGCCGGAATCCACCGGCTGCAGCGCGCCTTCGTCGTCGCGGTACTGGAACAGCGCCTGCCCGGGCAGCTGCTGGATGCCGCGTACCAGCGTGCCCAGCCGCCGATCGCCCACCACCACCTCGTGCAACTGCCCGGATTTGCCCCGGAAGCGCATTCGCACGCGGCCGCCGCGCAGCAGGTCCAGGTGGCGGTTGCGCAGCGTTGTCAGCCCGTAGGATTTGTTTTCCTGTGCATAGCTTTCGTTGCCCACCCGCACCAGGGTGTCGGCCAGCAGGGCCACCACCACCGCAAGCACCTTGTCGCGCGGGAAGCCGGGCTGCTTCAGATCGCGCGACAGCCGCCGCCGCAGCGTGGGCAACGCCTCGCCAAAGGCGATGATGCGGTCGAACTTGCCGGCATCGCGCTCCTTCGCCCAATCGGCATGGTAGCGATACTGCTTGCGTCCACGCGCGTCGCGGCCGGTGGCCTGCAGGTGGCCATTGGCGTGGGCACAGATCCACACAGCGGTATACGCAGGTGGAATCGCCAGCGCACGGATGCGCTGCAGGGTGGCGGCATCGCGAACCGCGTGGCCATCGGCATCGCGGTAACTGAAGCCCTTGCCGGCGCGGCGCCGGCTGATGCCTGGCTGGGTGTCATCGACATAGCGCAGGCCGGCCGCGCGCGCGGCCTGTCGTTCGGGGGTAGAGGAGGTTGGCATGACCGCAGTGTCGCCGTCGCGATGCCGCGAACCTGTCGATAACAGAAGACAAACACGTGAGGGTCGGTTCGCCGCTATGCTCGGGCTTTCACAATCCCTTCCGGAGTCATGATGTCGTTCCCGATTCGCGCCCGTTCGCTCTCCGCCCTGCTGCTGCCTGCCGTGCTGGCCCTGACCGCCTGCCAGGCTCCGGCGCTGGATGAACAGGATTCGGCCACTGCCCATGCCCAGCAGGCGGCCGAAGCCGCCAAGGCGCCGGCCGACGAAACCGGCAAGGCCACCGAGGCACCGCCGGTCGGCACCTGCGATGCCAGCCAGGTGCAGAGCCTGGTCGGCCAGGCCTACGCCGACGCGCTGGGCAAGCAGGCGCAGGAAGATGCCGGTGCCCACCAGCTGCGCGTCATGAAGCCCAATGACGTCGCCACCATGGAGTTCCTCGGCGACCGCCTGAACATCGAAGTGGACGACAAGGGCCTGGTCAGCGGCGTGCGCTGCGGCTGAGTTCGACCGCGCGCCGGCACGGGGTTGCCGGCGCGTTCTGTTGCACCTGCAACCGTGTATTGCGGCGCTGCAGCAACCTGTGATCTAGTCGAGGCATCCGGTGGCCTCACGATGCGCTCCAGGGAATGAGCGGGGACGAGTGTCGCCGCCAACCCTATACGCATCGAGGTAGAGATGGCCCCCCGCAACCGCCAAGGGCTTTACGACCCGCGCTCCGAGCGCGATGCCTGTGGATTTGGCATGGTCGCCCAGCTCGACGATCAACCTTCGCGCCTGTTGGTTGATACCGCCATCGCCGCGCTTTCGCGCATGACCCACCGCGGCGGCGTCGCCGCCGATGGCCTGACCGGCGATGGCTGCGGCCTGCTGCTGCGCCGCCCCGATGCGTTCCTGAAACTGCTGGCCAGTGAAGCCGGCATCGCCGTCGCCGCACGCTTCGCTGCCGGCCTGGTGTTCCTGCCGCACGATGCCGAGGCTGCACACGCCTGCCGCACGCAGCTGCAGGCGCAGGTCGAAGCGGTCGGCTGCAAGGTCGCCGGCTGGCGCGAGGTACCCACCGACGACAGCGTCTGCGGCCAGCTGGCGCGCGACACCCTGCCACGCATCGAGCAGGTGTTCGTCGATGCCGGCGTCGGCCAGGATGATGCCGGCTTCGCGCTGGCGCTGTTCCTGGCCCGTCGCCACAGCGAACAGCAGCTGCGCGACCATGCCGACTTCTACGTCACCACCCTCACCCCGGATGCGATCAGCTACAAGGGCATGGTGCTGCCGGACAAGCTCAGCCGCTTCTTCCCCGACCTGCAGCGCCGCGAACTGGCCTCCAGCGCGATCGTGTTCCACCAGCGCTTCTCCACCAACACGCTGCCGCGCTGGCCGCTGGCGCACCCGTTCCGGATGCTCGCCCACAACGGCGAGATCAACACCATCGAAGGCAACCGTCGCTGGGCGCAGGCGCGCAGCAAGGTGTGGAAGACGCCGCGCTTCGACATCGCCGAGTTCGATCCGGTGATCTCCATGCATGGTTCGGACTCGCAGAGCCTGGACAACATGCTGGAGCTGATGGTCGCCGGTGGCATGGAACTGATCCAGGCGCTGCGCATCCTGGTGCCGCCGGCCACCCAGTCGCTGGAGTTCAAGGATCCGGACCTGGCGGCCTTCTACGAGTTCCACGGCCTGAACAGCGAGCCGTGGGACGGCCCGGCCGGCATCGTCGCCTGCGACAGCCGCTACGCGGTGTGCACGCTGGACCGCAACGGCCTGCGCCCGGCGCGCTGGATGCTGACCGCCGACCGCCACTTCCTGGTCGCCTCCGAAGCCGGCGTGTGGGAAGTGCCGACCGAGCGCGTGGTGCGCAAGGGCAAGCTCGGCCCCGGCGAAATGGTGGCCATCGACCTCAAGCGCGGCGACCTGCTCGATTCGGATGCGGTGGACCGCATCAACCGCGGCCGCGCGCCGTATAAGCAGTGGCTGCAGCAGGGCGTGACCTACCTGCAGACCGAACTGATCGACCCGTCGCTGGTGGAAGAGCCGTTCGACGAAGCCACCCTGCGCAGCTACCACAAGCTCTACCAGCTCAGCAGCGAGGAAGTGGAACAGGTGCTGCGGCCACTGGCCGAGACCGAGCAGGAAGCCACCGGCTCGATGGGCGACGACACACCGATGGCCGTGCTGAGCCAGCGCAGCCGTCCGCTGTACGACTATTTCCGCCAGGCCTTCGCGCAGGTCACCAACCCGCCGATCGATCCGCTGCGCGAAGACTGCGCGATGTCCCTGTCCACCCAGCTCGGCAAGGAGACCAACATCTTCCATGCCGGCCCGGAGACGGTGAACCACGTCATCCTCAACTCGCCGGTGCTGAGCCAGCGCAAGCTGCGCCAGCTGCTGAAGATGGACCAGTACGTGCAGGCCAACCGCCTGCTCGACCTGTCCTACAGCGAAGACGAGGGCCTGCGTGCCGGCATC
The DNA here is from genome assembly GCF_059369035.1 of Stenotrophomonas sp. YJH_SMC_130. Lineage (NCBI taxonomy): Bacteria > Pseudomonadati > Pseudomonadota > Gammaproteobacteria > Lysobacterales > Lysobacteraceae > Stenotrophomonas > Stenotrophomonas sp. YJH_SMC_130. Next base: position 303,750 of record NZ_JCAFSH010000002.1, read on the forward strand.
GAGCGCATCTGTGCCGAGGCCGAGCAGGCCGCGCGCGAGGGCATGGTGATGCTGCTGCTGTCCGATCGCTACCCGGTGGCCGGTCGGCCGATGGTGCATGCGCTGCTGGCCACCAGCGCCATCCACCACCACCTCTCGCGGCTGGGGCTGCGCTGCGACGTCAATCTGATCGTCGAAACCGGCACCGCGCGCGACCCGCACCACATGGCCTGCCTGCTCGGCTTCGGTGCCACCGCGGTGTATCCGTACCTGGCCTACCAGACCCTGTTCGACCTGGGCCGACGTGGCATCCTCAAGCTCAGCAAGGGCGGCGAGCAGTCGCAGATCGGCCGCCGCTACCGCAAGGGCATCTACAAGGGCCTGTCGAAGATCATCTCGAAGATGGGCATCTGTACGGTGGCCAGCTATCGCGGCGCGCAGCTGTTCGAAATCATCGGCCTGGAACCCGAGGTTGTGGACATGTGCTTCCCGGACACCGCCTCGCGCATCGGCGGCGCCGGCTTCGCACGCCTGGATGCCGACGCGCGCGAGCTGTGCGCGCAGGCCTGGGATGCGCAGCAGGGCGTGGACCTGGGCGGCCTGCTGAAGTACGTGCACGGCGGCGAGTACCACATGTACAACCCCGACGTGGTCACGACCCTGCAGCGCGCCGCGCGCAGCGGTGACCCGCGTGCGTGGCAGCAGTACTGCGATGCGGTGCACGCGCGCCCGCCATCGGCGCTGCGCGACCTGCTGGAACTGGTGCCGGCCGCAATGCCGGTGCCGCTGGACGAGGTCGCCCCGGCCAGCGCCCTGTTCCCGCGCTTCGATACCGCAGCGATCAGCCTCGGCGCCCTGTCGCCGGAAGCGCACGAGGCACTGGCCATCGCCATGAACCGCCTCGGCGGCCGCAGCAATTCCGGCGAAGGCGGCGAAGATCCCGCACGCTATGGCACCGCCAAGCGCAGCAAGATCAAGCAGGTGGCCTCGGGCCGCTTCGGCGTCACCGCCGAATACCTGGTCAATGCCGAAGTGCTGCAGATCAAGGTCGCGCAGGGCGCCAAGCCCGGCGAGGGCGGCCAGCTTCCGGGGCACAAGGTCAACGAGCTGATCGCACGCCTGCGCTATGCGCGTCCGGGCATCGGCCTGATCTCGCCGCCACCGCACCACGACATCTATTCGATCGAAGACCTGGCGCAGCTGATCTACGACCTCAAGCAGGTCAACCCGACCGCGCTGGTGTCGGTGAAGCTGGTCAGCCATGCCGGCGTCGGCACGATTGCCGCAGGCGTGGTCAAGGCCGGTGCGGACCTGATCACCATCTCCGGCCATGACGGCGGCACCGGTGCGTCGCCGGTCAGCTCGATCCGCTATGCCGGCGTGCCGTGGGAACTGGGCGTGGCCGAAGCGCATCAGGCGCTGCTGGCCAACGACCTGCGCGGGCGCACCCTGCTGCAGACCGATGGCGGCCTGAAGACCGGCCTGGATGTGGTCAAGGCCGCGCTGCTGGGCGCGGACAGCTTCGGCTTCGGCACCGCGCCGATGATCGTGCTGGGCTGCAAGTACCTGCGCATCTGCCACCTCAACAACTGCGCCACCGGCGTGGCCACCCAGGACGAGCGCCTGCGCGAGAACCACTTCACCGGCCAGCCCGAACGCGTGGAGAACTTCTTCCGCCTGCTGGCCGAAGAAGTGCGCGGCTGGCTGTCGTACCTGGGCGCGCGTTCGCTGGAAGAGATCGTCGGCCGCACCGACCTGCTGCGGCAGATCGAGGCCGCGCCCCGTGATGGCGTGCGCGTGGACCTGTCGCGGCTGCTGGCCGACAGCCGCTACGAGGGCAGCCACTGTGCCGCCCAGCGCCTGTACGAATCGCCGGACAGCCTGGCCACGCAGATGGATGGCCTGCTGGCCCCGGCCATCGAGCACAAACGCGGCGGCGAACACCGCTTCCTGATCCACAACACCGACCGCAGCATCGGCACGCGCCTGGCCGGTGCAGTGGCACGCGCGCACGGCAACCAGGGCATGGCCGAGGCGCCGCTGGAACTGCGCTTCCGCGGCAGCGCCGGGCAGAGCTTTGGCGCGTTCAACGTCGGTGGCCTGCACCTGGAAGTGGAAGGCGAAGCCAACGACTACGTCGGCAAGGGCATGGCCGGCGGCCGGCTGGTGGTGCGTCCGCCGCGTGGCGCCCGCTTCGAGGCTCGCAGCACCGCCATCATCGGCAACACCTGCCTGTATGGCGCTACCGGTGGCGAGTTGTTCGCCGCCGGTCGTGCCGGCGAACGCTTCGCGGTGCGCAATTCCGGCGCGCTGGCGGTGGTGGAAGGTGCCGGTGACCACTGCTGCGAGTACATGACCGACGGCGTGGTGCTGGTGCTGGGCAAGGTCGGGCTGAACTTCGGCGCCGGCTTCACCGGTGGCCTGGCTTACGTGCTGGACGTGGACCGCGATTTCGTCGACCGCTACAACCACGAGCTGATCGACATCCATCGCGTCTCCGCCGAAGGCTTCGAGAACTACCGCCAGCACCTGCACCGCCTGATCGGCCGCCACCGCGAGCTGACCGGCAGCATCTGGGCGCAGCAGATCCTGGACGAGTTCCGCGACTACATCGGCAAGTTCTGGCTGGTCAAACCCAAGGCCGCCAGCATCGAGTCGCTGACCGAAACCCTGCGACGCGCCGCCTGATGGTAGTGCCGGCCGCTGGCCGGCAACCCAGGATCACGTAGTGCCGGCCGCTGGCCGGCATCCGGAAAACACCACAGAGTCCGCCATGAGCCGCAAGCACGCCTTCCAGTTCCTTGACCTGCCCCGCACCATGCCGCAGCGCATCCCGGTGGAACTGCGCACGTCCGGCGACTGGGGCGAGCTGTACGGCAAGTTCGGCAAGGAAGACGCCCAGTACCAGGCGGGCCGCTGCCTGGACTGCGGCAATCCGTACTGCAGCTGGAAGTGCCCGGTGCACAATGCCATTCCGCAGTGGCTGCAGCTGGTGCAGGAAAACCGCATCCACGAGGCCGCCACGCTGTGCCACAGCACCAATCCGCTGCCGGAAGTGTGCGGCCGGGTCTGCCCGCAGGATCGGCTGTGCGAAGGCAGCTGCACGCTGGAGGAATTCGGCGCGGTCACCATCGGCGCGGTGGAGAAGTACATCGTCGATACCGCACTGGCCAGTGGCTGGCGCCCGGACCTGGGCGCGGTGCAGCCGACCGGCCACAGTGTGGCGGTGATTGGTGCCGGCCCGGCCGGGCTGGCCTGTGCCGACCGCCTGGCACGCGCCGGCATTGCCGCCGTGGTCTACGACCGCTACGAGCAGATCGGTGGCCTGCTGCAGTTCGGCATTCCCAGCTTCAAGCTGGACAAGGACGTGATCCATCGCCGCCGTGAAGTACTGGAAGGCATGGGCGTGCAGTTCCGCCTCGGCGTGGAGATCGGCCGTGACCTCAGCGTGCAGCAGTTGCTGGAGACCCACGATGCGGTGTTCGTCGGCACCGGCGCCTACCGCTACACCGACGGTGGCCTGGTCGGCCAGGACCTGAAGGGCGTGCTGCCGGCGCTGCCGTTCCTGGTGCAGAACAGCCGCATCGTTGGCGGCGATGACCCGAAGGGCCGGCCGATCGCCGGCTGGGAAGACACCATCGCCCTGCCCGACCTCAACGGCAAGCGTGTGGTGGTTCTGGGCGGTGGCGATACCGGCATGGACTGCGTGCGCAGCGCGGTGCGGCTGGGCGCGGCCAAGGTCACCTGCGCCTATCGCCGCGACGAAGCAAACATGCCCGGCAGCGCGCGCGAAGTCGCCAATGCACGCGAGGAAGGAGTGCGCTTCCTGTTCAACCGGCAGCCGCTGTCGATCGAAGCCGGCGCCGACGACGAGGTGATCGGCGTGACCGTGGTCGAGACCCGGCTGGGCGAGCCCGATGCCAATGGCCGCCAGAACGCGGTGCCGATCGAAGGCAGTGAGTCGCTGCTGGAGGCAGACGTGGTGATCATCGCCTTCGGCTTCTCGCCGAGCGTGCCGGCGTGGCTGGCGGAACTGGGGGTGGAAGGCCAGCCCAATGGCCGCATCCTCGCCGGCGGCAAGGACCGCCTGCCGTTCCAGACCGCGCATCCACGCCTGTTCGCCGGTGGCGACGCGGTGCGTGGTGCCGATCTCGTGGTAACCGCGGTGGCCGAAGGCCGCGACGCCGCTGCCAGCATCGTCCGCCTACTGGCGCACTGAGTCCGGCAACAGCAGCACTTCCAGCAGCGCGCGCAGTTCGTGCGCCTCCACTGGCTTGGCCAGGAAGTGGTCGATGCCCGCTTCACGGCAGGCCTCGCGCGTGCGTTCCAGCACGCTGGCGGTCAACGCAATGATCGGCACCGGAGCACGGGCAGCGCGGGTATCGCGACGGATCGCGCGCGCCAGCGCGAAGCCATCCATGTGCGGCATATGGCAGTCGGTGATCACCAGGTCGAACGGTTGCGCCTGCCAGGCCTCCCATGCCTGCAGCCCGTCGCTACAGGTGTAGACCTGCAGCCCCAGCTCGCACAGGCGCTGCTCCAGCAGCTGCAGGTTGGTCGGATGGTCTTCGACAACCAGCAGCCGCGCCGGCGGCAGCGCCCGCGGCGCAGCCCTCGCGGGCACTGGTGCGTCCCTGGCTGCCACAGAGGCCGCCAGATCCAGATCCAGCCCTACCGTGGTGCCCTTGCCCTGCATGCTGCGCAGGTGCAGCTGCCCGCCCATCGATGCCGCCAGCTCACGGCAGATCGACAGACCCAGCCCACTGCCGCCGAAGCGGCGCGTGGTCGAGGTCTCGGCTTGTTCATAGGCGGCGAACACCGCCTGCTGGCGCTCCACGCTGATGCCCACGCCCGTGTCGGTCACCTGCAGGCGCAGTCGCTGGCCGCCGTCGCGCTGCTGCAGCACGCGGACCTGCAACACCACGCTTCCCTGCAGAGTGAACTTGAGCGCATTGCCGGCCAGGTTGAACAGGACCTGCCGCAGGCGCAGCCCGTCAGCCAGCGACCAGGGCTGCAACGTCGGGTCGATCTCGCTGCACAGGTGCAGCCCGCGGCTGGCCGCGACGGGCATCAACAGCTGCTGCACCGCGTGCACCAGCGCCGCCAGATCGGTCGGACGCAGCTGCAGGGGCGCCGGCTGCAGGCGCTGGCTGTGCAGCACATCGTCGAGGATCTGCCGCAGCATCTGCGCTGCGTCACCGACGGTGGTCAGCACCTGCCGCTGGCCCGCATCCAGGTCCGTGCCAGCCAGCCGCTCCAGCATGCCCAGCAGGGTGCTCATCGGCGTGCGGATCTCGTGGCTCATGGTCGCCAGGAAATGGCCCTTGGCCAGCGCCGCCTGCTCGGCCGCGCGGCGCGCCTCGGCCAACGCCGTTGCGCGCGCCTGGGCTTCGCTGACGTCCATCCAGTAGCCGCTCCACTCCACGCTGCTGTCATCGCACGGCAACGGTCGTCCCTGTGATCGGACCCAGCGCCAGCCCTGCGCCGACCGGGTGCGGAAGGTAACGTCGATCGGACCGCGTACGAGCGCGGCCGCTTCGATGCTCGCCATCACCCGGCTGCGGTCACCGGCATGCACGGCCGCCAGCAGCTGCAGATGGTCGATCCGCTCAGTCTCCACGGCTACGCCGAACAGTGCCTGCACGTCGCCGGCGATCTGCGCCAGGCTGTAGTGGCCGGTTGCCGAACGGCGCGCCTGGTAGACCACCGCCGGCAGGTTCGCGGTGACTTCATGCAAGCGCTGCTCCAGCACCCGGCGACGCACGCTCTCGCGATGCACGCGCCAGTAGCCGAAGGCATGCAGCAGTATGAGCGCGAGCAGGATCAGCGACACCGGCACCAGCCAGCGCAGTGCCGAACCGGCGGGCCGCGCACGTGGCAGTTCCGGCAGCCAGGCACTGCGAACCGACGCCCGACGTGCATCGCCCTCCCGCTGCAGCTCCCGGTCGAAGGCAGCGACCACCGCGGCACAGGTCGGTACGGCGGCCAACACCAGTGCATCGCCGAAGCCCGCGGGTGCTGCGATCACCAGAGGGTCACCCGGCACGGCGCGAAGCGCGGCTTCGACTTCGGCGAGATTGGCCACCACGGCATCGACCAGCCCGGCGCGCAGCAGTGACAGCGCGTGGTCCAGCGGCGCCGGTGCCAGCAGCTGCGCACCCGGGGCCTGTTCGGCCAGCAATGCGTCCAGCGGCAGCCGGTCCGGGCTGGCCACGCTGCGGCCACGCAGTCCCTCCAACCCCAGCACTGGCGCTGCACCCTCGCGCCGCACGATCACCTGTGGCACTTCCAGGTAGGGGCTGCTGGTCACCCAGCCGGTCGGCAGCTGTGCGCGCGGCCAGCCCAGCAGCACCTGGGTGCCAGCCGGCAGCGGGTCATCGGTGAGCACCGCTGCGGGCAATGGCTGCGCATGCTGCACTGCCTGCGGGCCCAGCAGCGGCAGGTAATCCGCAGCCAACCCCGCAAGGTCGCCCTGCGCGTTGTATGACAGCGGCGGCCGATCGGAACGCCATGCCACCTGCAGTGGACTCGCACAGCCGGACGCAGCAGCGATGCCGGGCAGCAACAGCGATGCCATGACAGCGGCGACGGCGCGGCGGCCGGCGACATTCACGGTAGACATCCTCATTTCGCGGGCAGGAACCACGGCCGCGCAGCGGTACCGCTGCCAGCCACGCTAGCGAGGCGCGCTTCCGCGACAATGAGAAAAATTGGAAAAACATCCCTATCGGCGAATGCCGACATACACTGCCGCTTCTACCCGTCCCTACGGAGCGCTCGATGCGTATCGGCCTGGCCGCCAACCGTCTCCATCACCACGATGCGCGCGCCGCGCTGTTCCGCTGGCTGCGTGCCAGCGAGGCCGGGCTGCGTGAACTGGGGGTATCGCTGCACGCGGTCGGGCGCACCCACGATGCGATCGAACGGCAGGGCTTCCTGGCCGGCTACGGCGGCCTGCACCGCTACCCCTACGGCCGCGAGGGTGGCCTGATGAAACTGGTGGCCGAAGTGGTTGGCATGGGGCCGGAGCGCACCCTGGACGGTGCGATCTACCTGATCGACCCGGTCGATCCTTCCTCGGTGTTTCCGGAGGCAACCGCGCTCAAGCGGCAGTGCGTGATCCACGGCAAGCCGTTCATTTCAACCGTGGCCACTGCGCGTGACTGGATCGAGGTGGAACGCGTCCACGCCGGGCTGGCCGCTGATGCCGGTGCCGACGATCTGCATGCCTTCCAGCACCAGACGCTGGCGCTGATCGCGCACGACGCGATGAAGCCGGCAATGCTGGCCTTCGCTGACGAGCACTTCGATGTGCTGGCACGGTTCGGCGAGCGCGTGGCGACCGGCACCACCGGCCAGCGCTTGAACGAACTGGCCTGGAGCCGCGGCTGGCCCAGCGATACGCCGTGGGTGACGCGCTACCAGAGTGGCCCGATGGGCGGCGATGCGCAGATTGCCGACCGTGTGCTGGAGGGGCGCTGCCAGCGCGCGATCTTCTTCGAGGACCCGCATGTGGCACGCCAGCACGAGGCCGATATCCAGCTGTTGGAACGCGCGGTGACAACGGTGACCGACCAGGCGGTGTGCATCACCGCGCCGCGGGTGGCGGCGCGGTGGGCGACCGCGGCGGCATTGCGGGCGGGGTGAGGGTTTCGGCCAACGGCTGCGCCCCTCGTGGTGGGTGGGGGCTGCACGATCATGAGGTTGGGTCGCGCTTCTGTAGAGCCGAGCCGATGCTCGGCTGCTGTTGATCGCGAGGGCCGGATATCTGCGCCACGTGCGGCAGCCGAGCGTGGGCTCGGCTCTACAGTTACAGCAGCTGGCGGAGCATGGCTTTCAAGCGGCGCCCTTCCAGCTGGAAGTAGTCGCGCTGCTCGCGCCACGCGGGGAAACGTTGTTCGACTTCATGCCAGAACGCGGGCGAATGATTCGGCTGGATCAGGTGGCAGAGTTCGTGCACCAGCACGTACTCGAACGCTTCCGGACGACCGAGCACCAGGGCCAGGTCCAGGGCCATGCTGCCATCGGGGGCCAGCGAGCCCCACTGCGAGGACATCACCTTCAGGCGCAGGCGGCTGGGGGCGCGCGGCAGGGTGGGCAGGTACTTCGGCAGCCAGCGGCCGACGTCGGCGCGGGTCTGCGCTTCATAGAACTCGCGCAGCAGGCGGCGCAGAGTGGCGTCACCACCACGGGTCGGCCACTGCACGCAGGCGCCATGCGCGTCGATCTCCAGCCGCGCGTAGCGGCCTTCCTGCCAGCGCAGCGGCAGCAGTTCGCCGCGCAGGGGCAGCACGCCGTCTTCGCCGGGCTGCAGCGGTGCCGGCAGGCCCTGGCCCTGGTACTGCCGCAGTTGCAGCGCCAGCCAGTCGCGGTGCTGTTCCAGGAAGCGTTCGCCCATCACCAGGCTTGCGCGCGGGGGTAACGTCAACCGCGCGCCACGCTCGTCCACGCTCAGCTTGATGCGCCGCGCGCGCGGATCGCGCACGCGCAGCACCTCGATCTCGGCATCCTCCAGGCGCAGGCGAACGGTGTCGCGCTGTACGGTGGCGGGCGGGGTCGGAGTGATCAGGCGGCGCAGCAGACGGCTCATGCGCCCAGCATAGCGCTGCTTCGGGCCGCCGGATGACCGGCGACCGTCGGGCTGCCTGTTCAGTCAGCCTTGCTGAGCTTGAACGCTTCTTCCAGCAACAGGAACAGGCGGCGGATCTCGGCGCTCTGCAGGGCGAAGCGGGCATCGAACTCGGCACGGCGGCCGTCTTCGTCGGCATGCTCCAGCTGGTCCAGGGCGCCGTCGAGGAACTTCAGCTTGCGCACGATCAGGTCGTCGCCGATCACGAACGACAGGTTGTCCTCGAAGATCAGCGCCAGCTTGGTCACCTGCTTGCCGGCGTCCAGGTGCTTGTCGATCTCGTCGCAGCGCAGTTCCTGGTGCTGGCACTTGACCACCGCGCCGCCTTCGACCGGATCCTTCATCTCGCACTCTTCGCCCAGGCTCAGCCCGGTCGGCAGCGGCTCGCCGGCGATCCAGCCGGTCAGGATCGAGCGCGGCGCGACTTCGGCGTTCAGCGGCATCGCCGGGAAGCTGCCGAGCAGCCCGCGGATGTCGGACATGAAGTATTCGCCGGTCTTGCGGCTGGAGGTATCCACCGCCACGTAGCCGTGCTGCAGGTCGATGAAGGCATCGTTGCGCGAAGACTTCACGAAGGCGCGCGGCAGCAGTTCATGCAGCAGGTCGTCCTTCATGCGCTTGCGCTCGCGGCCACCCGGGCGCCGCCCTTCCTTCTCCTCGATCTCCTCCAGCTTGCGCTCGAGCAGGTCGTTGACCACCGCCGCCGGCAGGATCTTGTCCTCGCCACCCACGGTCAGCCACAGGTGTTCGGCGATGCGGTGGGACAGCAGTTCCTTCTCCTCGCGGCCGAACGGCGAAATGAAGCCGCGCGAATTCATTTCCAGCGCGCCGACAGGCTTGAGCACGGCGTGCGGCAGCAGGGTATCGACTTCGGAAAAATCGGTGGTGGTCGGGAAACGGAAGAACGTCAGGTTGCGAAAGAACATGGAATTCCGGATGGCGAAGAGGAAGGGCGACCGACCTTAAACGGTGGGCGTCTCGGGATCTGCGTCGGCGTCGGCCGGGGAGCCGGCCAGCCAGGCATGGGCGTCGGGCAGCGGCGTGTCGTCGCGACGGCCCAGCGCCATGAAGTCGAACAGGGTGGTGTCGGCCAGCTGCGAGGGCCGGACTTCACCCATGGCGCGCGCGATCTGCTCGATGCGGCCCGGATGGTCCTTTTCCCACTGCTTGAGCATCAGGCCGACCTGGCGGCGCTGCAGGTTCTCCTGGCTGCCGCACAGGTTGCAGGGAATGATCGGGAACTGGCGTGCCTGCGCGTAGTCGACGATGTCGCGCTCGCGCACGTAGGCCAGTGGCCGGATCACCACGTGCCTGCCGTCGTCGCTGCGCAGCTTCGGCGGCATGCCCGCCAGCTTGGCGTGGTGGAACAGGTTCATGAAGAACGTGGCCACCATGTCGTCGCGGTGGTGGCCCAGCGCGATCTTGGTGAAACCATGGGTCTCGGCGTAGTTGTACAGCGCGCCACGACGCAGGCGCGAGCACAGCGAACACATCGTCTTGCCCTCCGGGATGACCCGGCTGACCACCGAATAGGTGTCCTGCTCGATGATGTGGTACGGCACGCCCAGCCCGGCCAGGTACTCCGGCAGGATGTGCTCGGGGAAGCCCGGCTGCTTCTGGTCCAGGTTCACCGCCACCAGCTCGAACGGCACCGGCGCCTTCTTCTGCAGCTGCAGCAGCACGTCCAGCAGGGTGTAACTGTCCTTGCCGCCGGACAGGCAGACCATGACCTTGTCGCCGGCCTCGATCATGCCGAAGTCGGCAATCGCCTCGCCGACCTGGCGGCGCAGGCGCTTGGCCAGCTTGTGCTGCTCGCGCTCGGCCACGCGTGGATCGCGGGCGGCGCGCGGCTGGGGATCGGGAAGGGAAATCACGGCACTCATGGGTTCCATTCTAACGGCTCGGAGCCGCCCCGGCCGGGGGTCGGGTTTCCCCTCTCCCGGCAGTCATCAACGCTGTGTATGCTCGGAGGCTGTGGATACCTACAGCCCCGCCGAGATCGTCGAGCACCTCGCCGCCCTGCGCGCCGAGCACCGCCTGCTGGATGAACAGATCACCCGCATGGCGGCCAACGGCGAGGACGAACTGGAAGCCAAGCGCCTGAAGCGGCGCAAGCTGCAGTTGAAGGACTGCATCGCCAGGCTGGAAAGCCTGCAGATTCCCGACGAGCCGGCCTAAAGACCGTCCTGGTGGGTGCCAACCTTGGTTGGCACGGCTGGAAGGTGTGGACCAAGGTCCACACCCACCGCAGGAGCCGGCGCTGCCTTCAATCCTGCGGCGCAGGCTCGTCCGGGCGCGCTGCTTCAGGGCTGACCCGCTCGATGGTGTGGCGCAGCTCGCGCCCCAGGATGAACTTGGCGTCCTTGGCCCAGGCATCCAGGCGTTCATCGAACAGCAGCTTGCTGTTCTCGTCCGGCCACACCAGGCGCAGTTCGCGCAGCTTCTGGATGAAGCCGCGGAACAGGGCCTTGTCGAAGAACTCGGGAGCGGCCGGCGCATAGAGCAGGCTCAGGCGCTGCGCGGCCTGCTGGCACAGGCTTTCCAGCTCGGCCGCACCGAGCACGCCCGGGCCGTTCTTCACCAGCACCGAGATGGCGATGTAGTAGCGCTCGAACGCCTGCTGCAGCGAATGGCCGATCGCCCGCAGGCGGAACACCTCGTCGGTCTGCCCGGTGTTGCGTGCCAGGATGCCGCCGTCGTCATCGTTGACGTTCTGCAGCAGGCCTTCGCGCACGAACACGTCGATGGTGCGGTCAATGCGCTGCGCGAACTCGTCCTCGCTCCACGGCAGGAACAGCTCGGCCTGCAGGAACGGATATACCGTGCGGCCCAGCTGGACCAGCCCGGTACGGCTCATGCGGCGGTTGTTCTGGAAGCAGCAGGCCACCCACGACGAGGCGGTGAACAGGTGCACCACGTTGTTGCGGAAGTAGCTGAGCAGCACCGCGGTGTCCCCGCTGACGCTGAGCACATCGCCGAGCGGGTGCTTGATGCGGGTGAGGACGTTGATCTCCTCGGCGTGGGCGATGATCCGCTCCGGCGAGTGCGGGGTCACCGTCACCCGGTCCGAGTACGGCATCTCGACCAGCAGCGTCTTGCACAGCTCGATCTGCGCGATCAGGTCGGCCTCGCCCATCGCGTGCTTCGGCGTGGACAGCAGGGCCAGCGCCAGCAGATTGATGGGGTTGACGTCGGCAGCGCCGTTGATGCGCACCTGGATGCGTTCGGCCAGCGTATCCACCGTGGTCGACAGCCAGGCTGGCTTCTCGTCCTCGGACACCGCCTCGCCCTTCCACTCCGGGGCCTTCTCGGCCAGCACGTCGTTCAGCGCGATCGGCTCGCCGAAGTTCACCACCACCTGGCCGTAGTTCTGCTTGAGCACCTTGGGGATGCCCCACAGCAGCGACCAGATCGACTCCTTTTCCTTCGGCCGGCCGGACAGTTCGTCCAGGTAGCTGCCGCCCTCCATCAGCTTCTCGTAGCCGATGTAGATGGGCTGGAACAGGACCGGCTTGCGCGGCTGGCGCAGGAATGCACGCAGCGTCATCGAGATCATGCCGCCCTTGGGCTGCAGCAGGCGCCCGGTACGCGAGCGGCCGCCTTCGACGAAGTACTCCAGCGAATAGCCACCGGCCACCAGCTGCGCGACGTACTCACTGAGCACTGCAGAGTACAGCGCATTGCCACGGATCGAACGGCGGATGAAGAACGCACCGCCCTTGCGCAGCAGGGTGCCGACCACCGGCAGGTTCAGGTTGATGCCGGCGACGATGTGCGGCGGCACGATGCCACGGTCGTACAGCAGGTAGGACAGCAGCAGGTAGTCCATGTGGCTGCGGTGGCTGGGCACGTAGACCACTTCGTGGCCCGGCGCGGCGGCCTTGAACTTGTCCAGGTGGTGCACCAGCACGCCCGCATAGATGCGGTTCCACACGTGGCTGAGCATGAAGCTGGCCGAGCGCACCACCGGGCTGGAATAGTCCGCAGCGATTTCCCAGGCGTAGGCGTGTGCCTTCTTCCAGGCATCGGCCGGCTTCGAGTTGTCGCGCTTGGCCTGTGCGGCGATCGCTTCGCGGACCGGCTCGGCGGCCAGCACCTGGTCCACCAGCAGGCGCCGGGTCGACAGGTCCGGGCCGATCACCGATTCACGGATGCGGCGGAAATGGGTGCGCAGCACGCGCTGCAGCTTGCGGACCGTGCGCTCCGGCTCCAAGCCTTCGTCGACGGTGCTGCGCAGCGAGATCGGCGGGGCGAAGCGCACGATGGTATTGCGCCCGTTCAGCAGCAACCCCAGCAGGCGGCGGAAGCGGCCCACCAGCGCCCAGTTTTCCGAGAACAGCACCGCGAACCAGCCGCTCTGCTTGTCCGGCGCGCGGCCGACGAAGATCGACACCGGCACCAGGTGCACATCCAGGTCATCGCGCACGCGGTGCGCCTGCAGGACCTTGGCCAGCGAATCGGAGTGGGTCTTGGCGCCGCGCTGCTCGGGAATCAGCGAGTTGCTGGAGCTGCGCCGCGACAGCGCCAGATAGGCGCGCTTGCGGCCGGTCGGATCACCGGCCAGCGGCACCAGCGGCGACGGCAGGCCGGCCTGGCGGCAGGCCTTGTCCAGGATCAGCGCGTTGGACAGGCCGTAGTCTTCCAGCACGTACATGACCGGGCGGCCATCGTTGTACTGGCCCGGGTCTTCCGGTTCGATCTTCAGCGACAGCCACGGCTCGACCAGGCGACCGAGCAGTCGGGCCCACAGAGGACGGCGGCCGGCCGGACGCGCGTGCGCGGGCGGCGGTACCGGGTTCGGGCCAGTACCGGTCGAGGGGGACGCCGGCACCGTATCGGCGGGCGTCGACTGGGATTCTTCGCCGGGGAACGGCAGCGGGTTCTGTTTCGACATCGGCGCCATTATGGCTTAGCCGGCGGTGTTGCCGCTTCCCCACCCTCGGCGGGGGCTTCGGCCGGTGCTGGCGACGCAGCCGCGCGGGCCGCATCGGCCTTGCGCAGCAGCGCGTCGGTGTCGGCCAGGGTGCGGGTCAGGTACCAGTGGCCCTCGCGCCGGCTCAGTGGCAGCTGCAGGGTCATCTCGCGACCGGCCAGGTCGTAGTGCAGGCGCACCAGCGCATTGTCACCTTCCACCGACAGCAGTTCGCCGCGCACGCTGCGCAGCGCGTCGTCCACGCCGAGTCCGTAGCTGCCCAGCACCGCCTTGAGGGTGTGGATGAACGGCGCCAGCTGCTGCAGGCTGCCTTCCATGCCGGCCGCCTGCAGGCCGGCTTCATCCTCGAAGCCGACCTTGCTGGCGGCGCCGACCAGCGCGGCGATGGTGCTGCGGGCACGTGCGCGGTCGCTGATCGGGGCAGCCTGCGCCCACCCCGCCAGGGTCTCGACCAGGGCGATGTAGTGGGCCTGCTGGCTGGGCGTGTAGCCCTTCTGGTGGCGCAGGTACTGCACGCCGAAGCTGCCCATCGACTGTGCGGCCTGGCGCACGGCGCCGGCCTGGCCAGCCAGCTGGCGATCGAAGCTGCGCTGCAGTTCGGCGCTGGCATCGGGCTTGCGCAGTGCGGCCAGCATCGGCAGCAGCTGGTCGCCCAGTGGCAGCTCGGTCAGCGGCCACTGGCTGTGGCCTTCCACCCACGCCTGCTGCAGGCGCTGGTACTGGCCCGGCGGCACCGACAGCTTTGCGTAGCCGACCAGATCATCTTCGGCCAGGCGCAACGCCATCGCCTGTACTGCAGCCACCGGCTCGGCCGCCGGCCTGGCCGGATCGTTGGCAGACTCGCGGCACCCCGCCACGGCCAGCAGCAGCATGGCCGCCAGCCCCCATCCACGCGCAGACTTTCCTCGCACCGCCACGCTCATGCACTCGGACTCCCCGGACCGGCCCGCATCTTGCGGCCTGCGACGTGACAGCGGCAAGCCGGGACGTCACGGTTTCCAGCCAAGGGGGTCAGATCTCCTCTGCTGCGGGCAGAAGGGATCTGACCCCAGCGCCGCCACCGGGATAAAAAAAGAGCCCGGATCACGGGGATCACAGGCTCTTCAAGCCGGCGCGGGGCCGGAGGACAGTGTTGTGGCACATGTCCGGCCCGAGGACCGGATGGCGGCGATCCTACGCTGCCGCTCAAGTTAAGGCAACACTTCACGTAATGCCATGTATGTATTTGATTTTATTGTATCAATCGCGTTGCCAAACCGCTTCGATGAAATCTACGGCGTGTTTTTCGGCGATTCGGGCATAAATCCCCGGATAGCCGGCCAGCGCACAGCCCTCGCCCCAGCTGACGACACCGAACTGGGTCCAGCCTTCACGCAGGCGCAGCAGCAGGGGGCCTCCGGAATCCCCCTGGCAGCTGTCGATGCCCTCGCGGCCGGCGCAGATGACCTTTCCACGTGACAGTTCACCGCCGTAGGCCTGCTGGCATTCGGTGAAGGAAACGAACGGCACCTGCGCGGTCTGCAGCTGAGTCGGATAGACACGGCCATCGCCGATGTCGGTGTCTCCCCAGCCGATCACCGTGAATTCACGGCCCGGCTTGAGATAGCTGGCGTCGGGCCGCAGCTGCAGTGCCACCGGCTGTGCACCGTCCAACGGTGCGCTGAGCTGGATCAGGGCGACGTCGTGCTCCAGCGAATTGCCGCTGTTGAATGCCGGATGGACGTGGATCGCCTTGACGTTGGACGGTCGTGGCGCGGCGTCGGTGGACAGGGTCGTGACCTTGCCGACAACGGCGATGCCACCAGGCGCTTCGCCCTGCATGCAGTGCGCGGCCGTCAGCACCCACGAGGGCGAGATGAGGGTGCCCCCGCAGAAGTGGCGGTCGTGGTCCGAATCGCCGTCGAAGATGCCCTGGATGCTGACCATGAACGGGTACTCGTCGGCCGGCGCCGCTTCGCCGCCGATGATGCGCGGCGCATCGCGCAGCTGCGGCGCAGCGATGGCGGGTACGGCAGACGCGGCCAACAGCAGGCCGATGAACAAAGAGGTGCTGCGATACATTTCCCTGTACTCCTCTGTCGATGGTTGGAACCGGTGCGGTCGCGGTCCGTACCGGTGCATCGATTGGGGAGCAGTGGAGAGGCCCGCAGCGCGAACGTGCGCACAGTTCTCGTGGCTGGCGCTGCGTGCGACAGATTCAGCCCCACAAATGCGAACGCCATCCCGCATGGATCGGGATGGCGTTCGTGGTGCCAGCGTGACCGGCGTCGGTGGTGGGCTCAGCGTGCAGCCAGAGCCGACGCGATTTCCTGCTGGATCGCCCGCGCTGCGGCCTGCGGATCGGCGGCCAGGCGGATCGGGCGACCGACCACGATGGCATCGGCGCCATCGGCAAAGGCCTGCGCTACGCCAACGGTACGCTTCTGGTCATCGCCGACCGGGCCACCGGGGCGGATGCCAGGGCAGACGATCGAGAATCCGCTGCCGGTGGCAGCGCGGATCGGGCCGGCTTCCTGGCCCGAAGCGATCACGCCATCGATGCCGGCGGCCTGGGCAGCCAGCGCGCGCTCGACCACCACGTCCACCGGTTCGCGGTCGATGCCCATCTGTGCGAGGTCGGGGCGCCCCATCGAGGTCAGCACGGTCACTGCCAGCAGGCGCATGTCGCCGCTGTTGGCGGCCGCGCACGCCTCCATCATGGCCGGGTGCCAACCATGGATGGTGGCGTAGCTGACCGGCCACTGCGACAGGCGCTTGATCACCGCCGCAGCGGTGGCCGGAATGTCGAAGAACTTCAGGTCGACGAACACGCGCTTGTCGCGGCGGGCCAGCTCATCGAGCACCTGGAAGTACTCGCCGGAGGCGAGCAGTTCCATGCCGATCTTGTAGAAGGCCACGCTGTCGCCAAGGCGGTCGACCCACGCCAGCGCCTGCGCGCGGTCAGGCACGTCCAGCGCGAAGATCAGGCGCTCGTCGTCGCGCAGCGGCAGTGGCACGCGGCTCATGGTGCGTAGTCCAGGGCGGCGCGCTTGGCGTCGTGGCGGGCCTGGCGCGACTGGCTGTAATCGTTGTTGAACTGCGCCGGCTCGAAGCCACCGTAGGTCGGGTTCGGCAGCATCCACCAGCGCTCGCCGAACCAGTCGTGGTACTGCTGCAGCAGGACGTCACGGCCTTCGTTGGTGTTGGTAGTCACTTCCACGAAGTCACCCAGCTGGTCGCCGAACTGCATCAGCACGCGGTACTTCTGCCCGGCCAGGCGGCGGCGGCAGTTCTTCTCGCTGCCGGCCTGCTCGCAGCCCTCGACCACGGTGCCCAAGCCCAGGAACACGCTGTCATCGGCCACCGGCAGGCCCTGCTCGCGCAGGTTGGCCAGGGTCGCGTCCTTCAGGTGCACGGCACGGTTGGAGATGTACAGCAGGGTCACGCCCTTGGCGTTGGCGGCCTTGGCGAAATCAACCACGCCCGGAATCGCCCTGGCCTTCTTTTCGGCCACCCACTGGTCCCAGCTCAGCTCGTCGTATTCCTTGCCGTCGCGCACCAGGCGCGCCTGGTAGGGCGAGTTGTCCAGCACGGTCTCGTCCACGTCCAGCACCACGGCCGGCTTCAGGCCCTTGGCCTCGTTGCCGCGTTCTTCCGGCACCAGTGCGTCCCAGTGGGCCTCCTTCAGCGCCGCATCCAGGCGATCGGCGGCGGCCCGGTAGGTCTGCTCGGTGATCGCCCTGTACTCCTGCGCACGCTGCATCCACAGCACGGCGTTGAGGTTGTCGTTGGCGGTGGCATCACGCGCGCCATCGGCCTTGGCGGCAGCGGCCGGGGCCTCCGGCGCGGCGGCTTCGGCAGCAGGCGCGTCCACGCGCTTGCAGGCGGACAGGCCCAGCGCCGCAGTGGCGAGCAGGGTCAGGGACAGGGAAACAGGACGACGCATGGATTCACCGGCAATCAGATATACCGGCGCATTTTACCGGCAAAGGCGGCCCCGGGACGGCTATGCTTGGCGGTTGACCCGTTGCCCTTCCGGAGGCCGCCATGACCGATTCCACCCAGACCCCCGACGTCCCCCTGCTCGACGCCGTGCAGGCCCGCCTGCTGGGCTGCCTGGTGGAGAAGGAGGCAACCACACCGGACACCTACCCGCTGACGGTCAATGCGGCCCAGTCGGCCGCCAACCAGAAGACCGCCCGCGAGCCGGTGATGAACGTCGACGCCGGCAGCGTGCAGCACGCGCTGCGCCAGCTGGAAGCACTGGGCCTGGCTCGCCAGCACTTCTCCTCGCGCGCCGACCGCTACGAGCACCGCCTGCAGGCCGCGCTGGACCTGACCCGGCAGCAGACCGTGCTGCTGGCGCTGCTGTTGCTGCGCGGTCCACAGACCCTGGGCGAGCTGGTGTCGCGCAGCGAGCGTCTGTACCGGTTCGCGGATATCGACGAAGCCCGCCACGCCATCGAGCGCCTGCAGCAGCGCGCGCTGCTGGTGGTGCTGCCGCGCGCCAGCGGCCAGCGCGAAGACCGCTACATGCACCTGCTGTGCGGTGAAGTGGATGGTGCCGCGCTGGCGGCCAAGTATGCCAGCAGTGGCGGTGGCAGCAGCGATGCGGCCGATCCGGGCCTGGCCGAGCGCGTGGCCCAGCTGGAAACGGCCGTGGCCGAGCTGCAGGCGCAGCTGGCAGAACTGCGCGGTTGAGGGGGTGGGTGCCGACCAACGGTCGGCACTGCATCTGAATCGTGCCGACCAACGGTCGGCACCTACCAACATCAGGGGTCAGACCTGCGCCGCACCCAGCGTGGCATACAGCCGGCTCGGGCTGTCCACGCCCGGCAGCTGGATCACTCCGCGCTCCTGCATGCCCAGGCCCAGCAGGATCTTCCCGGACACCACGTTGTCCAGATCGGTAATGCCATACAGATCCTGCAGGCCCAGCGCTCCGCGTGCATGCGCGAACACCGCACGCGCCGCCTCACCGACGTAGCCTTGCCCGGCAAATTCCGAGAGCACCGCATAGCCGATGTCCGGCCCCGGCAGGCCATCACGCCGCACCAGCCCGGCATTGCCCAGCCACGCGCCATCGGACAAGCGCTCGATGGCATACATGCCGAACCCGTTCAACGCATAGCTGTGCAGCACCCGCAGCGCGATGTACTCCCGCGCCTGCTCCTCGCTGTGCACGTTGCGGTCGCCGATGAAGCGCACGAAGCCTGGATCATTGAGCAATACCAGCATCGGCGCAGCATCCCGGTCTGGTTCCAGGCGGCGCAGCCGCAGGCGTTCGCTTTCGATGGGATGCATGGGTGGGCTCCGGAAGGAATACCTCGATTTTGCAACGCCAGCGCCCGCCGTGCAGCACGCTCAGGCCAAGTGGGCCACTACGATGCCCAGCCTAGCCACATGCCCCGTCACGCGGGCCGAACAGGATCGGCCAGTAGCGCACGCACAGGCGATGGACGCATGCGGCGATCAGGCAGAACCCCATGCCCATCAGCGCCAACAGCAGCGGTGCGCCCCAGCGCAATCCCGGGTGCTGGATACGAGCCTTGGAAGGCATGCCGCCGGGATACAGCACCTGTACCTGTTCGCCGACCACGTACAGTGGTGCCCCGGTAGCAAAGGACGCGGTGAACTGAATCATCTGCCCCTGTGCGGTCTGGAACCTCACCACCGGGCGATGCAGGGTGATGTCATGTGCGGGCATCCCCTCCATTTCCGACCGGGCATCCTCTGCCTGGACGGCCACCACCGTTCCGGTTACGGAAACGGCCTTGCGCGCGAAACGCTGGACGTCCACGAACAGCCAGGCGGCGGCCAGAAGGATCAGCAGGCCCACGGCAAAGAAAAACAGCAAAAAAACATCTGAGGAGGGTGGGCATGGTGCTGCCGGGTTGATCGATCAGCGTGCAGGTGCCGGCGCTGATCGAATGAAGGAGGTATCGACATGGTAGTAGCGCGGATTGCCCGGCATGACATGGACATCCAGTTCACGCCCACTCACCTGTGCACGGGGATCGGCCCAGAGATACGCACTGTGGAAGACATGCCATCGAGTGGTTTCAGGATCGCGCCAGGCGCAGACGATGACGAACGGATGCCTTCCCCCCGAAAATACTCCGCGATCGCGCTTGATCGCCCGGACCTTGGCTTGCACCCGTGTCCCGTGGCGAAGGAGCTGCCTGCGCCGCCATGCCCTCGCCGCCTGCGGCAGGTGCATAAATCCCACCGCCAGCAGGAATGGGCCGCCGCCCAATCCCAGTATGACGCTCAGGCCCCAGGGTGATGAGAGCGAACGCACCAGGGCCTTGTCCGGGCGGTCCGGCAGGTACAGCACATCTACATGATCGCCCGTCATGTAGGCACGATGGCGGGTACGACCTGCGAAGAACCGCATCACTTGCCCGCTGCTGGTAGTGAAGTCCACCCAGTACAGGAACTTCACCCCTGAAGTGCGCGAACCACCGCGATCAACGCTGACGGCATCCACATGGGTGATCCTGCCATCGGCAATGACCGCCGCATCGAGGAAGCGCCTGGCCCCAACGTAGGCCAGAAGCGCTGAAACAAGCAGGACCACGCCCAGCCCGAGGAAGGTACGGGTGAGAACAGGATGGATGTCGTTGGACACGATGAAGGACACGGCGCGCACTTCGGGTGCGCTCACACTAGGTCTTAACCCGATGCAGGCTCAAGGCCAGAAGCGTCAATCGGACGGATTGGAATACCACTTTAGTGGCTTTTCGATCCTCAATCGAACAGCGCCTCGATCGCGGCCAACCCCGCCGTCGCGCGCTCCTTCTTCCGCGCTGCATCGGCCACCGGGTCAGCACCGTCGCGCTGGATCTCCTCGGCCGGGATCTCATCGAAGAACCGGCTCGGCTTCAGCCGCACATGCTCGCCGAACTTGCGCGTGAGCTTGCTGTAACTCATCCACAGCTGGATCTTGGCGCGGGTGATGCCCACGTACAGCAGGCGCCGTTCTTCCTGCAGGTTGCCCTCGTCCAGGCTGACCTGGTGCGGCAGCACGCCGTCCTCGCAGCCGACGATGAACACGTACGGGAATTCCAGGCCCTTGGAAGCGTGCAGGGTCATCATGCGCACCTGGTTGCCGCCCTCGTCCTTGTCGCTGCGCGACAGCAGCGCCAGCTGGCCGGCCAGGTCGGCGGCGGTTGCACCGCGCGGGCCGCCCTCGAACCACTGCGCCAGTTCCTCGATGTTGTTGGCGCGACGCTGGTAGCTGGCCTCTTCCTTGGCCTGCTGGCGCAGCTCGCTCAGCAACCCCGATTCCTTGGCCACCTTGCGGATCATGTCGCCGGACGTCACCTGGCGCATCTGTGCACGCAGGTCGCGCAGGATGTCGGTGAACCGCGCCAGGCTGTTGGCCGCGCGCGGTGGGAGCTGCTGCAGGGCACCGATGGTTTCGGCCACATGCGCCATCGGCATGTCCTTTTCCTGGGCCAGCTCGGCCAGCTTGGCCAGCGTGCCGGCACCGACGTCGCGCTTGGGCGACTGCACCGCACGCATGAACGCGGTGTCATCGTCCGGGTTCACCAGCAGCCGCAGCCAGGCCAGCGTGTCCTTCACTTCCTGGCGTTCCAGGAACATCGTGCCGCCGGTCAGGTGGTAGGGGATGCGCAGCAGCTGCATCGCCTTTTCCAGCGGCCGCGACTGGAAGTTGCCGCGGAACAGGATGCAGAAGTCACTCCACGGCACGTTGCGCGACTGCGCCACGAAGGCGATCTCGGCGGCCACCTTTTCCGCCTCGTGTTCGCTGTTGCGGCATTCCCAGACCCGGATGCGCTCACCGTCGGCCTGGTCGCTCCACAGCTTCTTCAGGTGCTCGTGCGGGTTGTTGGCGATCAGCGCATTGGCTGCGCGCAGCACGCGGTTGGAGCAGCGGTAGTTCTGCTCGAGCTTGATGATTTCCAGCGTGGGGTAGTCACGCCCCATCTGCTGCAGGTTCTCCGGGTTGGCGCCACGCCAGGCGTAGATCGACTGGTCATCGTCACCCACGCAGGTGAAATTGCCCTTCTCACCAGCCAGCTGCTTGAGCAGGCGGTATTGCGCGTCGTTGGTGTCCTGGCATTCGTCCACCAGCAGGTAGCCGATGCGCTCGCGCCAGGCCAGGGCGATCTCGGGGTTCTCTTCCAGGATCTGCACTGGCAGGCGGATCAGGTCATCGAAATCGACCGCATTGAACGCGGTCAGCCGCAGCTGGTAACGCTCGTAGACGCTGGCCGCTTCCTTCTCGCGGTTGCTGCGTGCGGCGGCCATCGCCTGCTCGGGCGACAGCCCGGCGTTCTTCGCGCGCGACACCAGGTTCTTCATGTCCTCGATGTCATCGGGCTTGGCGCCGTGCATCAGGTCCTTGATCTGCGCGGCGGCATCATCGGCATCGAAGATGGAGAAGCCGCGCTTCAGGCCCACGGCGGCATGTTCGATCTGCAGGAACTTCAGGCCCAGCGCATGGAAGGTGCAGATGGTCACCTCGTCAGCGTCCTGCTCGCGCAGGCGCTTGGCCACGCGCTCGCGCATTTCCTTGGCCGATTTGTTGGTGAAGGTGATCGCCGCGATGCGGCGCGCCGGATAGCGGGCACTGCCGATCAGGTGGGCGATCTTCTCCACGATCACCCGCGTCTTGCCGCTGCCGGCGCCGGCGAGCACCAGCAAGGGGCCTTCGATGTGCAGGACGGCGGCGGCTTGGGGGGGATTGAGACCGTGCATGGGGACAGGATTGTAGCGGGGTGCCGGCGGGCCGACCTGACTTGCATGACACCTGGCCGTAAGGTATTGAGTCGACACCGGAACACAGGAGCGTGGTCCATGTCCTTGAACATCATCGCCCGCCCGCTGGTGGCTACCCTGCTGGGCCTGCTGGCCGTGCCTGCGGCCGGGTCCGGCCCGCCGCCGCGCACGGATGCCTATGAAGCGATCGTGCTGCAGTCGCACGAGTTCCTCGTCTACCATCCGGACCTGCGCTTCCGTGGGCTCGGCATGCAGGCCCGCGAACGGGGCCGCCACGAAGAAGCCCGCAACGACTTCCGCAATGCCGCGCGCTACGGCGACAAGCTGTCACAGGCAGCGCTGGCCGACATGCTCTGGAACGGGCAAGGCGGTCCGGCCGACCGCGCCCTGGGCTATGCATGGATGGACCTGGCGGCCGAGCGCGGCACCGAGTGGCTGGTGGTACAGCGCGAACGCTTCTGGGAGGCGCTGTCCGCCGACGAGCGCGAGCGCGCGGTGCGCGAGGGCCGCGCGCTGTATGCCGAGTTCGGCGATCCGGCCGCGACGCCGCGGCTGGAACGTGAACTGCGGGCCGGCAGCATGCGGCAGACCGGCAGCCGCGCCGGCTGGAACGGCGCCATGCGCAGCCAGGGCCGTGGCGATGCGGGGGCCCGTGTGCTGCAACCGGAAAAGCACCAGTTGGCGCGCTACTGGGACCCGGTGGCCTACCGGCAATGGCAGGACGAGGAGCTGGCCAGATCGGGGCAATGAGCCACGCCTGCCAGGCCATCGTTGCCTCGGCGCTGCTGGCACCGGGGTACGCGACAGCCGGCACGTGATCGCCCGGCCACGGCCGATCCGCGACGGCGGGCCGGGTGGCGACTAGAATTGGCCGATGGCCAAGCTCTACTTCTACTACTCGGCGATGAACGCCGGCAAGACCACCACCCTGCTGCAGAGCGCGCACAACTACCGCGAGCGCGGCATGCGGGTGGCGATCCTGACTCCACGCCTGGACGACCGTGCCGGCGCCGGCGTGGTCGCCTCGCGGATCGGCCTGCGCGCTGACGGCATGGCCTTCGACCGCGATACCGACCTGCAGCGCTGGGTGGAGCAGGATCTGGCAGCCAACGGCCCGATGGGCTGCGTGCTGGTGGACGAGGCGCAGTTCCTGACCCGCGCCCAGGTCTGGCAGCTCAGCGAGGTCGTCGACCAGCTGCGCATTCCGGTGCTGTGCTACGGCCTGCGTACCGACTTCCGCGGCGAGCTGTTCGAAGGCAGCCAGTACCTGCTGGCCTGGGCCGACGAGATGCAGGAAATCAAGACCATCTGCCACAGCGGCAAGAAGGCGACGATGACCGTGCGCGTGGACGAGCACGGCCACGCCGTGCAGGACGGCCCGCAGGTGGAGATCGGTGGCAACGACCGCTACGTATCGGTCAGCCGCGCGGAGTTCAAGAAGATCACGCGCGGTGAAGGGCGGATCGACCCGGCGCAGGCGCCCCTGCCGCTGTAAGGGGTGTTCTTTTGCAGGGCTTGCAGCCCTGCACCTGCTCAACGCAACGGCAACGGCCAAAGCCAAAGCGGCATTCCGCGGGATGGCGGGGCGGTGTGGGTGGGCAGGACACGCCGTAAACCCGTCCCTGGGGGCTCGATGGCGCCATCCATGGCGCCAACGGTCCTGCCCACCCACACCGCCCCACCTCTGACAGTTTCACGCGGCTGTTGGTGGGTGCCGACCGTTGGTCGGCACATCTGTCAGATATCGAAATTCATCTATCGAAATTCATCTGGGGTCAGAGCCCGTTGCGCAGCAACGGGATCCGACCCCGTGCTCCGACAGATCGCGGCGATCTGTCGAAGGCGGGGTGGGTCCGGTTGAGGGGGCGTGAGCGCCATGGATGGCGCGACCGAGGCTACATGGACGTATTTACGCCGCCCCCCTCAACCGGACCCACCCCGCCATCCCACGGAATGCCCGCTTTTGACGTTGACGTTGACGTCAGCAGGTGCAGGGCTGCAAGCCCTGCCCCCCCCTCTTAGTACAGCGTGCGCTCCGGCGCACCGGCCGGCGGCGGGGTGTACTGGTACAGCCAGGTCTCGGTGAGGGTCTTGCCACCACTGCGCAGGAACAGGCGGATGTCGATCTGCTCGGTACTGCCTTCCGGCGGCACCAGGTCGAACATCGCGCGGTAGCCGTTGATCTCGCGAAGCGGGCGCGCCGACACGATCTCGACCCGGCCACGGCTGGCTTCCACCACCGCTTCGACCTCGGCCTTGTCGATCAGCCTGGCCAGTTCGCCACCTTCGAAGTCCACCGCGAAGCGCCAGCTGAAGTACTCGCGCTTCTTGCCGACCACACCGCCCAGGCCGGTGCGGCTGGCCACGCAGTGCGCCAGCGGCGGGCGCGCCGGCGGTTCGGCGCCCCAGTACAAGCGGTAACCGACCAGCAGCTCCTGGCCCGGCTGTGGCTTTTCCTTCGGGTTCCAGAACGCCACGATGTTGTCGAACGTCTCGTCCACGGTGGGAATCTCCACCAGCTGCACCGAGCCTTCGCCCCATTCGCCCTTCGGCTCCACCCACAGGCACGGGCGCTTCTCGTAGAACACGCCGTCGTCCTGGTAATGGTCGAAATTGCGGTCGCGCTGCAGCAGGCCGAAGCCGCGCGGGTTGCGGTCCACGAACATGTTGAAACGCAGGTTGCGCGGGTTCAGCAGCGGCCGCCAGATCCACTCGCCGGCACCGGTCCACAGCGACAGGCCATCGGTATCGTGGATCTCCGGGCGCCAGTCCCATGCCATGCGACGGTCGTTCTCACCCACCTGGTACATGCTGGTGCACGGGGCGATGCCCAACCGCTCGATCGCCTTGCGCGGGTACAGCGCGCTGTCGATGTCCATCAGCAGCACGTCGCCATTGGTGATCGCGAAGCGATAGGCACCGGCCACGCTGGGCGAATCCAGCAGGCCATAGACCACGATCGTGTCCGAATCGGCCGACGGCTGCTCCAGGTAGTAGGCGATGAAGTCCGGGAATTCCTCCGGCTTGCCCATGCCGGTATCGATCGCCAGCCCACGCGCCGACTGGCCGTACTGGCCCTCCTTGCCAACGGCGCGGAAGTAGCTGGCGCCGAGGAAGGCGGCGAAGTCGCGGTCGGTGTCCTTGCGGGTGTTGAGGCGGAAGCCAGCGAAACCCAGATCGGCCGGCAGCTCGCCATCCTTGATGCCGCTCTTGCCGTAGTTGAACGCCGCGCCGTCATACGCCAGTTCCTGCGCCTTGCCGTCGACCACGTCGAACATGCGCACCGGCGAATGGAAGTACAGGCCCAGGTGGAAAAACTTGGCCTGGAACTTGCCGGGCTGGTCGGCCCACAGCGCATGGTCCTGGCGGTAGCCGATCGACTGGTACTGGTCCCAGTCGAGGCCTTCCAGGCGGCCCGGCAACACCCGCTTGTGGCTCTTGTAGGGCGCCTGTGCCAGCGCGCGCGCCTGGCCCTTCAGGGTGGCGAAGTCGAACGGCTGCGGTTGGCCGAGGCGGCGCAGGCCCATCTGACCGCTCCTGCTGGCCGCGCACGCGGGCAGGGACGGCAGGCCGAATGCAGCCAGGGCGAGGGAGGCATTGCGGATGAAGTCGCGTCGTTGCATGCAGGCGCGTCAGGCACAGAAGGAAGGTCGGCCATGATAGGCAGACAAACGTTAACGGGCAGCGGAGACGCGCCCTGCCCGTTCAGCTGCCGCTGGTCGCCGGCTCAGCGCTGGCAGTGGCTGCACCAGACGCTGGCGCGCTGGCCGATGGTGGCGTGCTTCAGCGCGCGCCCGCAGTTCGGGCACGGCAGCCCGTCGCGGCCATACACCAGCAGCTCCTGCTCGAAGTAGCCCGGCGCACCATCGGGGCTGATGAAATCGCGCAGGGTGGTGCCGCCGCGGGTGATGGCGTAGCCCAGGATCTCCTTCACCGCGTCGGCCAGCCGCTGGTAGCGTTCTCGCGAGATCTTTCCTGCCTCGCGCAGCGGACTGATGCCGGCCTTGAACAGGCTCTCGGCGGCGTAGATGTTGCCCACGCCCACCACCACCGCCTGGTCCATCAGGAAGGTCTTCACCGGCGCGCTGCGGCCCCGGCTGCGGTCGAACAGGTAGTCGCCGTCGAACGCGTCGTCCAGTGGCTCCGGGCCCAGCCCCTGCAGCAGCGGGTGGATCTCCCCAGCCGGCTGCCAGAGCAGGCTGCCGAAGCGGCGCGGGTCGTTGAAGCGCAGCAGGCGGCCGTTGTCCAGGCTGATGTCGACGTGGTCGTGCGCCCGCAGCGGGGTATCACCGGGCAGCACGCGCAGGCTGCCGGACATGCCCAGGTGCAGCACGGCGCTGCCGATGGCGGTATCCAGCAGCAGGTACTTGGCGCGCCGGCGGATGTCCTCGATGCGCTGCCCCGGCAGCAGCTCGGCCACTTCCGGTGGAATCGGCCAGCGCAGGTCGGCGCGGCGCAGGATCACGCCATGCACGCGCCGGCCCTGCAGGTGCGGCGCCAGGCCGCGGCGGGTGGTTTCGACTTCGGGCAGTTCAGGCATGGTGCGATTCTACGCCCGCTCAACGCGGCGGCGCGGACAGCTCGCGCGCATCCAGGAAGCCATCACCGTTGGCATCCTGCTTATGAAAGCGCTGCACGATCACCTGCCGCTGCTGCTCGCGGCGGATTGCCCTGCCCTTGCCGCCGGGCAGCTCGTCGGCGCTCAGCACGCCATCACCATTGCGGTCCATGCGGTCGAAGGCATACAGCATCCACTGCACGTACTCGGCCTCGCTGACCCTGCCGTCGCCATCGCTGTCCATCCGCTGCAGATAGCTGGCGGTGTCGGTGACCTGGGCCAGCGCCGCACCCGGCAGCAGCGCCGCCAGCAGAAGCCCGTACCCTGCCCTCACGCGCCCACCAGACTGTAGCCCTTCAAGCGTGCGGCGTAGGCCTGCAACGCCGCGATACCGCTTTCCTCGGCCTCGCGGCACCACGCCTGCAGCTGATGCAGGCGCTCGGCGGCGTCGTGGCCACGGGCTTCCAGCAGCGCAGCCAGTCGCCCGCGGTACTCGACCAGGGTGCGGATGCGCGGCCGCTGCGCCACCCATGCGCTGAGCTGGGCGCGGCTGTCCGGCTTCAGCCAGCGGCCATCGTTGACCAGGCCACGGCGCAACCGGCGTGGCAGCAGGCGGCGCAGCTTGGCCCCGGCCTGCGCGGCCTCCTCGCGCAGGGCCGGCATGAACACGTTGCGCTGGTAATCGGTCATCGCCTGGAAGCGGTGCGACAGCAGCGCCTTCAGCGTTTCGGCATCGGGCACGGCGATGTTCGGGCGCACGTCCATGGCCGGTGCCACCCGCAGCACCCTGGCCAGGTGCAGCGCCTGCAGCAGGCGGATCGCACTCCAGCCGATGTCGAACTCCCAGCGCCGCATCGCGAAGCGCGCCGAACTGGGGAAGGCATGGTGGTTGTTGTGCAGCTCCTCGCCACCGATCCAGAACCCCCACGGCGTGAGATTGGTGGAGGTATCGGCCGACTCGTAGTTGCGGTACCCCCACCAGTGGCCCAGGCCATTGACCACGCCCGCCGCCCAGAACGGGATCCACGCCATCTGGATCGCCCACAGCGCCACGCCGGGCAGGCCGAACAGCACGCCGTTGATCGCCAGCAGCACTACCGGCCCCAGCGTGGCGTGCGGGGTATACAGGTGGCGCTCGATCGCGTCGTCCGGCGTGCCGCGCCCGTACTGCTCGATGTCCGCGCGCATGCCGCGCGCTTCGCGGTACAGCTCCACGCCATGCCAGAACACCTTGCCGATGCCGCGGGTGACCGGGCTGTGCGGATCGTCCTCGGTCTCCACCTTGGCGTGGTGCTTGCGATGGATGGCCACCCACTCGCGGGTGATCATCGACGTGGTCAGCCACAGCCAGAAGCGGAACACGTGCGCCAGCGCCGGATGGAAATCGACCCCGCGATGGGCCTGGCTGCGGTGCAGGTACAGGGTTACCGAGAAGATGGTGATCTGGGTGAAGACCAGCAGCACGCCCAACATGGCCCACCAGCCGAGGCCGAGCACACCACCGGTCAACAGGGACATCAGGGCATCAGACATGGCAGCTCTCCGGATCGACGCGGGGATGGCAGACATGATGGGCGCTTGCGTTGCAAACTGCATCCCTGCGGCGATGTATCGCATCGCCATCCGTGGCACCGTTCACAGTTGGGGACCTGAGTTGTCGAGCCTTGATCCACGCGCCAGCACCATGACTGCCGCCCCGCCCGTTGCGGAGCTGCCCCCCTTGATCGAACTGGACCGCGCCACCGTGGTGCGCGGCCAGGTGAAGGTGCTGCACGGGCTCAGCCTGCGCATCGCACAGGGCCAGCACACCGCCCTGCTCGGCCCCAACGGCTGCGGCAAGTCGACCTTCATCAAGCTGATCACCCGCGAGCTGTACCCGCTGGCGCAGGTCGACGGCTCCGTGGCGGTAAGGGTGCTGGGGCAGAACCGCTGGCAGGTGGACCGGCTGCGATCGCAGCTGGGCATCGTCACCGGCGATCTCAGCAGCAACCTGGCCGACATGCCGGGCCTGACCGTGGAACAGGCAGTGCTGTCCGGCTTCTTCGCCAGCTACGTGGTGCCGGCCTTCCGCGAAGTGACCGCCGATATGCGCGCACGCGTGGGCGAGACACTGGCGATGACCGGCGCCCTGTCCCTGCGCGACCGCGCCTACGCCGAGTTGTCCGCTGGCGAGACCCGCCGCGTGCTGATCGCCCGCGCGCTGGTCAACCGGCCGCAGGCACTGCTGCTGGATGAACCCTCCACCGGGCTGGACCTGGTCGCCCGCGAGCAGCTGGTGGCGACCATGCGGGTGCTGGCGCAGCAGGGCATCACCCTGGTGCTGGTGACCCACCACATCGAAGAGATCATTCCCGAGATCGAGCGCGTGGTACTGCTGCGCGATGGCCGCGTGCTGGCCGACGGCACCCGCGCCGAGCTGCTGCGCAACGAACCGCTGTCGGCGGTGTTCGGCGGCGCGATCACCGTCTGCGAGCAGGAAGGCCGGCTGACCGCATACGCGGGGTGATCGGCATGCCGTTGTAGAGCCGAGCCGATGCTCGGCTGCTCCTGATCACGACAAGCAGCAGCCGAGCATCGGCTCGGCTCTACAGGATGCAATGCAGCGGGCCGGATATCCCGGCCCGCCACCGTCGTGCTCAGAACCGCAACGCCAGCGCGCGCGACTCGATCGGTGCCATCCGGCTCTGGTCCTGCAGCTGCAGGTCGCGCAGCTCGTACGGTGCGCCAAAACCGGCCGGCAACGCGGCCTGGCCGAACGGCAGCACCAGCTGGCCGGCGCCTGGGCCATCGAACCACGCGGCTGCATGTGCCTGCGCGACCGGCTTCATCCGGCCATCGCGGGCCGTGGCATACAGCGTGCCGCGTGCCTCGTAGCGGCCTGCCGCAGCCACCTGCAGCGGCAGCGCCACCTGGCGGCTGGACGGGTCCGGTGCTGCCTGGCCGCTGAAACGCGCGGTCGGCCGTGCCACCGCGAAGGCCACCTTGCCATCGCGCAGCACGCCATCGGCCTGGGCGAACACCTGCAGCTCCCACAGCCCCTGCACGGTGCCGACGTCGGTCGGGATCCGCACCTGCGCGCGCAGGCTGCCATCGGTGGTGCGCAGCAGACGCTGCGGCCAACTGCGGCCATCCGGTGCGACCAGCAGGGCTTCACCCCCCAGGCCGCCACGACGCGATGCCAGCTGCGCGGTGGTGGCGCCGTCTTCCAGCAGGCGTGCCTGCAGCTGCACGTTGCCACCGGCCAGCACCTGCGCCTGGTTGGCCTGCACCTCCAGCCGCAGCGGGCTGTTCGGCTCCAGCACCTGCACCACATAGCGGCCCTGCGCCTGCGTGCTCTGCAGGGTGTACGCACCGGCGGCACTGGTCGCGCCGGTGCGCAGCATGCTGCTGCCATCACTCACCGGCATGCCGGCATCCTGCAGCGCGCGCGCATCGACACTGCGGGCCACGCTGCTGCGGCCAGCCGGGTCGCGCACCTGCAGGGTGTTGGCCGGCAGCGCGCGGGCTCCTGCGGCCGGACTCAGCTGGATCACCGCATCCGGCGCCGTCAGCGGCAGGTCCAGGCCGCGCTGCAGCTGCGTGCCATCGACCTGCTGCCAGTAACTGCGGCTGACCGAGGCATATGGCGTGGCCGCCTGCAGCGGCTGTGCCGGGTCCAGCGCCCAGGCAAACGACAACGGCGCGTGTTCGCTTTCATCGGCAGGCAGCGGCGCGGCCACCAATGCGGCAGGCACCTGGTCGCCCGCGCGGGCCGCCTGCAGAGGCTGCGCGGCCTGCGCGGCGGAAAGGGACAGTACTGCCAGCACCGCACTGGCCAGCAGGGTGGAATGGGTCGTCATGGTCATCTCCCTCACTGGGTCAGGTCGTTGCGCAGCAGGGTGCCGAGGCCGAAGCACTCGCGCCGGCTCTGGTTGTGGCTGAGCGGTTCTGCGCCCTGGGTGCGCGCTTTGTCGGTGAACCAGGTGGTGCCGGCCGCCTTCTGGCTGCTGCACTCCAGGAAGCCATCGGAGCAGGACGACAACCAGTTCTGGGTGAACTCCAGGCCGACGTTGGCGGCATAGCCACCGCAGTAGCTGTTGCTGTCCCACACCGCCGATTCCACGTCACTGCCGACCACCGCGCGGAACGGCTTGGGCAGCGCCGGGCGACCGGCCGTGCCGTACAGGTTCTGCGCGTTGTAGGTGGCCATGCTGGCCACCTGCTGCTGGCGTACCGCGTCGTTCTTGTAGCCCAGCAGCCAGCCCAGCGAGGTTTCGAAGGTATTGCCGTTGAGCACCGCATCGGCCAGTGGCGTGCCCGCCGAAGACGGTGCCAGTGCGTTGACCTTGCGCACCGTGCGGATGATCTTCGGATAGCGGCTGTCGTAGGTCGGATTGGACAGGATCCAGCGCATCACGTTGCCGCCGTTGGAGTGGGTGATCACCACCAGCTGGGTGATGCCACGGCTGTCGATGAAGCTGGTCAGCTGGTTGGCCAGGCAGCCGGCCGCTTCCGGTTTCCACATGTACTGGGTGAAGTCACAGTTGATGACGACGTAGTTGCTGCTGTTGGGCAGGCCCTGGCGCACGGTGTCGATGATCGCCGGCTGCCAGTAGTCCTGGGTGGCATTGGTCTGCGCGCCGGTGCCATGCACGAAGGCCACGCCGACCACATCGGCGGCCTGCGCCGGGGCGGTTGCCAGCCCGAGGAGCAGGGCCAGGACGGTACTTCCTGTTGCGGTGCTGCGCATCGCTTCTCTCCCTCTGTCTTCGGATCCCCCCGACCCGGCTGGAACTGGACGGCATCTCGACCACCGTTGTGTCGATGCTCGCGGTGCAGGCGCGTGAAAGTCCGTGCGCTGCGCCCGGATTCAGCAGACTGGCACGCTTCGATGACGTTCTTCCTTCATCTCCTGTGATGACCATGCCGGGTCTGGCCGTATGACCGATGGCCACTGCGGTGCCGCATACGGGCTGCGATCATGACGCGGTGTTTTTCCTCCGGAGCCCGTCCATGTCGCTGATTTCCCACCCCGCCCGCCCGCTGCTCGGCCTCGCCGTTGCCGTGGCCCTGGCCGGCTGTGCTGCCACGGCCACCAAACCGACCGCCGTCGAAGCCAACATCACCACCAAGGCCGTGGGCTATCTGGACAAGAGCGCTGTTCCGGCCAGCCTCGATCTGGTGCCGGCACCG
The DNA here is from genome assembly GCF_059369035.1 of Stenotrophomonas sp. YJH_SMC_130. Classification (NCBI taxonomy): domain Bacteria; kingdom Pseudomonadati; phylum Pseudomonadota; class Gammaproteobacteria; order Lysobacterales; family Lysobacteraceae; genus Stenotrophomonas; species Stenotrophomonas sp. YJH_SMC_130. The sequence continues at coordinate 335,748 of NZ_JCAFSH010000002.1, forward strand.
CCGGTGGCCGGTTCGGCCGCCCTCGCCCTGGACGAACAGGTCAGCCGTGAAGCCCGCGCGCTGCGTGGCAGCCCGCGCTTCGCCCAGGCCGGCGTCGATGCGGAACTCGGCTTCCCCGAAGGTGCAAACCACTTCTCCTGCGCCGCCGACATCGACGTCGATGCGGTGAAGACTCCGGCGCTGTATCGACTGCTGGAGCGCAGCCGGATCGACGCCAGCGCCGCCACCAAGGCGGCCAAGAACCACTACCAGCGCCCGCGCCCGTTCATGGTCAACGGTGAGCCGACCTGCTCGCCGAAGGACGAGGACGGCCTGCGCAGGAATGGTTCCTACCCGTCCGGCCACACTTCGATCGGTTGGGCCTGGGCACTGATCCTGTCGGAGATCGCGCCGGACCGCGCCGATGCCATCCAGGCCCGCGGCCGCAACTACGGCGAGAGCCGCCTGGTGTGCAACGTGCACTGGCAGAGCGACATCCTCGAAGGCCGCTTCATGGGCGCCGCCGCCGTGGCCCGCCTGCACGACAACGCGGCGTTCAACAAGGACCTGCTGGCCGCACGCAAGGAGATCGAGGCGGCGCGCAAGGCCGGTCGGCACTCCAGCCGCGACTGCGCCACCGAGAATGCGGTGCTGAAGGTGCGCCCGCAGAGCGCGCTGTAAGCCATGCCTCTGTAGAGCCGAGCCATGCTCGGCTCATGGCAGTCGAGCATGGCTCGACTCTACAGAAAGCAGGAAACAGAAGGGCCGGCATTGCGCCGGCCCTTCTTCATTGCACTACCGCAGCCACCGCATCAGAACTTCGCGGTGAACTCCACGCCCCATGTGCGCGGCTCGTTGAGGAAGCCGGTCAGGTTGTTGAAGTCGATCGCACCGACCACGCGGGTCTGGTTGGTCAGGTTGCGGCCGAACACCGCCACGTCGTACTGGCCATAACCCCAGTTGTAGCCCAGGCGCAGGCCGCCTTCCAGCGAACTACGGCCGCGGAATTCCGGCGACTCGTAGATGAAGAAGTTCACCGCACTGCGGTAGGCCCAGTCGGTGTAGGCGTACAGCTCGCTGCCATCGCTGAGCGGGAAGCCCACGCGCAGGGTCGCGTTGTGGATCCACTTCGGCGCCTGCGGCAGCGGGTTGCCGTTCACCAGCGCGTAGGTCTGGCCGTTGATCACCGTGGTCGGGTCGGTGATGGTGCAGCCGCCGCCACAGATCGCCACCGCCAGGTTCTTGTCCTTGATCTCGGTGTCGTTGTAGCTGCTGCCAAAGGTCAGCAGGACGTTGTCGGCCAGGTAGGCCTCCAGGTCCAGCTCGACGCCCTGGCCGATGGTCTTGTCGGCGTTGAGCAGGGTGGCGGTGTTGTTGGAACCGCCCACGGCGATCAGCTGCTGGCCATCGACGTCGTAGCGGAACACGCTCAGGCCCAGGCGCGCGCGGCGCTCGAACAGATCGGCCTTGATGCCGGCCTCGTACGAGATGACCTTCTCCGAATCGGCCTGCGACAGACCCGGCGCAAAGGCCAGGCGGCCCTGGATCGACGGCGCGCGGAAACCCTTGGCCACGCGGGCGTAGGCGTTGATGTCGTCGGTCAGCTTGTAGACGCCGCTCAGGTCCCAGCTGACGTCGTTGACGTCGGTGTTGGCCAGGTACGGGCCACTGACCGGGGTGCCGAACGGAACCGCCTGCAGCACGCTGGCGCTGAAGTCCTTCTTGTCCTGGGTGTAGCGCACGCCGGCACGCAGCTTGAAGCGGTCGGTGACGTCGAAGTCACCCGAAGCGAACACCGCCCAGGCCTTGTTGCGCTGGTTCTGCACCACATGGCCGGTCTGCGGATTACCCGGGGCCAGCGAGTCGTAGTTGAAGTTGTTGATGGTCACGTCTTCATCGAAGTAGAAGACGCCGGCCTGCCAGTCGAAGCGGCCCCACTCGTTGGACTCGACGCGCACTTCCTGCGTCCACTGGCGATGGTGCGGCAGGCCATCAGCCGACTCCGAGGAGAACGGAATCAGGCCCGGGCCGTAGTTGCCGGCCCCGAGGAAGGCCGCACCGTAGCCACCGTCGATGTCACCGCGGTTGAGCGATTCGGCGGTCTCGTAGCCGGTGATCGAGTGCAGGGTCACCGAGCCGAGGTTCCACTGCAGGCGCGCGCTGCCCCCCCAGGTCTCCAGGTCGGAGAAGTTGACGCCGTCGTTGGCCACCTTGTCGCGGTCGAAGTTCTCGACCAGCGAATTGCCACCCTTCTGGATGATGTTGGCGCGGAACAGGCGGGCGGTGCCGTTGAGCTTGCGCTTGTGCAGGTTGAACAGCGCTTCGAAGTCATCGCCTTCGTACAGGAACTGCACGCGGCCGGCGGCTTCGTCGTAGCCTTCGAAGCCACTGTTGGGAGCACCGACACGGGTGTTGTCGACCCAGTCGTCGCGGCGCTGGTAGATCGCCGAGACGCGTGCCGACCAGCGGTCGGTCAGCGGGCCGCCGTAGGCGCCCTGCACGTTCCAGCTGTTGTAGCTGCCATAGCCGACGCGGAGGTAGCCATCGGCATCCTGCGACGGACGCGCCGAGTCGAACTTGACCACGCCGGCCGGCGTGTTGCGGCCGAACAGGGTGCCCTGCGGGCCACGCAGCACTTCCACGTTGGCCAGGTCGAACAGCGGGAAGCCCTTCAGCAGCGGGCTTTCCTGCACGACGTCGTCGTATACCAGCGACACCGGCTGCGAGGCATTGAGATCGAAATCGGTGTTGCCCAGGCCGCGGATGTAGAAGCGCGGGAAGGCACGGCCGTAGGACGACTCGATGTTGAGGCTGGGCACGCGTGCGGCCAGGAAGCGGATGTCATCGCCGGCCGAACCGAGTACATCCAGCTTCTCGCCCTGGATCGCGCTGACTGCGACCGGTACGTCCTTGGCGTTCTCGACACGGCGCTGCGCGGTGACCTGCAGGGTGTCGAGGGCAACCGGATCCTTGGCGGCAGGGGTTTCCTGGGCGGCGGCTGCCAACGGCAGCAGGGCGGAAAGAGCGGCAACGAGAGGGCGCGCGACCAGAGGGCGGCCACGGGAAGTGCGGGTCGGGGACATGGCGGTAGGCTGTGTTTGGAGGGGTGGTAAAACGGCGCTACCAGATAATTGTTGCAATACAGCACCTGCCCCGCAAATGCCGGCCGTTCATGGCCCCGTCGCCCTGCCCCCCGGGGCGCTCGCTAGACTCGGGGTTTTCCAGCGCCGCGGAGCCGCCGCAATGACCCAGTGGTACTTCCATGCCTCGGCCCAGGCCGACCGAATCGGACCGCTCGATGACCCGGCCGCGCGCCGCTACGCGCAGGCCAACCCGCGCGCGCTGGCCTGGTGCCAGGGCATGAGCGGATGGACCTCGATTGCCGAAGTGCCCGAACTGCAATCCGCGGCCCCGGGCATGCCCCACACCCCGCCCCCGGTCCCCGCCGCCGCCAGCGGCCGCGCCGACGACATCGAGTTCCGCATCGTCGGCCATGAAATGCAGTTCGTGGAAATCGAGCTTGATCCCGGCGAGAGCGCCATTGCCGAGGCCGGCGCGTTGATGTTCAAGGACGCCACGGTGCAGATGGATACCGTGTTCGGCGCCGCCAATGGCGACCAGGGCGGCGGCTTCATGGGCAAGGTGATGGCTGCCGGCAAGCGCGTACTGACCGGCGAAAGCCTGTTCGCCACCGTCTACACCCAGAGCGGCCATGGCAAGGGCAAGGTCGCCTTCGCTGCGCCCTACCCCGGCACGGTGCTGGCGATGAAACTGGACCAGCACGGCGGCCGCCTGATCTGCCAGAAGGACAGTTTCCTGGCCGGCGCGCGCGGCGTGCAGATCGGCGTGCAGTTCCAGCGCAAGATCATGACCGGCCTGTTCGGGGGCGAGGGTTTCATCATGCAGAAACTGGAGGGCGACGGCTGGGTGTTCATCCACGCCGGCGGCTGCGTGGTGGAGCGCGAGCTGGCCGCCGGCGAACGCCTGGACGTGGATACCGGCTGCGTGGTGGCCTACCACCCGACGGTGGACATGGACGTGCGTCGGGTGGCCGGCATCAAGAGCATGCTGTTCGGCGGCGAAGGCGTGTTCCTGGCCACGTTGACCGGCCCCGGCAAGGTCTGGCTGCAGTCGCTGCCGTTCTCACGCCTGGCCGGCCGCATGTGGATGGCCGCACCGCAGGGCGGCGGCCAGAACCGCGGCGAAGGCTCGGTGCTGGGCGGCCTGGGCCGGATGCTGGATGGCGATAACCGCTTCTGACCGCCTCCGGTCGTGCCGGCCGCTGGCCGGCAACCTCATGGACCTTGGCACGCATCCCGGTAGTGCCGGCCGCTGGCCGGCAGCCCCATGGACCGTTGCCAGGTTTCCCTATGGTTGCCGGCCAGCGGCCGGCACTACCTTTATGAATGGGCGATATTTCCCACCCTGCCCGCCCCGCCACGGCTTCGGTATGCTGGCGCCCTTTCCTGAATCCGGCGCCGTGCGCGCACTGCCGATGAGCCTGTTCCGCCCCCGCATGCTGCTGTCTGTCGCCCTGATCGGCCTGCTGGCCGGCTGCGGTGGCGACCCGGTCCGCCCCACGCCACCGCCTGCGCCGACCGTGGTCCCGCAGGCCAAGCCGGTGAAGATCGGCATCGCCCTGGGCGGCGGCGCGGCCAAAGGCTTTGCCCATATCGGCGTGATCAAGATGCTGGAGGCCAACGGCTTCGAGCCGGCCGTGGTCGCCGGCACCAGCGCCGGCAGCGTGGTCGGCGCCCTGTATGCCAGCGGCATGGATGCCTTCCAGATGCAGAGCAGGGCCGTGGCGCTTGATGAAGCCAGCATCCGCGATGTGCGCCTGTTCTCCGGTGGCCTGGTGCAGGGCCAGAAGCTGCAGGACTACGTCAACGAACAGGTTGCCAACCGTCCTGCCGAGCGCCTGAAAAAGCCGTTCGCCGCCGTCGCCACCCAGCTGGAAACCGGCGAGCGCGCAATCTTCGTGCGCGGCAATGTCGGCCAGGCCGTGCGCGCGTCGAGCAGCATCCCCGGTGTGTTCGAGCCGGTGAAGATCGGCGGCCGCAACTACATCGACGGTGGCGTGGTCAGCCCGGTACCGGTGGACGCTGCCCGCCAGCTCGGCGCCGACTTCGTGATCGCCGTCGACATCTCCAGCAAGGCCAGCGGCAAAGCGCCGACCGACATGCTGGGCATCGTCAACCAGTCCATCTCGATCATGGGCCAGCGCCTGGGCGAGCAGGAACTGGCGCGCGCCGACATCGTCATCCGCCCGAAGGTACTGGACATCGGTGCCGCCGATTTCAGCCAGCGTGGCACCGCGATCCTGGAAGGCGAAAAGGCCGCGATGGCAGCGATGCCGCAGATCCGCGCGAAGATCCAGCAGCTGCAGCGCGCGCGCGCCGCAGCTGCCGCACCGGCACCGGTGGCCGCGCCGAAGTGCGAGGAAGCCTCGCGCCTTGGCAAGCTGATCGGCCGCAAGGACAAGTGCTGATCCATTGAAGCCAGGCCACCGGGCCCGCCCGGTGGTCGCTCAGGACTCCAGCTGCGACAGCGGCAACGCCTGGAAGCCCTTCACCGTGCGCAGCACGAAGCTGGAATTGGCATCGGCCACGCCACCGGCATTGAGCAGCCGGTCCAGCAGGAAGCGCGAGAAGTGCTCCAGGTCGCGCACGTACACGTGCAGCAGGTAGTCCATGTCGCCCGTCAGCGCGTGGCAGGCCACCACCTCGTCCCACGCCTGCACGCTGTCCACGAAGTGGCCGATGGCGGCCTGGTCGTGCTTTTCCAGCTGCACGCGCACGAAGGCCTGCAGGCCCAGCCGCAGCTGCCGTGGCTCCAGCCGCGCGCCATAGCCGACGATCACGCCCTCGCTTTCCAGCCGCTGCAACCGCCGCAGGCAGGCCGAAGGCGAGAGATTCACCCGCGCCGCCAGTTCGGCGTTGGTGGCGCGCCCATCCCGCTGGATTTCGGCCAGCAGGCGTATATCCGTGCGATCGAACTGGACTTCTCCGGCCATTGTTGCCCCGCAACATGGTGAGTACGCAAGGATATTGCGCCAACAAGGCCAATCGGCGCAACTTTTGCAACCCTGTTGCGCGTCCCCTGCCCTAGCATCGTGGGTATCCCATCCAGGAGTGCCGCATGGACCTCGCCCAGCCCCGCCGCGTCGAACACCAGCAGACCGACAAGGGCTACGTGCCGGTGTATACCACCGCGCTCGTCGAGCAGCCATGGGACACCTACAGCGCCGACGACCACGCAACCTGGAGCACGCTGTACCAGCGCCAGCGCGAGCTGCTGGTCGGCCGTGCCTGCCAGGAGTTCCTGGATGCGCAGGACGAAATGGGCATGAGCGCACACATGATTCCGCGCTTCGACCAGCTCAACGAAGTGCTCGGCGCCGCCACCGGCTGGACCCTGGTCGGGGTTGAAGGCCTGTTGCCGGAACTGGATTTCTTCGACCATCTGGCCAACCGCCGTTTTCCGGTGACCTGGTGGATCCGCCGCCCGGACCAGATCGACTACATCGCCGAACCGGACCTGTTCCACGATCTGTTCGGCCACGTGCCGCTGCTGATGAACCCGGTGTTCGCCGACTACATGGAGGCGTACGGCCGCGGCGGCGTCAAAGCGCATGCGATCGGTCCGGATGCGCTGCAGAACCTGACCCGCCTGTACTGGTACACCGTGGAGTTCGGCCTGATCGACACGCCCGAGGGCCTGCGCATCTACGGTGCCGGCATCGTGTCGTCGAAGGGCGAGTCGCTGTACTCGCTGGAATCGGCCGCGCCCAACCGCATCGGCTTCGACCTGCAGCGGATCATGCGCACGAAGTACCGCATCGACACCTTCCAGAAGACCTACTTCGTCATCGACAGCTTCGAACAGCTCATGCAGGCGACCTCGCCGGACTTCACCCCGATCTACGCGGCACTGGCCAACCAGGCGCATCTGCCGGCCGGTGAAGTGCAGGGCGACGACCGCGTGTTCCAGAAGGGCACCGGCGAAGGCTGGGCCGACGGCGGCGACGTGTAAGCACACAACGCGCACGGCTTTGCACTGAAAACGGCGCACATGGGTGCGCCGTTTTCGTTGTTGCCTGCCTGCGCCACTGCAGCGGCGCAGGCGAGGGCAGGGCACTCAGGCGTCCACGGCCCGGCAGGACCCGCGCACCATCAACTGCGGATGCACGCTGGCGGCGGTCGGCGCGTCGGGCACGTCGGCCTGGACCAGCATGGCGGCGGCGGTGCGGCCGATATCGGAGACGTGGCGCCGCACCGACGTCAGCGGCGGCCACAGCCGCGATGCCAACGGGCTGTCGTCGTAGCTGACGATCGACAGCTGCTGCGGCACCGCGATGCCTGCACGCAATGCCACCTGGTACACGCCTGCGGCGATTTCGTCGTTGCCGGCGAAAATCGCACTGGGGCGTTGCTCGCCCATCAGCAGCCGTTCGGCGGCATGCACGCCGGACTCGAAGGTGTCGCCCGCTTCCAGCACGCGCTCGCCGGGCAGGGTCAGGCCGACCTGCGCCAGCCGATCAAGGAAACCATGCGTCCGTTCGCGCGCAGCACGCCGGTCACCCGGTCCGGTGATCACCGCAATGTCGCGGTGGCCAAGCGAAAGCAGGTAGCCCGCCGCAGCGGCAGCGCCATCGCGGTCATGGGTGACCACGGCATGGTTCTCATCCTCCGAGGCATGCGCGTTGATGCGCACGTAGCGACAGTCGATGTCATCGAGGGTCTGCGCCAGCGCAGCCGATTCGGACGCACGCGGCCCCAGGATCACGCCGTGCAGCTTCTGCTGCTGCACGAAACGGCGCACGCCCTGCGGGCATTCCGGATCCTGGCTGTCGCAGGGGTGCACCACCAGCTCATAGCCGGTGCCGCGCAGCGCGTCCAGCGCGCCGTGCTGCAGGTCGACAATGCATTGGGCACCCGGGTCGTCATACACCAGGCCGATCAGGAAGGAGCGGCGGAATGCCAGCCCGCGCGCGAGAGGATCGGGCACGTAACCGACCTCGCGCATCAACGCCTCGACCTTGTCGCGGGTGTCCTTGCGCACCAGCGGCGAGTTGTTGATGATTCTTGAAACCGTTTTCTTGGAAACTCCCGACAGTCGTGCGATGTCGTTGATCGTGGCAGCCTTGCCCTTCGATGCCGGCAACGCGGCATCGCTAATAGTTCGCACTGACATGTATAGAACCAGGTAAGTCGGAGAATTCTAGCCTTGCGCCCGTCGGGCGCGAAGTTGCGGAATGTCGCAGCGGATCTGAATCGTGTCGTGTTCGACAGGTTCTGCTGCGCAAGGTTCCATTGTGATCGCTCTACTGCGTCTGCATCTGAATCGTTCTTCCGCGCGTATTCACCTTGAATGTGGACGCGACGCGCGCGAACGCCAACATTCCCTTAACCATGCTCCGCTACATTCGAGGCATGGACCTGCAGACTTCTCCGTTTCCGCCATTCCGCGGCCGCGACCGGTTGATCGCCGCAGTCGACGCGGCGATGAGCTCCGGTGATCCCGAGCGCATCACGACCGACCTGCAGCTGGCGCTGCAGGAAGCCATAACCGACAGCCGCATCGAGTTGCCCGAATGCGTGCATCGGCCGGTCAGCGATCATTACGCGCGACGTCCGCTGTACCACAGCCGCGAACACGGCTACAGCGTGATTGCCATGAGCTGGGGCCCAGGGCAGGGCACGCCGCTGCACGACCACGATGCCATGTGGTGTGTGGAGGGCGTGTGGTTGGGCGAGCTGGAGATCACCCGCTACGAGCTGCTGGAGTGCGCCGGCGAGCGCTGGCGCTTCCGCCGCCACGCCGCGCTGCGCGGGGGCTGCGGCAGTGCAGGCAGCCTGATCCCCCCGCATGAGTACCACACCCTGCGCAATGCCAGCGATGAGGCACTGGCGATCTCGGTACACGTGTACGAGGCGCAGATGGAGCGCTCGGCGGTGTTCGATCCGCTCGGTGGCGACTGGTACCAGCGCCGCATCCAGGCGCTGCAGGCCGACCCGGCCTGAATCCGGCGCAGTGCGGAGCAGGGCACCGTCGCGGTCCGCATGGCATCATGCGCCGCTGCGCTGCCGGCACCGGCAGCATCCGCGATGCCCTGGCGGGCAAGGAGCAAGACGATGTCCAGCGCTGATCCGCGCCTGCGCGCGCTGTTGAAGCTGGCACCGGTGATCCCGGTGTACACCCCCGAAGATGTGAATGAAGCGGTCGAAGTGGCCCAGGCGCTGTTCCGTGGCGGGCTGCCGGTGATCGAGGTGACCCTGCGCACGCCGCAGGCGCTGGATGCGATCAAGGCCATGGTCGAGGCCGTGCCGGACGCGGTGATCGGTGCCGGCACCGTACTCAACGCCGCGCAGATGCAGGCGGCGAAGCAGGCCGGTGCGCGTTTTGCCGTTTCCCCCGGTGCCACGCCGGCACTGTATGCGGCCGCGCGTGATGCCGACCTGCCGTATCTGCCCGGTGCTGCCACCGCTTCGGACCTGATCCAGGGCCTTGAGCACGGCGCGGACACCTTCAAGTTCTTCCCGGCCGTGCAGGCCGGCGGCGCCGCGCTGCTGGCCGCCTGGCACGGCCCGTTCGCCGATGTGCGCTTCTGCCCGACCGGCGGCATCAGCGCGCAGACCGCGCCGCAGTTCCTGCACCTGCCCAACGTGCTGTGCGTGGGCGGTTCGTGGCTGACCACCCCGGCGCTGCTGCAGACCCGCGACTGGGACGCCATCGAGCGCCTGGCCCGCGAGGCCTCGGTGCTGGCCAGCTGAACCTGCTTCGCGGATCTTCAAAGGTTTGATCGTGATCAAAGCGCCGGCCTCGCGCCGGCGTCATTCTGTGGGCAAGCGCACTACGGAGATCCGAACATGAATTCCACCATGAAGGCCGCTGTCGTGCGTGAGTTCGGCAAGCCACTGGTGATCGAGGAAGTCTCGGTACCGCGCCCGGGGGCGGGCGAGGTACTGGTCAAGATCGAGGCTTGTGGCGTCTGCCACACCGACCTGCACGCCGCCGAGGGCGACTGGCCGGTGAAACCGAACCCGCCGTTCATCCCCGGCCACGAGGGCGTGGGGCACGTCGTGGCCGTGGGAGGCGGGGTAGGGCACGTCAAGGAAGGCGACAGGGTCGGCATCCCCTGGTTGTACTCGGCGTGTGGTCATTGCGAACACTGCCTGGGTGGCTGGGAAACGCTGTGCGAGACGCAGCGCAATACCGGCTACTCGGTCAACGGCGGCTTCGCCGAGTACGCACTGGCCGATGCCAACTATGTCGGCCTGCTTCCGAAGGACGTGGGCTTCGTCGAGATCGCGCCGGTGCTGTGCGCCGGCGTGACCGTCTACAAGGGCCTGAAGGTCACCGACACCAAGCCCGGTGACTGGGTGGCGATTTCCGGCATCGGTGGCCTGGGCCACATGGCCGTGCAGTACGCCCGCGCGATGGGCCTGAACGTGGCCGCGGTGGACGTGGACGACACCAAGCTGGCACTGGCCCGCCAGCTGGGCGCGCAGGTCACCGTCAACGCGCGCACCACCGACCCGGCCGCGTTCCTCAGGAAGGAAATCGGCGGCGCCCACGGTGCACTGGTCACCGCAGTGTCGCCGAAGGCGTTCGAGCAGGCACTGGGCATGGTCCGCCGTGGCGGCACTGTCTCGCTCAATGGCCTGCCGCCCGGCAACTTCCCGCTGGACATCTTCGGCATGGTGCTCAACGGCATCACCGTGCGCGGCTCGATCGTCGGTACCCGCCTGGACCTGCAGGAATCGCTGCAGTTCGCCGCCGAGGGCAAGGTCGCGGCCACGGTCAGCACCGACCGCCTGGAAAACATCAACGACGTGTTCGCGCGCATGCATGCGGGCACCATCGAAGGCCGCGTGGTGCTCGACTTCGCCGCCTGACCCCCTGTGCATGGCCGCCGTCGCTCCGTCCCCCTCTCCCACGGACGCGGCGGCCATGCCGATTCATCGGTAGTGCCGGCCGCTGGCCGGCAACGCGGGCACTCTGTGGCCGCCGTACAATGCGCGCATGCCCGGCCTGCTCAAGACCCTGTTCCTGTCCCTCGTTGCCCTGATCGGCGGCGTGCTGTCGCTTGCGCTGGTCAGCAGCGTCGCCAGCTGGCTGCCACCGTTGCTGGGCCTGTCGCCGGACAACAACAGCGTGCAACTGGGCTGGGATCTCACCTTCAGCGTGCTCGGTGGCATCGCCGGGGTTTCCTTTGCCACCTATTACGCGCCCTGCTGGCCGCGATCGCACGGCTTCTCGATCTGGTCGCTGGTCGCACTGGGCTGTGGCTACGCCATGTGGACGGCGGGTGCGGATTTCCCGTTCTGGTTCGTCATTTCACTGCTGGCGTCACTGCCGTTGCAACTGCTGGCCGGCTGGTGGTTCGGCCGTCGTCCCTCGCGCGATCCAAGGTGATGCCGCCCCTGTAGAGCCGAGCCCATGCTCGGCTGCCTGTGTCGATGTGCATGCAAGCCGAGCATGGGCTCGGCTCTACAGGTCCATGCGCGGCAGCGTCTGCTTCAACCGCGCGATGCCCTGCCATGGGTCACCCTTCAGCCGCTTCGCGCGCGCCAGTGCCTTGGCCATCGGAAAAGCGTCGGCCGCACTGACGCGTGCAAGCTCTTCCCAGCGCAGCGGCACTGCCACGCCAGCGCTGTCGCGTGCACGCAGCGACCACGAGCACACGCTGGTAGCGCCCCGTGTGTTGCGCAGCCAGTCGATGAAGATCACCCCGCCGCGCTTGGCCTTGCTCATCGTCGCCACATAGCGATCAGGCTGCTCCAGCGCCATTGCCTGCGCGAATGCCTCGCAGAACGCCTTCGCCTCGTCCCAGCCTGCCTTGGGCTGCAGCGGCACCACCACGTGCACGCCCTTGCCACCGGACAGGCGTACGAAGCTCTTCAGGCCCACCTGCTGCAGGCGGTCACGGACATCACGCGCAGCGGCTTTCACCTCCGTCCAGCCGACCCCTTCACCGGGATCGAGATCGAACACCAAGCGATCCGGGTGCTCGGGATCGGCCACGGTCGCGCCCCACGGATGCAGCTCCAGAGTGTTCATCTGCACCAGTTGCAGCAGGCCCTGCACATCGTCGATGTAGACGTAGTCCTCGCGGCCGCTCTTCTGCTGCAGGGGCACCGCGTGCACGGCATCCCCCAGGCCGGGGCCATGGTGCTTCTGGAAGAAGCAGTCCTTGCCCACGCCATCCGGGCAGCGCAGCAGCGACAAGGGCCGCCCGGCAATTTCGGGCAGGATCCAGCGCGCCATGCGCTGGTAGTAGTCCGCCACGTCGCCCTTGCTGAACTTCTGCCTTGGGAACACCACCCGCTCCGGATGGGTGATCTGGACCTCGCCGCCGGCTTCAGCACTCGATATGGCCACTCCCAGGTCCTCCTTCTGCTTGTCGATGCGCAGCCGCTTGAAACTGGCCTGGCGCAGCAGGCCTTCCTTGCCCCAGCCACGGAAGGCCACCTCCGCCACCGTCACCGGCTTCACCCAGCGAACGCTGGCGGCGCGGAACGGCACATGCGCCGGCAGCTGCAGCACAGGCGTCTTCACCGCCAACGGCTGCAGCGCCTTGTGCAGCGCGCGCAGGCGCTCGTCGTCGAAGCCGGTGCCGACCCGCCCCACATAGCGCAATCCGCCGTTGTCCGGCGTGGCGAGAAGCAGCGAGCCGAACCCTACCCGGGAGCCCTTCGGTGCCGTGTAGCCGACAATCGCGAACTCGTCGGTGTCTTCATGCTTCACCTTCACCCAGCTGCGTGCACGGGTGTTCACGTAGGGCGCATCCACCTGCTTGCTGACGATGCCTTCGAATCCCGCCTTGCCGCTGGCATCGAATACCTGCGGGCCATGGTCGATCACGTGCTCGCTGAAGGCCAGGGTTCCGGGCGTGGGTCCGATGAGATCCTTCAGCAGCGCCTTGCGCTCCAGCAGCGGTGAACGACTGATGTCCACGCCGGCCACACCCGGCAGATCGAACACGATGTAGCGCAACGGTTGCTTCGAACTCCCGTCGATCACGCGCTGCAGCGCGGCGAAGTCGCTGCGCCCCTGCTTGTCCAGCACCACCAGCTCGCCGTCCAGGCGCGCATCCCGCACCGGCAGTGCCTGCACGGCCTGTACCACCTCGGGGAAATCACCGGTCCAATCCAGGCCGTTGCGGGAGCGCAGCGTCACCTTGCCTTCGTGCAGATCGGCCAGCAGGCGATAGCCATCCCACTTGATCTCATGCAACCAGCGCTCGCCGTCCGGTGCACTGTCGCGATGATCGGTCAGCTGTGGCTTGAAGGCACGCGGGTAGGGCGTGTCACGCGCGCCGTCCAGGTTCAGTGCTCGCGCATGCCAACGCGCATCGGCCTTGCGGGTCGCCGATCGTGCAGCCGGTGCGGCGCGCGTTGACTTGCCCATCGTGCGCTTGCTCACTGCGGATGTGCGTTTCGGCATGGGGGATTGGAGCAGATCATCTGCTTCGGCATCGCGCGCTTCCTCGTCGTCGCGTTTGATCAACAGCCACTGCACCTGGCGTCCCTTCATCGCTGTGCGCACCAGCTTCCAGCCGCCGGCCAGGCGTTGCCCATGCAGCACGAAGTCGATCTTTCCCGCTGCCAGTGCCTGCAGTGGATCGCCTTCGCAGGCCCATGTGCCGTGATCGAAGACCTCCACGTGGCCAGCGCCGTAGTGGCCTTCGGGAATATCGCCTTCGAAACCGGCGTAGGACAGCGGATGGTCTTCCACTTCCACGGCCAGCCGCTTGTCACCAACGCGAAGCGAAGGACCCTTCGGCACCGCCCAGCTTTTCAGCACACCGTCCATCTCAAGGCGGAAGTCATAGTGCCGCGAAGTGGCATGGTGCAGCTGTATGACAAAGATCGGCCGCCGCTTCGGATTGCCGTGTGCGGGCGTGTCGTCAGGTTCCGGTGTCTGCCCGAAGCCACCGCCAAGTCGGCGCTTTCGCCGGTACTGGTGCAACGACATGGCTCAACCTGCCTTGCGACGTGCAGCGGTTTTCTTCGCGGCCTTCTTCGTTGCCTTCTTTGCGGCCTTCTTTACCGTCGGCTTGGTGGCTGCTTTCCGCGTTGCCATCTTCTTCGCCGGCGTACGCTTGTTCGCGTCCAGGCTCTTCTGCAGCAGCGCCATGAAATCGACCACGTTGGTGGTGGCATCCTCGCGCGGTACAGGCTCATCCTCCACCCGGGTGGTACCGCCCTTGGACTTGATGCGCTTGTTCAGCACCTGCTGCAGGCGCTCGCGGAATTCGTCGTGATACTGCGACGGATCCCAATCACCGGACATCGACTCGATCAACTGCTCGGCCATCGCCGTTTCCCTGCTGCTGATGCGGTAATCGGCGAGCTTTCCGGTGGGCAGCTTGTAATCTTCGGGATCCACCAGTTCCTGCGGATAGCGCAGGATCATCAGCACCAGCGCGTCCGCATGCGGCATCACCGCGCACAGGTATTCGCGGGTACGCACCACCACCCGGGCGATGCCCACCTTGCCGGTGCTGCGCAATGTCTCGCGCAGCAGCACGTAGCCCTTTTCGGCCTTCTTGCCGGGCACCAGCAGGTAGGGTTTCTCGTAGTAGCGCGGGTCGATCTGCGCGGCATCCACGAACGATTCCACCTCCACCGCTTCGTGGCTTTCCGGTGCCGCAGACCGGATATCGCCTTCCTCCAGCACGACATAGCTGCCCTTGTCGTACTCGTAGGCTTTGACGATGTCCTTCCATGGCACTTCCTCGCCGGTATCGGCGTTGACCCGCTCGAAGCGGATCGGCTTGCGGTCGCGGGAGTCGAGCATGCGGAACTGCAGATCGACCTTGCGTTCGCCTGACATCAGCGACACCGGCACGTTGAGCAGGCCAAACGACAGCGTGCCGGTCCAGATCGGGCGGGCCATGGGCGTACCTTTGGCGGGGCAGGGCATCCAGCTTCGGATGGGCGGTGTAAACCACCCGTGTCGATACCGTGCACGTGGGTTCTACGGAGAACGGTAGTGCCGGCCGCTGGCCGGCAGAGCTCGCAGCCTGAAGTTTCCTGAGGTTGCCGGCCAGCGGCCGGCACTACTGCAGCAACGGCCTCACCGCCACCGCCGGAATATGATCCAGCGCGCGCCAGGCGTCTTCCACCACCGGCCGTGCCTGCGACCAGCTCAACCGCGACTGCCCGCGCATCTGCTCCCAGTGTTCGGCCAGCTCCTCGCACGTATCCGCGGCGTCACCGCGCGGCCAGTCGGCAGCGTGGGTGGTCAATGCGAAGGCGTAGACCGGGCATAGATCGCGCCAGTTGCGGTGGTTCTGCCCGCGACGCTCTTCGTAGTCGCTGAGCATGTACTGCAGGTAGTCCTGCGCCACCGCCTGCGGATCTTCATGGCGGCGCGTGCGGCGTTGTGCGGTGCGCTGGCCGAGCGGATCGAGCAGGGCGTTGAACACGGACGGTGCGGGTCGTTCAAGACGGGGCATGGCCGGCTCCTGCAGCGGGGGCGGGTGGGCAGGAATACGCGCGGTGCTGTTACCGGGGGGTGAGCAAGATGTTCATGACGCCGGGTTCGCGGCGGCTTTACCTGTGGCGCGGTGTAGTGGGAGCCCCGAGCGCAGGTAGCCAGACCATGAGCCGAGAGAATTCCCGAGACCCGTTGCGGGAAAACCACCCGCCCATTCCCGGTGAACAGCGCGGCAAGCGCGATGCCGACAATGCCGACTACCGCGGCACCGGTGCACCTTTCTACGACGCCGAGCACGGTGGCGACCATCTGCCGGTGAAGCACGAGGCTGAACAGGCCGCCCAGGACCGCAAGGATGGCGGCGACCGCCATCGCGGCGGCCAGGAAAGCCCGCTCAAGCGTCGCGAACGCAAGCAGCGCGCCAGCGACAACCAGGACGAGGCGCTGGAGGAGACCTTCCCGGCCAGCGACCCGACCTCGCCGTTCGTACCGGCCAAGGCCCCCGACTGACGGGTAGTGCCGGCCGCTGGCCGGCAACGTCTGGGCTGCCCTGCACGGAGCGATGCCGGCCAGCGGCCGGCACTACCCACTCAACGCCAGGACCATTGCAGGCCCACGCTGGCCCGGCGGCTGGGCCCCGGTTCGTAGAAGCGCCCGTTGCCGTCATTGACGATCACCGAGCCGATGTAGGCCTGGTCCAGCACGTTCTCCAGCCGGGCGAAGGCGCGCAGCTCGCCACCTGGCAGTGTCCAGCGACGGCCACCTTCCAGGTTCAGCAACGCGTAGCCCGGCGCCCGCTCGGTGGCCACGTCGTTGACCACGGTGTCGCTGCTGGCGGCGGCCTCCAGCGCCCACTGCCAGTCGGCCGGCGTCCACTGCAGCCGGGCAAACGCCTGCTGGCGCGGTACCCCGGGCAGGCGGCTGCCGGCGGAGACCCAGGTGTTCGAGGTCTGGTACGGCGCACGCACCTGCGCCTGCAGCCAGGTCCAGGCCACCTGCAGTTCCAACTGTTCTGCCAACGGCTGCCGGTAGCGCAGTTCCACACCCTGGCGGCGGGTGCGGCCGATGTTGCGATAGGTGCTGCGTCCGCCGATGTTGCTGGCAACTGCCAACTCATCGTCGGTATCTGCGCGGAACAGGCTGATATCGAGCTGGGTTCCATCCTGTGCATGCCATTTGCTGCCCACCTCCAGGCTGCGGCTGCGCGCCGCCGCCAGATCCAGCGCCAGTCCCGCCTGCCCGTCGGCGCGATACCCCAGCTCGTTGAAGGTGGGCGTCTCGAAGCCACGGCCCACCGCCGCGTGCAGCCGCCACTGCGGGCTGGCCGCGAAGCTGATCCCGGCCACCGGCGTGGTGGCCTGGTAGCGGCGGTGGCCGCTGTCGTCCGGGTTGCGGGCGGTGATGTAGCGATCGTCGGATTCGAAGCGCACGGCGCTGCGACGCACGCCAGCCAGCAATGACCAGCGTGGACTCCACTGCCACCACGCCTGGGCGAACTGATCGACGTTCTGCACGGTGTCGATCTGGTCTCTGCGCAGCCGCCCACGCACGCCGAGAGCGCTGCCGATGAAGTTCTCGTAGCCGGTGCGATGCTGGCGCTGGCGGTCGGCGCTGAGCCCGGCCACCAGATCCAGCGGCCGGCCGGCGAGGTCGCCGTGCCAGCCCCAGCGCGCGTCCAGCCCGCCATAGCCGCCCTCCAGGTCGATCACCCCGCCGGCATGCAACGGGCTGTTGGTCTGAGCTGCCGGCGGGATCGGCAGGTACTGGCGTACCGCGCGCTGGCCGGCATAGCCCATCAGCTGCCAACGCTGCGCCCTGGTTTCACGGGTCCAGCGCAGGCCGGCCTGCTGCTGGCGCACCGATTTACGGGTGTTGTACTGGTGCGCCACGGCGGTGGCCTGGCGCGGATCGGCCGTCACCTGGGCACGGCTCAGGCCCAGCGGGTCCTGCGCATCGGGGGCATCGAAGGCATTGAGCAGCAGCTCCAGCCGCCCCCCGCCGAGATCGCCACCGATACGCGCAGTGAGCGATTCGCGGCGGGCACGGCTGTGGTCGCGCCAGCCATCGGTGCGGAAGTGATTGGCGGCGATGTTGTAATCCAGAACACGGCCGGCACCCTTCAGTTGCGCGCCGACGCTGAGCGTGTTGTCGGCGCCAGCGTTGAGCCGCAACCGCCACGGGTCGCCGGCCTGGCCCTGCGCGCTCCAGACCTGCAGCACGCCACCGGAGGAGTTGCCGTACAGCGCCGAGAACGGCCCGCGCAGCACCTCGACGCGTTCGGCGCCCAACAGGCTGGCGTGTGACAGCTGGCCCTGGCCATCGGGCATGGTGGCCGGCACCCCGTCGATCAACACCCGCACCCCACGCACACCGAAGGTCGAGCGCGCACCAAAGCCACGGATCGACAGCTGGGTGTCCTGCGCGAAGTTCTGGCGGTCGCGGGCGACCAGGCCCGGGACCCCGGCCAGCGCCTCGGACAGCTGTGCGCCGGCGCCGGGACGGGCGGCGTCGATCCAGACCGTGTCCTGGCTGGCCGGCAGCGCGAACGGGTCGATGCCGGGCACGCGTGCGGCCTGCACCTGCACGCTGGGCAGGGCGGTCGGCGCGGACTCGGCCAGCGCCGCCCAAGGCGACAACAGCAGGGCAGCGAGCGGCAGGCAATGGCGGCGTGCGGCGGGATTCATGATTCAGGTTGATGGATCAGGCGGCAACGCACGCCATGGTACGGGGCCACGGATGACGATGGCGGCGGCCAGCCCCGGCAGGCTTTGTTACGATGGGCTGTTTCCGGCTGCAAGGCCGCAGACCGCGTAGCGCACTTCCTCCCCCTTTCCGTCTACCGAACGAGTACCGCCGTGTCCTTCTTTGCAAACGTGGAACTGGTCCCAGGCGACCCGATCCTGGGCCTGACCGAGGCGTACAACGCCGACAGCCGCCCGACCAAGGTCAACCTGGGTGTGGGCATCTACTACGACGAGAGCGGCCGCATCCCGCTGCTGCGCGCCGTCAAGCAGATCGAGCAGCAGCTTGCCGCTGACGCCAAACCGCGCGGCTACCTGCCGATCGATGGCCTGCCGGCATACACGCAGGCCACGCGAGAGCTGGTGTTCGGCAAGGACTCGCCGCTGCTGGCCGCCGGCCGCGTCACCACCGCACAGACCGTCGGTGGCAGCGGTGCGCTGCGCGTCGGCGCCGACGTGCTGAAGAAGCTGCTGCCGCACGCCACCGTTGCGCTGAGCAACCCCAGCTGGGAAAACCACCGCGCCGTGTTCAGCGCGGCCGGCTTCGAGGTGGTGGATTACACCTACTTCGACCCGACCACCCACGGCGTCAACTTCGACGGCCTGCTGGCCGACCTGGGCAAGCTGGAAGCCGGCACCGTGGTGCTGCTGCACGCCTGCTGCCACAACCCCACCGGTGCCGACCTCACGGTCAGCCAGTGGAAGCAGGTCGCGCAGCTGCTGAAGGACAAGCAGCTGTTCCCCTTCATCGACATGGCCTACCAGGGCTTCGACAAGGGCATCGAGCAGGATGGCGCCGCCGTGCGCATCATCGCCGAAGCCGGCATCGACAGCTTCATCGTCGCCAACTCGTACTCCAAGTCGTTCTCGCTGTATGGCGAGCGCGTGGGTGCGCTGTCGATGGTGGCGCCGACCGCTGCTGACGCCAAGGCCGTGCAGTCGCAGGTCAAGCGCGTGATCCGCACCATCTACTCCAGCCCGTCCACCCACGGTGCTGCGCTGGTGGCCGGCGTGCTGACCAATCCGGAACTGCGCGCGATGTGGGAGCAGGAGCTGACCGAGATGCGCGAGCGCATCCACGCCCTGCGCCAGGGCCTGGTCGAGAAGCTGGCCGCTGCCGGTGCGCCGCAGTTCGGCTTCATCAACGAACAGGCCGGCATGTTCTCCTACTCGGGCCTGAGCCGTGAGCAGGTCGAACGTCTGCGCGACGAGTTCGGCATCTACGCCGTCGGCACCGGCCGCATCTGCGTGGCCGCGCTGAACCAGAACAACCTGGAATACGTCGCCAAGGCCGTGGCCACCGTCGCCAAGGGCTGAAGCAAGGCTGCAGTGGTTTGAACAAAGGCGCCGAAAGGCGCCTTTGTTTTTTTGCGCCCAGGTCTCTGTGGAGCCGGGCTACGCTCGGCTTGTGCGGCATGAAGGACGAAGAGCAGCCGAGCGCGGGCTCGGCTCTACAGAAGGAAGGCGCCACCAGCGCAACGCATCTGGAAACGGTTACGCCTTCCCGCGCTCACGCACGCCCCCGCCAGACGGGCGACAATAGGCGTTTTCCCGCTGCCGAGACCTGCCCGACCATGTCCCGTACTTCGTTGACCCGCTTCCTGATCCAGGAACAGCACGCCGGCCGCATCAATGCCGACCTGCGCCAGCTGATCGCGGTCGTCGCCCGCGCCTGCACCAGCATCTCCATCGCCGTCAGCAAGGGCGCCCTCGGTGGCGTGCTCGGCGACGCCGGTACCGGCAACGTGCAGGGCGAAGCGCAGAAGAAGCTGGACGTCATCAGCAACGAGATCCTGCTCGAAGCCAATGCCTGGGGCGGCCACCTTGCCGCCTGCGCCTCGGAGGAAATGGACCACAGCCAGCCGGTGCCGGACATCTATCCGCGCGGTGATTTCCTGCTGCTGTTCGATCCCCTCGATGGCAGCTCCAACATCGACGTCAACGTCTCCGTCGGCACCATCTTCTCGGTGCTGCGCTGCCCGACCAACGTCGAGCTGCCGGGCGATGACGCCTTCCTGCAGCCGGGCAGCAAGCAGATCGCCGCTGGCTACTGCATCTACGGGCCCAGCACCCAGCTGGTGCTGACCGTCGGCCACGGCACGCACGCCTTCACTCTGGACCGCGAGAAGGGCGAGTTCGTGCTGACCACCGAGAACATGCAGATTCCGGCGACCACCCAGGAATTCGCCATCAACATGTCCAACCAGCGTCACTGGGAGGCGCCGATGCAGGCCTACGTCAGTGATCTGCTGGCCGGCAAGGAAGGCGCGCGCGGCAAGAACTTCAACATGCGCTGGATCGCCAGCATGGTGGCCGACGTGCATCGCATCCTGACCCGCGGCGGCATCTTCATCTACCCGTGGGACAAGAAGGATCCGTCCAAGGCCGGCAAGCTGCGCCTGATGTACGAAGCCAACCCGATGGGCCTGCTGGTCGAACAGGCCGGCGGCGCCGCCTGGACCGGCCGCGAGCGCATCCTCGACATCCAGCCCGACCAGCTGCACCAGCGCGTGCCGGTGTTCCTGGGTTCGCGCGAGGAAGTGGCCGAAGCGGTGCGTTACCACCACGCGCACGACGAAGCGAAGGGCTGACGGCTCAACGCCTGACGGCGGTCATGGCAGTTCGATGACATGACCGCAGGGTGACACCGCGGGCGGCAAACGGCACCATCAAGCCGTTGCCGCCGAAGGAATGCACGCATGCACGAGCAGGGCCCGGTCGATTTCATCGAGGTCATCCACAACGCCGTCCCCAGTGAGGTCTGCGCGGCCATCGTCGAGCGCATGCGTGCCACGCGTGGCCTGCTGCCCGGTGCGGTGGGCAGTGGCGTGTTCCCGGAACTCAAGCACAGCAAGGATCTGCGCATCAGTGGCCTGGACGGCTGGCAGGATGTTGATCAGCAGCTGCAGATTGCGGTGTTCAACGGCCTGCTGACTTATCTACGCCGTTATCCACAGGCGTTGATTGCCCCGCTGATGTTGCAGATCCAGGACAGCAATGGCCAACCGCGACGCCTGTCTGCCGAGGACTTCCCCGACATGCCGCAACAGCAGCTGGCCGACCTGGCCCGCACCTGCCTGCGTCCGGGCGCGATCAACCTGCAGTGGTATGCCGCGGGCGAGGGTGGCTACCCGTACTGGCACTGCGAGCTGTACCCGAAGGATGCGCAGGCCGAGACCCTGCACCGGCACGTGCTGTGGACGCTGTACCTCAATGACGACTTCGACGAAGGCGAAACCGAGTTCCTGTTCCAGGGGCGGAAGATCGCGCCACGCACCGGTAGCCTGCTGATTGCGCCGACGGCGTTCACCCACACCCATCGCGGCAATCGGCCACAGGGTGGCGACAAGTTCATCGCCACCAGCTGGATCCTGTTCCAGAGTGCGCAGAAGTTGTTTGGCGGGTGATCCCGAGCTGCTCGTCGGCCTTGATGTAGAGTCGAGCCATGCTCGACTGATGGCCTCAGAACAACGACCCCTGCGGCGAATCCTTCTTCGGCGGCAGCGGCTTCTGGAACCGGCTGCAATCCAGCTTCGGCCAATGGCTGTTCTGCGCATTGAATCCCAACCGCTTGCGCGCCAGCTTGAAGCGGTTGTTCAGCAGATCGGGCTACACACCCTGGCCGCGCATGCGGGTGCCGAACTGGCTGTCGTAGTCCTTGCCACCACGCAGCTGCTGGATGGTACTCATCACGTGCGCGGCGCGATCGGGATGATGGGTATCGAGCCAGTCGCGGAACAGCGGCGCCACTTCCAGCGGCAGGCGCAGCAGCACGTAGCCCGCGGTACTGGCGCCGGCATCGTGCGCAGCCTCCAGCACCGCTTCAAGTTCGCTGTCGTTGATCCACGGAATCACCGGCGCCACCATCACGCCCACCGGGATACCCGCGTCATGCAGACGCTTCATCGCGCGCAACCGTGCATGAGGTGCTGATGCGCGCGGTTCCAGCTTCGCGGAAAGATGCGGGTCCAGCGAGGTCACCGAGAAATGCACACTGACCAGGTTCTCCGCCGCCAGCGGCGCGAGCAGATCAATGTCGCGCTCGACCAGTGCGTTCTTGGTGATCAGCGAGAACGGATGCCTGGTTTCCAGCATCACTTCGATCAGCTGGCGGGTCAGTTTGAACTTGCGCTCGATCGGCTGGTACGCATCGGTGTTGATGCCCAGCGCGATCGGCTGCGGCACGTAACCGGGTTTCGACAGTTCCTTGCGCAGCAGCTGAGGCGCATTGATCTTGGCGAACAGCTTGGTCTCGAAGTCCAGGCCAGGCGACAGGTTCAGATAGGCATGCGAAGGGCGCGCGAAGCAGTAGGAACACCAACACTATATGTGTTCGAGGAAAAGTGTTCAGCACTGCGTCCCCTACGGCGGCTTCCCTACAGACTACCTGCGGAGTTCCGTCCTCTTGTATTCCAGCCCAAGGCGGTAAAGGGTAGGTTAGCCGGGCATTGCGACTACCCCCAGACTTGAGGCTCTGCGAGCAGGCCAATTCAGGATGAATTCTTCCTGCTCCGCAGTCTCCACTGCACCAGGGCGCACCGAGCGCACCTTAGCGATCGCATCGATGCCGTCTGGAGCGCAGCCCGTGTCAATGAGAAGCATCGACGCCACGGTCCCCGCTCGCCCTAGGCCTCCTTTGCAGTGCACCACGATCCTGCTTCCGGACAAGAGCTCGGCTGCGAACTGGGGTCCTGTGGATTGCCATGGCAGAAGCAGCCGTGCATCAGGAGCCGCACCATCCTTAATCGGTAGGCCGTGCCACATCAAGCCATGCGCTTTGGCACGCTCTGCCAAGGAGGTAATTCGTAGCTCTTCGAACTCCCACGGCTCAATCAACGTGATCAGATGCTGTGCTCCCCACGCGACTATCGACGCCAGATCGATATCCAAGTCTCGGGCCCAAGACCCCGTCATTGCGACGTCCTGATATTTTCCCGGTGCAAAGGTAACGCCGATCGCACCGCCATTCACGCCGATAGGCAGCGTCGCAATCTGCAGTGGATGAGAATTACTTGTTCTGCTCACCTGCGCTCTCCGAAATCAATGGCCCTGTTGGGCGAGAAGCGAACGCTGCGCCCTTTTAACCTGAAAGTCCAACGGTGAGCCTAGTGGTACGGATATGGTCTTACTGAATCCCATAAGCAGCGCAGAATCGCCCAACGCCTGAGAGAGGGGCCAGGCCCCATTCGACGTTGGAACGAGCCTGGAGGACGCGGTTCCAGAGAGCAGTGAGGCCCAGTTCCAGCCTCTGGCCGGCACCATCCTTACTGGGCGGCCGCTATCGGCCAGAAGCGGCAGCAGGCGCGGCGATACCTGAGGCAATGCGATCTGATCGGAGTGGGCTTAAGCGACGCCCTCCCTCGAGCGCCAAGCCATAACTGGATCAGGGGGGGCTCCAACTCAGGGCTCTCGACAACTCAGCTTGACTGCCTCTATTCTTCCTTTCATGTCCGCCTTCTCGGCCCGCCACCGTCGACTCATCCGGTTCAGCCTTTTCGTGCTGATGCTGTTGAGCGTCGTTGTTCGGCCGATCGTGATCCAACAGGGCGAGCTCCATACTGCCGAGCACGACATCGCTGCAACGGCAGAGCACGGGCACTCACACGGTCCTGGAACTGGCGACAACGTAGATCCGAAGCATGCATCGGGCGTGCACAGCGTCCTTCACCAGGCCGATGTGAGCTTTGCCGGCATGCTGGTGTCTTCGAATCTGAACCTAGCAACTGTTCCGCCGGCATCTTTACTGCCCGGCCTGCACTCCGTCGATGAGCCCTCTGGTCATCGCGGCTCGCCATTCAGACCTCCGATCGTCTGACGACACCTGCCGCGCTGTAGCGGCCTGAGCGCGCTGTCCACCCAATGTTGGCCGGCAGCGCGTCGTCATGACCATCGTCGGAGATTTTCCGTGAAATTACGTAGTTTGTGGGCGCTCGCCATAGCCGGCGCCTACGGTGTGGCCGTGCCTGGCCATGCCGCTGAAGTGCTGCGCTTGGAGGATGTGGTCGCCCGCGCCCTCGGCACCCATCCCAGCGTCCAGGCAGACACCGCTCGACTGGAAGCTGTCAGAAGCCGGGCGGGCCGGGAGGCATTGCCTACGCCGCTCGTGCTGGGCGGCGAGCTTGAAAACGTGGCTGGCTCAGGCGGCCTGAGCGGCCTAGACGCCGCCGAATCCACCTTCCGCATCTCCAAGGTTCTAGAACTGGGTGGGAAGCGGGCTGCGCGCCAAGCGCTCGGCGGCGCCGAGGTGGACGCTGCCCGAAGCGAAGCGGACGTCACCCGTATCGCTATCGCAACTTTGGCCGCAGGGCGTTTCGTCGACGTGCTGGCCGCCCAGGAGCATGTCGAGCACGCCGAAGAGCGCATCAAAATGGCCAGCGCCATGCGCCGTGAAGTGGCCCGTTGGGTCGCGGCCGCCCGCAATCCCGACTCGGACCTGAGATCCGCCGAGATCGCCCTGCTCGATGCCGAGCTGAAGCGGGAGCAGGCATTGCAGGCTCTGGAAAGCGCGCGAATGTCGCTGGCTGCCACGTGGGGGGCGCCAAGTCCGGATTTCGGCTCGGTTGCAGGGGATACCGCGGTCCTTCCCCCTCTGGATGATTTTGATGATCTGAGCCGGCGCCTCGCCACGACACCACAACAGCGCGCCTTGGACGCTCAAGCCGGAGTTATAGATGCAAGGAGGGAGATCGCCCGCGCTAGCGCCAAGCCGGATGTCAGCGTTGGCCTCGGCATCCGCCGACTGGAAGCCACCAAGGACAGCGGCCTGGTGATGTCCGTCTCCGTCCCGTTGGGGAGCCGTCGGCGATCGGACTTCTCCGTGGCTGAAGCGGACTACGAACTCACCTCTCTCAAATACCGGCGCCAGGCGCAGATGCTGGAAATGCGTCAGGAGCTGTTTGGCATCTACCAACAGCTCAAGCAAGCGCAATCGGAAGTGGAGTCAGTGCGCCAGCGTCAGTTGCCAAAGGCCCAGCAGGCCTTTGATCAGAGCCGCAGGGGCTTTGAGGAAGGACGCTTCTCCTTCCTGGTACTCAGCCAGGCTCAGCAAAGGCTCTTCGATCTTCGCGAACGGGAAGTCGAAGCCGCCGCGCGCTATCTCCGTCTCCTGGTCGAGGCCGACCGCCTCACCGCTTCTGCCTTGGACATTCGCCCATGAACCGATACGTATTCCTGATCCTGCTTCCAATTGCCCTGGCTGCGTGCGGTGGCAACGAATCGTCGCAACGAGCAAAGCCAGAGGACACTGCTGCGACCGCAGGCGACTATGAGCGAGGGCCGCATCGCGGTCGCATGCTTCGCGACGGCGACTTCGCCCTTGAAGTAACTGTTTACGAAACCAATACCCCGCCTCATTTCCGGCTGTATGCCTATCGCAACGACAAACCGCTGGCACCTGGAGAAGTCAAAGCGACGATACAACTCAAGCGTCTGGACGGCGAAGTCAACAACTTCAGCTTTATTCCAGAGAAGGACTACCTGGTCGGCAGCGGGGAGGTGGTCGAGCCGCATTCCTTTGATGTCAAAGCCGATGCGGTGGTGGGTGGAAAGAACTACGCCTGGTCTTACGCCTCCTATGAAGGGCGCACCACGATAGATCCGAAAGCCGCTGCCGACGCAGGTGTCGTGGTCGAGTCCGCCGAACCGGGGACCATCCGGGACACCGTTTCCCTCATGGGCAACGTCGCGGTCGACACCGGCCGATTTGCTGCGGTCAAGGCACGCTTCCCTGGCGTGGTCCGCAGTGTGGCGGTCGAGATGGGACAACGCGTCTCGGCTGGTCAGACGTTGGCCACAGTCGAGGGCAATGACAGCATGCGGACCTACTCCGTCACGGCACCTTTCAGTGGAGTCGTACTCGCGCGCAGCACGTCGGTAGGCGATGTCGCTGCCGACAACACGCTGTTTGAAATTGCCGACCTTTCGGAGGTCTGGGTGGACCTGCGTGCGCTGGGAAGCGATGCCGAGCGACTGTCGCCAGGCCAGATGGTGACCATTCGCTCGGCAACAGGCGGTTTGGAAGCAACGGGAAAGCTGCAGGGCATCCTTCCGTTGGCCAGCGCTGGCCAGACCGTGGTGGCACGTGTGGCCCTTACCAACAGCGAGGGCAGGTGGCGACCAGGAATGGCCGTATCCGCCGAAGTCGTCATCGCGGAAACGGAGGTTCCATTAACAGTAAAGGAATCGGGCCTGCAGCGTTTTCGGGACTTCACCGTGGTATTCGCCCAAGTGGGCAACAGCTATGAGGTGCGGATGCTTGAACTGGGTAGGCGCGATGGCGATCGCGTGGAGGTACTGAAAGGGCTTAAGCCGGGAACCCGGTACGTTTCCGAGCAGAGCTACCTGATTCGTGCCGACATCGAAAAGTCCGGCGCAAGCCACGACCACTAAGGACGCACCATGCTAGAGCGAATCATTCGCGCGTCTATCGCGCACAGATGGCTTGTGCTCCTTCTGGTCCTGGCCCTCTCAGGCCTTGGGATCTGGAACTACAGCAAGCTTCCCATCGACGCCGTTCCTGACATTACCAATGTCCAGGTGCAGATCAACACCGAAGCTCCGGGCTACTCACCGCTGGAGGCCGAGCAACGGGTCACCTTCCCGGTCGAAACAGCGTTGGCCGGGTTGGCAAAGCTGGAATACACCCGTTCCATCTCACGCTACGGCCTGTCTCAGGTCACGGTCGTGTTTGAAGATGGCACAGATATCTACTTCGCCCGTCAGCAGGTCGCAGAGAGACTTCAGCAAGCGGGATCCCAATTGCCCGTGGGACTAAAGCCAAGCCTTGGACCGGTAGCGACGGGCCTGGGTGAGATCTTCATGTACACCGTGGAAGCGGAGTCCGGTGCTGAAGAGACGTGGACACCAATGGCGCTTCGTACGCTGCAGGACTGGGTGATCCGACCGCAGATGCGCCACTTGAAAGGCGTAACCGAGGTCAACACCGTCGGAGGCTATGTTCGCCAGTTTCACATCACGCCGGACCCGAAGAAGCTCCAAGCATACGGACTGACGCTGCAGGATGTGCTCGAAGCCGTGGCCCGCAGCAACACTAACGTGGGTGCCGGCTACATCGAGAAAAGCGGTGAGCAGTACTTGGTACGCGTGCCGGGCCAAGTGGCCGACATGGCGGGTTTGCGCAAGATCGTAGTGGCTAACCGTGATGGCATGCCATTGCGTGTTGGCGATCTGGCAGAAGTTGTAGAAGGCACCGAACTTCGTACAGGCGCGGCAACCAAGGATGGCAACGAAGTGGTCCTTGGTACGGCGTTCATGCTCATCGGCGAAAACAGCCGGGACGTGGCTCAGCGAACCGCGGCCAAGCTCAAGGACATCGACGCTACGCTGCCTGACGGCGTTCGGGCGCATCCTGTGTATGACAGAACCGAACTGGTGGATCGGACCATCGAGACGGTGAAGAAGAACCTCCTCGAAGGCGCCTTGCTCGTCATCGCGGTGCTCTTCCTGCTTTTGGGCAATCTTCGTGCGGCACTGATCACTGCGGCGGTCATTCCATTGACGATGCTGCTGACGATCACAGGCATGGTCCAGAATCGCGTCTCTGCGAATCTGATGAGCCTGGGCGCACTGGATTTTGGCTTGATCGTCGATGGGGCAGTCATCATCGTAGAGAACTGCCTGCGTCGCTTTGGCGAGCGGCAACACCTTCAGGGCCGTTTGTTGACTCGGGAAGAACGATTTTCCTTGGCGGCAAGTGCCAGTGCAGAGGTGATCAAGCCAAGCCTGTTCGGCCTTTTCATCATCGCGGCGGTCTACATCCCGATCTTTGCCCTCTCCGGCGTGGAAGGGAAGATGTTCCACCCGATGGCGCTTACCGTGGTCATCGCGCTTACCGGTGCCATGGCACTGTCCTTGACATTCGTACCTGCCGCTGTGGCTCAGTTCGTAACGGGAAAGGTTTCGGAGAAGGAAACCAAAGCCATGCGCCGAGTCACCAACGTGTATGGCCCGATGCTTGAGCGTGCCGTCAATGCACGCAAGGTAGTGGTGGCCTCTGCTGCGGTGCTCACCGTCCTGGCGGGCCTGCTTGCAAGTCGCCTCGGCACCGAGTTCATTCCGAACCTGGATGAGGGCGATATCGCCTTGCATGCGCTTCGAATTCCAGGGACCAGCTTGACCCAGGCGATCGGCATGCAACGTCAGCTGGAAGCGGCGATCAAACAGTTCCCCGAGGTAGATGAAGTCGTCGCAAAGATCGGCACTGCCGAGGTGGCCACCGATCCCATGCCCCCCTCCGTAGCCGACACCTTCATCATGCTCAAAGATCGGGACCAATGGCCTGATCCGCGCAAGCCGAAGGCACAGCTTGTTGCCGAGCTCGAGAAAGTGGTTCGCGCCATTCCTGGCAACAACTATGAGTTCACCCAGCCGGTGCAGATGCGGATGAACGAGCTCATTGCGGGCGTTCGGGCTGAGGTTGCTGTCAAGCTGTACGGCGACGACCTGGAGCAACTGGCAACCATCGGCAGCCAGGTAGAGAACGTTGCCAGTGAGATCCAGGGAGCGGCCGACGTGAAACTTGAGCAGATCACCGGTCTGCCATTGATGACGATCACGCCGGACCTGGATGCACTTGCACGATACGGCGTAGCCATTGACGACGTGCAGAAGACCATCTCGGTGGCGCTGGGAGGTGAATCGGTCGGCCAGGTGTTCGAAGGCGATCGGCGCTTCGATATCGTGGTTCGTCTGTCGGAGAACCTTCGCCAGGACGTCCGGACACTGGCGTCACTACCTGTGGCCGTCGCGCCCGGGGTGAGCACAGGCCAAGAGCGCAGCTTCGTGCCGCTGGGCCAGTTGGCCAAGGTCGAGATCGCGCCTGGTCCGAACCAGATCAGCCGTGAGAATGGTAAACGCAGGGTGGTGATCACAAGCAATGTGCGCGGGCGCGACTTAGGGTCCTTTGTCGAGGAGTTGCGCACCAAGGTCGGACAGGAGGTCCAGCTGCCGGAAGGGTACTGGATCGAGTACGGCGGCACGTTTGAGCAGTTGATCTCGGCAAGCAAGCGGCTGTCCGTCGTCGTGCCAGTGGTTCTGGTGATGATCTTCGGATTGTTGTTCATGGCATTCGGCTCAGGGAAGGACGCTGCGATCGTATTCAGTGGCGTGCCGCTTGCACTGACCGGGGGCGTGGTGGCGCTGTGGCTGCGCGACATTCCCATGTCCATCTCCGCAGGTGTGGGCTTCATCGCTCTTTCGGGCGTTGCCGTGCTCAATGGCCTGGTAATGATCAGCTTCATCAAGAACCTGCGGGAAGAAGGCGTCCCCCTGCACAAGGCTGTCACCGAAGGTGCTCTTACCCGCCTCCGGCCAGTCCTGATGACGGCCTTGGTGGCGAGTCTGGGCTTCCTTCCTATGGCCCTGAACGTCGGTGCTGGCGCGGAAGTTCAGCGTCCGCTCGCCACTGTTGTTATCGGCGGAATCATCTCTTCAACGCTGCTGACACTTCTCGTGCTGCCGGCGCTGTATCGATTGGTTCACCGCGAAGATTCTGTTCTGGAAAGTCGCTCCTCATGAACCACCCGTCCCCTTTCTGCACAAGGAACTTGTCTTTGACTTCTTCCAACAAGCTCTTTGCTTGGCTTTCGATGCTTGCCGCAGTCCTCCTGCCGTTTGCGGCGTTCGCGCACGGTGTAAGCGAGGGAGACCAGGCCTTCCTTGAAGAAAGCACCGGTAGGCAACTGATCGCGTTTACCTACCTTGGCGCCAAGCACATGGTGACTGGATACGACCACCTTCTATTTCTGTTCGGGGTGATCTTCTTCCTATACCGCATGCGGGACGTGAGCATCTACGTCACCTTGTTCGCCATTGGCCACAGCACGACGCTGCTGCTCGGCGTGCTCGGCGGCTTTCATGTCGACGCCTATCTGGTCGACGCGATCATCGGTCTCTCGGTGGTCTACAAGGCCTTGGACAACATGGGCGCGTTCAAGCGGTGGTTCGGCGTGCAACCCAACACCAAGATTGCAGTCCTTGTCTTCGGCTTCTTCCACGGCTTCGGCCTGGCCACGAAGCTTCAGGACTTCTCGCTATCGCCGGACGGGCTGGTCCCCAACATGCTTGCGTTCAACGTGGGCGTTGAGCTCGGCCAACTTCTGGCGCTTGCCGGCATCTTGATCGTGATGGGCTTCTGGCGTCGGCTGCCTTCCTTCAACCGCCAGGCCTACGGCGTGAACACCATCTTGATGACGGCCGGCTTCGTGCTCATCGGCATGCAGCTCACCGGCTACTTCGCTTCCTGATTTCTGACCGAGACCCATCATGTCAATCACTATCAATCAACCACTTCCCACGACTGGCCGCCTGCTGAAGTCGACCCTTGTCGCTGCCGCCATTGCCGGCGCGCTTCTCGTTACGGCCGTTCTGCCGGCGGAGTACGGCATTGATCCCACCGGGATCGGCCGAGCGCTGGGCCTGACTGCCCTGGCAGACGGCGGAAGCACCGCCGCAGACCCGGCTACGCCGACGTCCTCGACAGCATCGGACGCAGCGACCACCTTGGCGGAAAAGGCTGCGGCTGCGTTCGGGGCGAACAAGGGGCAATCGCTTGATCCAGCCGCGGTATCGCTCACCAACGGTGAGCTTCGCCAGGACGCGATGACGATCACGCTGGAGCCGGGGAAAGGCAAAGAGGTCAAATCCCACATGGCTGCTGGCGCGGGAATTCTGTTCAGCTGGAAGGCGACCGGTGATGTAGCAGTCGATATGCATGGTGAGCGGCCCGACGTGAAGGGTGCATGGACCAGCTACGCCGTCGAAGCTGCGCAGCGGGAGGCGCACGGCACCTTCGTCGCGCCATTTGAAGGAACTCATGGGTGGTACTGGCAGAACCGAAGCGACACGCCGGTGACCGTGAGCATCGAACTTGTGGGCTACCAAGCCGACATCTATCAGCCGTAACACCCGGCACTTCGCCGACCCAACCCGAGGAGAAACAACATGAAAACTCATAGCGCAGTAATTGCCGGCCTGCTTTTCAGCATGTCCCTTTTCACCACGGCATCCGCTCATGATCCTGCCCTCCATGCCGATCCGGCTCCCCCGGCTGCTCCCAAGGCCAAGCCGACGACTTGCGAACAGCTTGCCGACCGTTCGAAGTACAAGGTGGACCTCAAGGATGCCCAGACCAAGGCGCTGAAGGAACGTTGCGACGCACAGGCAGCTCCGAAGAAGAAGTAAATCCACTCGGATTTAGCCAACGACCCTGCCATTCCGGCGGGGTCGTCACCTCGACCCGAACAGTGGTGGGCGTACACTCCGCCTGTCTGCCGCCTCTGCCCTGAATCCGGGCAAAAGGGCGCACACGGGTTGGTGCCGTCAGAACGTTGCTACCAGGACAATCCCATGCTCGAAGTACTGAGTCACCCGGCGTTTCGGCGCCTGTTTGGTGCCCAGATAGTCGCCCTGGTCGGAACCGGCTTGGCGACTGTCGCCCTTGCCCTCCTGGCCTACGACCTCGCTGGCAGCCAGGCCGGAGCGGTGTTGGGCACCGCGCTGGCGATCAAGATGGTCGTGTACGTGACCTTGGCGCCCGTTTCAGGAGCGTTGGTCCCTGCACGGCTGCGCAAGCGGGTGCTGATCGCACTCGATCTGGTTCGTGCGGTTGTGGCGGTCTGCCTGCCCTTCGTCACCGAGATCTGGCAGGTGTATGTCCTCATCGCTGTGCTGCAGTCGGCATCGGCATGTTTCACGCCGCTGTTTCAATCCACCATCCCCGAAATTCTTCAAGAAGAGCGTGATTACACCCGTGCGCTCTCACTTTCCCGATTGGCATATGACCTTGAAAGCCTGCTGAGCCCGGCGCTTGCTGCCGCACTGCTGACGATCATTAGCTTCCACGGGCTGTTCGCTGGTACCTCGGTAGGTTTCATCCTCTCGGCGCTGCTCGTCGCGTCCACCACCTTCCCGGCCCTCGCTGCGGTCTCTTCCAAGGACGGTCCCTATGCCCGAGCCATCCGTGGAATGCGAATCTACCTCCGCACACCGCGATTGCAGGGCCTGCTCGCGTTGAACCTCTGCGCCGCAGCCGGCGGCGCGATGGTGTTCGTCAATACGGTGGTTATGGTCCGCACCGTTCTGGGCGGGGCGGAGGAGCAGGTTGCATGGGCGCTGGCGGCCTTCGGAGGCGGGTCCATGCTGGTCGCACTTCTTCTTCCGAAGGTTCTCGACCGCATTTCGGACCGGACAGTAATGTTGGCTGCAGGACTGTTCATGTCAGTTGTCCTGGTTACCTTCCTTGGCGTCTGGTTTGCCCTGAAGGGACATCCCGGGTGGACGGCGGTCATTCCGGCCTGGACGCTGCTGGGCATGGCGTATGCCGGCTTGGTTACCCCCGGCGGGCGGCTGCTGCGGCGTTCGGCTGAGTCCGCCGATCTACCATTCCTCTTCGCTGCCCAATTTTCCCTATCGCATGTTTGCTGGTTGATCGCCTATCCACTCGCCGGGTGGGTTGGTGCGCGCTACGGCTTGCATGTTGCCTTGGCCGCCTTGGGGATTCTGGCCACACTCGGTTTGGTCGCCGCGTGGCGCAGATGGCCGGCGCACGATCCAGAGGAGATAGCGCATAAGCACGAACATCTTGCTGAGGACGACCCGCACCTCTTGGCACACCGAGACGTGGATGGCACGCACCGTCACCGGTTTGTCATCGATCAACTTCACACACGCTGGCCAGGCTGACCAAGGCGCCAGGCGGGCGGCGAGCACGGAGCTACCTACTTGCGAGTTTGGTCGCAGACGTACAAGTCCATGTCGACGTCATATCGACACGCGCGCCCACATTCGTAAGATCCCACTTCCTGCGCCCCTGGCAGTGGAGGGCTATTTCTCAGGGCGGCTATTGCAGCCGCCTGGCAATGCTCGAAGGTGTCGTAATCGCCATAAACAGCGTGACGGACTTCCTGAGTGGACGCGCCGGGCGGATAGACAAAGGCAGTCCAGCGCCCCTGGGACCCGCCGCAAGAAACCGCGACTATGGCGACGCCGACGGTTAAGGTTGTCCGACCGATGTCCATGGCCGAATCCTAGCACCGCCGCGCGCCGGGCGGACACCAGCTCAAGCCTATTCAGCTTCGCGAACCAATTTCCTTCGCTCAGGGAAGTCCGCTGTTGGCGATGAACGGACCTCCGTCGCCTGCAAGCGGGCAGGTGACCACGGAAGAAGCGACCTGGAACCGCTCTCTCAGTGTTGCCGCGTTACAGGTTAGGGAAGTTCGCGAAGCAGCTCGGCGTGGCGCCAAGTTCCACCAATGAGCCAATGACTGGCAGAACGCTTTAGGGCTAGGATTGCCTCAGGGGCGTAGTAGGAGTTGGTGTCAGTCTGCGTCCTACACGGACCGTTGACCAAGCCTCTTACAGGACGCCCCATGCCTCGAATTCGCCATTTGGCCATTCGGAACTTTCGATCCATCAAGGCGCTCGACTGGTCGCCCGCCCCGGGCATCAACTGTTTGATCGGTCCTGGCGATAGTGGCAAGTCCACCATCCTCGATGCCATCGACCTGTGCTTGGGTGCTCGACGAAGCATTTCCTTCGGCGACATGGACTTTTTTGACCTCGATGTCTCAGAGCCCATTCGTATTGCCGTGACATTCGGGGAACTGCCGGCATCGCTGATGGACATTGATGTCTATGGCGACTTCTTGCGAGGATTCGATTCGGTATTTGACACCCTAGAAGACGAACCCGCCGCGGGGTTGGAGACAGTGCTTACGCTGCTGCTTCAAGTCGGGGCGGACCTTGAGCCCAGCTGGACGCTGATCTCCGATAGGTCGCTTCAACAAGGCTTGGAACGAAGCCTGCCTTGGAAAGAACGCATCGTGTTAGCTCCGGCACGCATCGGCAGCTTTACAAGCTCCAACTTATCTTGGAGCCGCGGGTCGGTGCTCAACCGGCTAACAGACGAGCGCGCAGAATTGGGAGCCCAGCTCGCTCTAGCAGCGCGTCAGGCGCGCGCCAACTTTGGCGCTCAAGCATCGCCCCACCTGAGTCAGACACTCGGAATCGTCCGGACAACTGCCCAGAGCCTTGGAGTTGACGTCGGATCGATGCCGCAGGCCTTACTCGACTCGCACTCCGTCTCCATCGGCGAAGGCGCCATCGCGCTTCACAGCGAGGCAGGCATCCCCCTTCGGTCCCTTGGTACGGGTTCTTCTCGACTCTTGGTGACGGGACTTCAACGGGCCGCGGCGGAGTCAGCGCCGATTGCCTTGGTGGATGAGGTGGAATATGGGTTAGAGCCCCATCGGCTCATGCGGCTGCTGGATTCCTTGGGAGCCAAGGAGACGCCGCCGCCTCTCCAAGCGTTTCTCACAACACACTCCCCTGTGGCACTTCGTGAGCTTTCAGGTGAGCAGCTGCTTGTAGTTCGGCCACGACCGGCTGGCCATGTCGTCATTTCCGCTGGCTCGACCGACGAGATTCAAAGCACGCTGCGCACTGACCCGGAGGCCTTTCTGGCGAAGTCTGTGATTGTGTGCGAGGGAGCAAGCGAGGTAGGGTTTGTGCGTGGCCTCGATCTATGGGGGGTAGCCAGCAAAGAATCCTCTTTCTTGGCTTTAGGTGGTGCATACGTCAATGCAGGCGGAGGCACTCCGGACAACGCTTTTGCCCGAGCGACTGCGCTTATGGATCTGGGTTACCGAGTCCTCGTCTTCATAGACGCTGACAAACCTGCCGCTCCAGGTGTTGCAGAAGCATATCTTCAATCAGGCGGCAGCCTCGTGACTTGGCGGGCAGGAATGACGTTGGAGGACGAGCTGTTCCTCTGCCTTCCTGACACATCGATTGATGCCCTGCTCCTGAAGGCTAAAGAGCGTGTTGGCGAAGATCTTATGAACCAACAGCTGGTTGCCAAATCGAACGGTCTAACAACTTTGGCGTCCATCGAAGCGCTGAGGCCGAATTCACCCTATCCGCCTGATATTCGCGTACTGCTTGGCGAAGTCTCCCGTATCAAAAAGAATAGCTGGTTCAAGTCGCTTACGACTTACCAGTCAATCGTCCTGGATATCGTCTCTCGGGGCTACGCAAACGCGGACGCTAGCTTCAAGGCAGTAGTAGACCAACTCTGGGCCTTTACCCGTGCTGCCTGAAATCGATCTGCTAGCTATCCAACGCGGATCGATCACCGCCCCAGCAGGATGCGGCAAAACCCAGCTGATTGCCGAGGCGCTGGCATCCCACTCTGGGAACAGACCGATCCTTGTTCTGACTCACACAAATGCTGGCGTCACCGCGTTGAGGACACGCTTGAAACGCGCGGGGGTGCCCAGCTCTGCCTATCGGCTGTCGACGATTGATGGATTCGCTATGCGTCTCATCGCCAAGTTCCCGGCGCGCAGTGGCCATCATCCCCAACTCTTGGAGCTCAACAACGCGGGTAGCGACTACCCCGCGATCCGTGAATCATTCCGGCAACTCTTGGACTCGGGGCATATCGCTGCACCCATCGCAGCCACTTACGCCCGGCTTTTGGTTGACGAGTATCAGGATTGCAGCACCGTTCAGCACTCCATCGTGTCCACCCTCGCTGCGCTTTTGCCCACGTGCGTCCTCGGTGACCCTCTGCAGGCCATCTTCGGATTTGGCGGAAATCGGCTGGTTCACTGGGAACAAGACGTTCAATCGTCCTTCCCAGCAGCGGGTAGCCTTCGAACCCCTTGGCGCTGGCAAATTGCAGGTAATGAAGAGCTGGGCCAGTGGCTGCTATCCCAAAGGCATGCTCTTACGGCCGGCTTACCCATTGATCTAACTACGGCTCCGTCATCCGTTCGTTGGATCCAGCTGGTTGCCGGTAGTGAAGTGCAGCAAAGATTGACTGCGGCACGGACCAATGCGCCTGGTAGCCAAGGAACGGTTCTGGTAATTGGCGAGTCCATGAATGTTCAAGGCCGCCACCAACTCACCAGCCAAACGCCTGGGGCAATGGCGGTAGAAGCCGTGGACATGCGAGACCTCGTCAACTTCGCCAGGCAATTCAATCTTCAGGCTCCTAGTGCGCTGCAAGACTTGGCCACCTTCTCCGCTCTCATGATGACGGGCGTCGGCACGGCGAATCTAGTGACGCGTGTCGGTACCATTCGTAGAGGGAGAGCCAGGACACCTCCAACTCCTGTAGAAGCTGAGGCAGTCGCCTTTGAGTCCGAGCGGACCATGACGCGCGCCTTGCGGCTGGTGGACGCTTTGGCCGAACAGACAGGCACTCGGGTCTATCGGCCCGAGATTCTGCACTGCTGTCGATCAGCCATGCGAAGCGTTATCAACGGAGAGCAAGATCTATTAGGAGCCGCACTTCATGCCCGCGAGCGAAATCGTCACCTCAGCCGCCCCATTGCGCGCAGAGCAGTCGGCAGCACTCTCCTTCTGAAAGGTCTCGAGGCAGACATTGCCGTGGTCCTCTATCCGGAGAGCATGAGCGTGCAGAACCTCTATGTAGCCCTCACGCGTGGTGCGAAAGGGCTGGTGATCTGCTCCAGTACCCCAACGCTGACCCCGACCCCATAGCCTCAACCTAACCATTCTGCGCCCTATCAGGCACGAAGCTTTGCGGCGCTTCATCATTGCAATGGTCACAATGGACCTTGTCCCAAAGTCGTTGCTGAACATCTGGGTCTGAAGAACGTGGGTCTCGCCGGGCAGCGACTGCATCAGGATTGATTTCAAGGTTCTCCTTGTCCCACCTAGATGATTGGGCGGCGAAGGTGGCGTAGGCTATCTGCTTACCAATGATGCGTCAGCGGACAGCAGAATGAGCAGACCCAACTCAGTAGAGGATAAGGCATTGGCCGCTCTTGACCGCCTGGTGAAGCGACGCCCGACCAATGAACTGCTGAAGGCAAAGATGGCCGCAGGTCATCGGATCATCACGCCTACCGCGGTCGCGGCAGAGGCAGGAGTAAATAGAGGGAGCTTTGGATCAAGGCACGCTCGACTTGGGCACGTCTGGCTTAAAATTCAGGAGCTGGCTGAGGAGGAGAGGCGAGGCTCAGTAGCTGAAGAGCTCGCCAGGGTTAAGGCTGAGAACGCAAGGTTGAAGGCTCTGCTTTACAAGACCAACATCCACAACGCATCTCTCCAACTCGCAGTGTCCCGGCTTCAGAAGCAGAGTACCAAGAGAGACGATGGAGCAAATGTCGTCAACTTTCGCCGGAACGATCGGAAGCGTCCCCGGTAGCGTTGGATATCATCCTCAGCACTGCTCGACTCTGAACAACACGGCTCATAGCAATCTTGGAATACTGATCCCTAGAGTTGGTCCGCTCCATCTGGACAATGGCCTGATTTTTCAGGAGGCGATCCTCCCAAAAGTCCTTATGCTCTGGCAGGATGATGCAGCACTTGCACCCCGCGCACAGGCCGGGCGACCGTAGGCCGAAGTTCGGCGAGGCGCGGACAGTGAGGAGGCTTGCTTGTGGGTTGCAGCTGGAACGGTCAGGCAACATATCAATCAGGCAACTTGCGTAGGTCCCTGTCCATATCCGCAGGTCGGTGAGTTTCACGTATGCCACGGCCTTATCGATCGGCGTCTCTCCGTCCATCTTGGACAGTGCCTCGGTCATTGATTCGGCATGCTGCATGAGAAGACGCTGCGCCGGTCCACCTCCGATCGGCCTGCCGAGGGTGATTTGAACTAGGAACCGAGAGGTCTCCATGACTCTCTCTCCTTCCAAGTTCTCGAGCAGAGCCGCATCGTTTCCAATGTACCCTTGATCCGTGATCTGCTCGCTCATGTGACGGAAGTGCGTCCGTAGCGCTGGCATTAGTTCCGGCTTGGATCGGAACACATAGTGCGCAAAGGTGATCCTCCATCGCTGCGGGCGTAGGTACCTCACCTCGTAAACAGCTTGCGTCGTTTCGATGCCACGCTTCTTCGTGAGGGCTTCGACGGCAAACTCACGTTGCAGCAGAGAATTTCTGGATGCTGTCATTCGGCCGATTCCATCGGGACCCGATGGAAGGGACTTGGCGTGGGAGAAGCTGAGCATCAGTGACTTAGTGCCCGATAGTGCTCGCCAAGGCTCCATTAGCCGCACCAGCACCTCGACGGATTTCAGCACGATCGGCAGGTGATTCGTGCCCAACGGGCGCAGTCCGGCAGTCCACTCATGGCGAGTCGCTTCCCTTTTGGCGGAAATGCCACAGATGGAGAACACCTCCATTAGTCCGTCTAGCGACGTCACTGACTTGACCACACCGTGCTGTAGCGTCGGATCGTGGTCCAGGGAGAGGCCAATCAGCTCATGAGCTCGAATCCCGGTGCATCCCTGCAGCAAGACACTGCATGCGCTTTGAGTCATTAGTATTAGGCGTCTCAGGCCCTGAGTTCCGCTAATCTCGCGCTCGTCACCAGCGTCATCAATCCGATCTATGGTGGCCAATGGCTCATGCCAGGGTGTCAGTGTCCCTGGGATCGGGCTCATCTGGAACTCCTCGATGTGCCGTTTGATCTGACGAAAGCAGGCGATTCGTCTCGGTCCCGTAGCACTTCTTGCGTCGATCAGCATCGGGATGACCTCAGCCTGAAGTCTGATCACATCCTCCGAGCCGTACTCAATCCATTCACATGCGTAGGAAAGAATCGGTACCGAGATCTCGTCCGGGACAGGCATCAATCCACCCGTTCGAGCAAGCCCGAGCGGCTCTGTCACGACGTCGTAGGTCTTTCTTCCGTCAAACGGCGCTTCGCACGGTGCTTGTCCGCCTCTGGCGCGCAAGCTGTCCGCGATTTCGTAGATCTGTGTAAGTGGATGGATGAGTTTGTAGGCGGTCGCATGCGTCCACGCCCTGTCTCGACCGGCATCACTTCGGGCCGTCATGTACTGCTCTTCGAGACCTTCGACGTAGTCCCAGCTCATCGCCGTGGTGATATCGAAGAGGGAGTGGATCTCCCGCTCTCCCATGAACTTCACCAGCTCCCTCATGCCCATGTAAGTGCCAGGGATAGACCCAACCGTCATACGTACGGTGTCCTCAATGATGGCGGTCTTGAGGTAGCACTTCAGCTCAGAGAGCAGTCCTCTGTGCTTGTAGTCCGTGAGCAACTCTCCGCGTGCCACAGGGATTGCCCAGTCAACTGTGACAAACTCCTTCTGTTGGCCGACCGTGGTCTGGGCAAAGGTCCAGACATCACTGTCATAGTCAACTTGGAAGGAAGGATGCAGGGTCGCTGCCTGCGCTGTTTCGACCTTTCTTGCTGCGGGCATAGCCATATCTCTAGAATTGATTCGCTAGTGGCGGTACAGCCGGACTATTCAAGTCCAGGCAGGGGCGTCAGCATGATCATCATCGCTGATTGTCGATTCGCAGTTGTGCTCACTGCTGGGATCCATGAATCGCGGAGAGCGAGATAGGCATTCTCGAACTTTCGCCTCCAGATCTCGCTGCCGAGCTCTGCCCTGGCTTCTTCGTATAGCTCCTGCAGTTGAAGAAAGCGCGCGAGCGCGTAGGCTTCGTTTGGATCAGCTGCGGCGAGCGGGCATGCAGGACAGGAACCATAGCTGGTGCAGAGCTTTCCATGGCGCTGCCCTGGTTGAGGACTTTGGAATGGATCTGCACAGCAGAAGCCCTGCGTGGCTGCCGTTTGCTCACGATCACTTCGGGCGGAGCGTGTGTCGATCTTTCCATTTGAAGTCACCCAGCGCTCCTGTGCGGTCATGGCTCCTGCCAGCTGTTCCTTTTGCCGATGCTGCATCGTGGTTGTCTGGTAACTGTCTTGACCAGTTGACAGTAGCCGATGGCCTAGCATTGCTCGGAGCTCGAAGGCGTCGCCGTCGGTCAGCCCATCAACCGCTTCGGAGAACGCAAGCCTGTTTGCTTGAGAGCCAGAGTACTTAAGCCCCCTTCGTTTGCAGAACAACGTGATGTAACCGGTCACCCGCGTGGTCACGTCGTCGGTTCTGGCTGAGTAGGAGTCGATGTGCATTCCTCGGCGCTTGTGCCGCCCGCCTTCGGAAACTGCGTGGAGGAAGAAGTCATTGGCAAGCTCACCAGCAGCGTAGTCTCTGATTCGTTTGGTCCAAGCAATAACGAAACTGATCAATCTTTCAGGCGCTAGCGGGTGATCGCTAGCGGGGAAGGCTGCTCGCTGTGTCGCGCCCTGAGCGGAACTTCCAGCCCTGCGCTTGGAGGACTTGATCACCGTTCGCTTTTGTCCAAGCGGGTAGTGCTCCGATATGCCATTCAGGGTGAGTGTTCTAAGTGGCTGCTCGTTGAAGCCCGAGTGCATGGCTAGTACGAGAAAGAATGGGATCAGATCGCCGCCGATCGGGTGCGCTAGTCTCCTCAGACGGAAGTACTCGCTTTCGCTGATCTTTCCTACGCCTGGGAGCTTGTGAACCGCGCCTTGGCGAGGAAGATGACCGTCAAAGTTTGCCAATATTTGAGCAATTGCCTCTGCCGGATCGCTTAGCGATACAGCGTCGCCCTTTTTCTTCTGAGCGAGGGCACTGTGAACCCTATCTAGAAGCGGCCACACTTCGTCCATTGTCGATATGCATTCTTCGACCGCCGCCTTCATGACGTTGGCCCAAGCCGCACGGTCCAGCTCTTTCGGCTTGCTCTTCCGTGGCAGTCCTGCGAACGGCTTTGGCGGAATACGGATCACCTTCCACCGTGGATCCATCTCGTGCAGCGCAAGAACGACCTTCTTGAAGGTCCCGTAATAGTGGCGCTGGGTCTCCACCGAGAGAACTGTCGGGTGCGTGGTATCCCTACCTTTCAGATACGTTAGAAAGGACTCGCCGAGA
Organism: Stenotrophomonas sp. YJH_SMC_130; assembly: GCF_059369035.1. Taxonomy (NCBI): domain Bacteria; kingdom Pseudomonadati; phylum Pseudomonadota; class Gammaproteobacteria; order Lysobacterales; family Lysobacteraceae; genus Stenotrophomonas; species Stenotrophomonas sp. YJH_SMC_130. The sequence goes on from NZ_JCAFSH010000002.1 coordinate 376,681, forward strand.
TCCATTGGAGTGTCGTCTGGGCCGCTTATCTTTACCCCTTTTACGGTTAGGTACTGCACCAGGCCACTCACGATGTTGTTAGCTGAAGAGGATCTAGTCGTCTCCCTGCTGTTCTTGTTAGCTCGGCAGAACGCCTCGGCGAAGAGCGGTGCCGCTGCACCTATGCCCTTCCACCGGCTGAGATTAACGATGTTGTCGCGCAGGTCTCCGGCGCGCCTGAACGCGACTTCTAGGCGACCAGCGCTCTCGCGGACATCCCATTTCTTTGTGTTGCCTACCTTTTCCTCAACTACTACGGCGTGCCGCAGCTGGGCGGATCTTCTTCCTGCCACGTAACGCTCCAATCCGTGTTCAATCTGATTTGATAAGGTGAGTCGGTCACATGCGAGGAGTAGTGCGTATGCTGGCCGTGGAGCCGTGTGAGCTCCAACTCGTCAGGCCTCGACGCCGATTCGCATAAAGGGTTGACCTTCAAGGTGCAGTCTGATCGATTCCCTGGTTTCGCTCTCGAATGCGTTCGCGCTTCGCAGGTAGATGGACTCAGTCGTATCCCTGAGACTGTGTCCCAGTACCGACTGAACATACTTGATCGCATCCATGTCACCGTTTGCGCGCTTCTCCATGTCCGTGTACAAGGCGAAGGTGTGTCGAAGGGCGTGAATGGTTATTCGCTCGCGCTGCGTGGATTCGTAGCGAGCCAGGTCACGCTCTTTGGAGAGCCGTTTGAGCAGCCTGTCCTTGGCCTGGGCGAAATGCCGGTCGAAGATCTGCGGGGTTATCGGATTGCCCGCATGCTTGCGGTTGTTTGCGTCGAGGACGAATAGGACGCCGTGATCCTCGAGCTTGTGGTATCCCAGTCGGAGGTCAACGAGGCGCTGCCGAACACCTTTGGCATAGCGCTTCAACGCGTTGAGTAGCCAGACTGGAACGGGAACATTGCGCTTCTTGTTACCTTTCCCGAGCACGGGGATGGCGACTGCAGTGAGAGGATCGCGCCCTTCCGTACGGGCCTGAAGGATGGTTTTCGCTTTGAGATCGCACACTTCCGCCCGCCTCAGTCCTGCTTGATAGCAAAGCTCAGCCATCAATCGCTGCGCCGTGGTTGCGTATGCCAGTTCAACCAGACCGTTTCGCTCGAGCACAGGGTTTGGACCTAGTTCGTCAAGAATACCGACGACGGTCTCGGGATGGAGCGCAGTGATGAGTTCGTCAGCGTCGTTCAGCCCGGGAAGGTCGACGCCAACGTCGAGAACTTGAACAGTTCCTCGCTTCGTCTGCTTGCTCAGCAGCGCTGGTGCCTTCCTCAGGTATCCCCGTTTCACGCAGAATGCGATTAGCTTGGTCACGGTCGACCATCTTCGATGAATAGTCGCGGCGGCGAGCTTATCCAAGGTCACCGCAGAGTCCAGGTCAGTCAAGGTGTCCGCATAGGATCTGAGGAGATCCTCATCTACGTCGGAAACGAGCTTTTTTCTTGCGTCAAGAAAGTGATGGAAGTCGGTGAGGTCAGCCGCGATAGCTGCGGTTGTGTTCTTGCTGCAGGCAAGCTTTGGCTTTGGACCGATCGTTAGATGGGCATCTGCAAAGAATTCAAAAGCGGGCTGAACGATCGTTCCATCAGACCTGCTGACCAAAAAGCAGAAGCCTTCGGGTAAGGGTACGCCTTGCGCACACTTGATTCCTGTCGCTTCCGAAGCGATTGCACGTGCGGTGCATATTTCGACGTCATAGACCATGGCGCCGAAAGCTATCAGGTATACGGAAAGTTTTTTTTGCTGTGAGCCTTACGGTACGTTAACAACTGAAATGAGAATCATGCCTACTTTTTACTTCCATTGATTCATATATTTACGCGTGATCGTGACCCTACTGGTACGCTCGGTGTGAAGGAAGACCTGCTCGCTGGTACGGGGGAAGTGCGCAACAGAGAGGTGGGTTCGTTCGTCGCGCAGGCTAGATTTGCTCCTTCAGTACCAATGTTGGTGTCCGCTTGGCGCGGCAATCGGTAGCGCGCGGTCAATGGCTACCCAAGGCTGGCAGTGAGTTGACATCATCAATCGGGAGACGCCGCGGTTGCTACTGCGCGTTCTTTAGGGAAGCGTGTTGGCTGGGCAGTGGGTACGCCTGGAGCTACCGATTCAATTGCTGCCGGCAAAGGTAAGGTTGCCGCAACGCCACTGCACCACTTTTGATTGCTGGCAACCTTTGGTTGGCCGTCTCCGGGTTCTCCGGAGCGACGCTATCAAAGAGTTTCTCGAGTGCTGCCCGCGTGCTGATCCCTAACTGTGCCGAATGTGCGAGAGGACGGCCGCTGCATACGCGCTCTTTCAACGAGCCATCGAGACAACGCGCTGCTCAGCCATGATCGGCGATCATGTGGCCAAGGTCGGATGCACTCTGCAGTTCAATGATGCGATCGGTCAGGCGTTCAGCTGCGATCTGCAACCCGTCATCGTCTGACGAGTACGGGGAGCCGAACAGCGGGATCTCGACCCACAGTCTCTCCTGCCCATCATGCACATAGGGGCCATGGTCATCCAAGAGAAGGGCTTCACCCACGTGGGGGGAGACATAGGAAAGATCCTTTGTCCTTCCAGACCAGTGGATGTATCGAAGCTCGACAAACCATGCCGGAACACTGCCTTCCCTAGCCAGGAGTCCGGCAATTCTTCTTGCAAGTGCCTCGGGAACCGTAGTGAACAGTACAAGTTCCTCGAACTGCGATCGGACATCCTCTAGGAACCGGTGAAGCCCAGGGCGAGGAATCTGACTGACTGCGTTGGAGATGAGCGTGCCTTCGAGGTCCAGTGCCAGGATGGTTGGCTTCATTGGGAGTTCCTGTCTAAGCTTCTAAGCCTGAGTAAACGCATCGGTAGGTAGCTATCCATGGCGTGGGTCACAGGGTACCGGTTCGGGCTACGCCCCTCTGAAACTTTGCCCAACCACTTCACTTCCGTTGGATTGCTTCTGAGACCTCTACGGCCCAACGCGAGGTGTGGATGATCCTGGTCTCCTGCAGCTGCTCTTGAAGGATCTGGCGTTTGGTGAGCTGAGACACCGCCTCCCACTCGTTCCTGAAGATGTAAGTGGCATTGCCTGACTCGGGACTCTCGAACACGTATCGATTCCTTCCCGTGAACCCAAAAACGATGTACTCACTGAAACCGCCTAATCCGACTGCCATGAAGTCGGGCTCGTGACGAGTGATGGTCCGGATGCGCTGCTTAGCGACTGCGCGGTCGCTGTCGGTCAACTGCTTCAGATAACTATCCAATACCTGCATCGCTCTATCGAACGGGAACTTCCCCGGAGGGAGAATGCGCCAGTTGATCTTCTCGACCCTGACCGGCACCGCGAGGTCCGGGTCAACGATTTCGAAGTGTTGGAAGCATTCCAGGTAGATGTTGAGGAGGTTTGCAATGCTCTCTTCTGGCTCCGTCCGGTCAATGATCCTAGTAGCCATTGCGATACCACTGTCTGTATCTACAGCAGTGAGGAATTCACCAGGTGGTGCAACGTATTCCCTGGGATAGGTCTCATAGGATCTTGTCTGAGTACCGTGGTGAGTGTGTCCGTGCCAGTCCTTCCACGAGGTATTGATTGATCGAGACTTGGTGACCATCGGAAGGTCCTTTCGGATGATCTCTTTGCCTCGGGCATTGAATAACGTCGCGGGTCCTTCGGCGCTTGGCACAATGGAAGCGCCTGCGAGCGGAAGGTCGTCGAATCCCAGCATCGCCGCTTGGTGTTCTGTGAGTGGGCCGCTAAGAATGCGAAACTGTGGCAGCCGCTCAATCGTGCTTCGGTAGACTGATAAACCTCTCACTTGCTTGGGCATACGCTGGTCCTTTTCATGAGGAAGCGGGATAACCAAATATGTTTGGAAAGCCGTCTAAGCTTGCTGCGGAGGAGATGCTATTTCCTTTTCGGGGAGATGGTATCAGTACTCAGAAACCTAGGACGCTCTGTCCCTGTAGGCGCCGCTCGGACTGCATCCATAGCTTTGTACTGATGCTAGCCTCGTTTTCCGTTCGGCTAGAAAAGTTGCCCCTGTGGCGACTTGTCTTGGGGAGGTTGAAAAAGATGAGTGGCCAGCGCTGGCAGCCTAGTGAAACCGAGTTCACGATGCTTCTTTTCAAAGCGCTTCCGGATCAAGTCCGCTACAGGGCCAGTTCCGGACATCCTGGTGCCAAAGCTGGCGTCATACTCCTTTCCACCATGCATCTGTCGCATCAAGCTAAGCACGTGCGCAGCGCGGTCCGGATAGTGCAGCTCGAGCCATTCTCTCCAAATGTCCTTAATCTCGTTGGGTAGCCTGAGAAGCACGTAGCCTGCTGCCCGAGCGCCGTGTTCGTGAGCAGCCTCAAGGATGGCTTCTAGGTCATGGTCGGTGATCATGGGAATGACCGGCGCGATCAAAACCCCTACCGGTACTCCTGCCTCGTGCAGCTGATTCATTGCTCGCAGCCTTGCGTGGGGAGCAGCAGCTCGTGGTTCCAGTTTTGCAGATAGCTTCCTGTCGAGCGTGGTGACCGAGAAGTAGACCGTAACCAACCGATCCTTGGCCATCGACGCCAGCAGTTCGACGTCCCTGGTGATCAAGGCACTCTTGGTGACGAAGCTCACCGGATGCTTGGCATCAGCAAGCACCTCAAGGCATTGGCGTGTAATTTGGTAATTCCTTTCAATCGGCTGATAGCCGTCTGTGTTTATCCCCAACGCAATCGGGGTGCACTTGTAGTTCGACTTGCTAATTTCTGCTCTGAGGCGCTCCGGGGCATTTGTCTTTGCAAACAGGCGCGTCTCGAAGTCTAAGCCTGGTGAAAGGCTCAAGTAGGAGTGAGAAGGGCGAGCAAAACAGTAAACACAGCCATGCTCGCAGCCGCGGTACGGGTTGACCGACGCGCTAAAGCCAACGTCAGGGGATGAGTTGTGGCTGATCACTGTGCGCGCTCGCTCTTCCTGCACCTGAGTTCTCAGCGGTGGCGCGTCTTCCATCTCCTGGTAGACCGACTCCCAGCCGTCGTCGACTCCCACTGTTGCAGTGGTATCGAAACGGCTTGGGACACGCGATGCGGCCCCTCTGCCTTTGAGGGGAACTTGGGCCTTTCGAGCATCCTGTTCCATGGCGACAACTTGGGAAGGTCGGGCCGTTAGTATTATTGCTAACCACAGGCGCCGCAACACCGTGAAATTCAGCTAGCTGTAGGCCATACGGTCGTTTGGCGAGTAGGTTCTGCCCAGGCTTATCCACAGCTTCGGCTGGCAAGGCCTTTATCAGCTGCGTTGGCCATGGAGCGCTTTGGCTTCCGCCAAGAAGATCTGCATCAATGCCCGCGATCGACGTGTTGCTGCAGGCAGTGGAATGCCCAACTGTGCGCAGAGCGAAGTCGCATATGCCATCTGTGCACCCGTGGGCGGCTTGATGTCCCAATCCGTTAGCTGGGGGATGAGCTTTGAGAGCTCTTCTGCCAGGCGGTACTCAAAGCCTCTTGCTTGCCCTTCCTCTTCTTGCATTCGACGCATCTGCATAGCGACCTGCTCCCTGCCCATGGGAGAAAAGGGAAGCTCAAGAGTGAACTCCAGTTCCGGACATACGAGGTAAAAGTTCATGGGAGATGCAATTAGTACTTATAAGTAGACTACCTTTAGAGGCGTAGTCTTTAAAGTACTGGAACCACAAGCTGCTTCGTATGGTCGAGCATACGAACCAAGCGAAACTTGCAGATGTGATCCGCGCGCATCGCATTGATCTGGGTGTCAGCCAAGAAGCCTTTGCTGACCACATCCAGATGCACCGCGCCTACTACAGCAAGATCGAGCGTGGCGAAAAGAACCTCACTCTCGCTACCTTGGAGCGAGTTGCTAAAGGCATGGGTACCTCGATGTCGGCCCTGCTGCGCGCCGCAGGGCTCTAACACTCTTTGCAGACCACGAAGGTTGGCCAACCTCTCCAGGATGGGCGTGTTTGGCCGGCACTGCGCGGGGGATTGTGCCGATAGCAATGTGTTTACTGATTATTCTCTAACCTGTTGATCTATATGGATTTATCTAGTGAACAATCAGGGGGTATTGATACCATGCTCACAACCGCGGTACGGATTCACCGACTGGCTGAAGCCGACGTCTGGCGAAGTGTTGCGGGTGATGATGCTGCGCGCGGTCTCCGCGCGCACCTCGGTGCGCAGGCGCGGCGCGAGGAACTCCTCGCTCTCATCGACCGCCCAGCCGTCGTCCACCGCCTCGCTGACGGTGCTTTCGAAGCGCCCAGCAAGGTGGGACGTGGAACCTCGGCCCTTGATCGCAATACCCATTGCGGCAGCGTACGCCGGGGCTGTCTCAATGGCTGCGACGGCCGTCTGAAGGGTTCAGGGCAAGTCTGAGCCGAGCGTGGGCTCGGCTCTACAGTGGATACGGGTACCTTGTAGAGCCGAGCCCATGCTCGGCTGCATCCATCGGTCAAAGCAGCGTCAGGTACCCGCGCACGGTAGCATCCAGCCCGTCATACAGTGCCTCGCCGATCAGCGCATGGCCAATCGACACCTCCAGCACGTCCGGCACCTGGGCCAGGAAGTCGCGGAGGTTGTCCTGTGACAGGTCATGGCCGGCATTCACTCCCAGCCCCACTGCCTGCGCCCGCCGCGCCGCAGTGGCGAACAGTTCGAGCACTGCCGCAGCGTCGCCCGCCGCATGCGCCTCTGCGTAGGGGCCGGTGTACAGCTCGATGCGGTCGGCCCCGACCTCGGCGGCCTGCTCCAGCGACGGGTTGCCCGCATCGACGAACAGGCTGACCCGGCAGCCCATCGCCTTCAGTTGGGCAATCAACGGGCGCAAGCGCTCGGCGTCGCGCTCGAAGTCGAAACCGTGGTCGGAGGTGATCTGGCCATCGCCGTCGGGCACCAGGGTGGCCTGCGCCGGACGGGTCTGTTCGCACAGCGGCAGCAGCCCCGGGTACCCCTCGCGCGGCGGCGCAAATGGATTGCCCTCGATGTTGAATTCCACGCCACGCGCGCGGGTCAACGTGGACAGGGCCAGCACGTCCTCGGCGGTGATGTGGCGGCGGTCCGGCCGCGGATGCACGGTGATGCCATGCGCGCCGGCATCCAGGCAGGCCTGGGCGGCGCGCACCACGTCCGGTTCGGCACCGCCGCGCGAATTGCGCAGGACGGCGATCTTGTTGACGTTGACGCTGAGCTGGGTCATGGAACGGAACTACTTGGAATGAGGGGACGGATCGCTGCCGTTGGCGTCATCGTTGCGGCGCGCCTGGGCCTGCTCGCGCAGGCGGCGCAGTTCCTCGGCATCGATCAGGGTGGCCGGGTCGCGCTGCAGGTCGCCGAAACGGGCCACGTAACGACCGCGTACCCAGGCCAGCAGGAAGGCGAGCGCAGCCAGCAGGCACAGGGTCATCAACCCCGCGCTTGGGGTCTTCAGCGCGAAGGCAAAGCAGCCCAGCGCCAGCAGCAGGTACAACCAGTACATAGTCGGGCTCCCCGGATGATCGCCGCAGTGTAGCGCTGCGTCAGAGCAGCGGCGAGGCCAGCCGGGCGAAGGCCTCGGGCAGGCGGTGCAGCCACAGCGAGCGCCCGGCCTGGTCATGCACCCGCGTGGCGCGATCGAATTCACCCTGCAGCAGCTCGGCCAGGGCCGCCACGCGGTCCCGGTCGCTGATCATCATCGACAGCTCGAAGTTCAGGCGGAAGCTGCGGTGGTCGAAGTTGGCACTGCCGACAATGCAGACGTCGTCGTCGGCGATGAACGCCTTGGTGTGCAGCATGCGCGGGCCGTACTCGTAGATCTTCACGCCGGCATGCAACAGCTCGTCGAAGTACGAGCGCGCGGCCTGGGTGACGAACCACGAATCGCTCATTTTCGGTACCAGCAGGCGCACGTCCAGGCCGCCCAGCGCGGCCGAAGTCAGCGCCATCCGCGCCGCTTCACCCGGCACGAAATAGGGCGTCACCAGCCACACCCGCTCGTGCGCTTCCTGGATGGCGGCGACGTGCAGCCGGTGGATCGTCTCCCAGCCCGAATCCGGGCCGGACACCAGTACCTGCGCGTTGATCGCGCCATCCCCGCGCAGCGGCATATCGGCCGGCCACAAGCGGGCGATATCCATCCGCGAGGGTTCCTGGCCACTGGCGTAGAGCCAGTCCTCGGCGAACACCAGCTGCAGACTGCGCACCACATGACCGCGGATGCGCATGTGCAGGTCGCGATAGGCGTCGGGCCTGCGGCTTTCGTCTTCCTCGTCGGTGATGTTGATCCCGCCAGTGAAGGCCAGGCGGCCATCGACAATCACCAGCTTGCGGTGCGTGCGCAGGTTCAGCCACGGGCGCTTGAACGGTTTCAGCAGCTGCCGTGGGTGGAACCAGATCGCTTCACCGCCGGCCTCGAGCAGGGGCTGCAGGAAACGGCGGGGCAGGGCGGATGAGCCCACCGCATCCAGCAGCAGGCGCACCTGCACACCGGCACGTGCGCGCTCGACCAGGGCATCGCGCAGGGCGGTGCCTGCGTGATCCGGATTGAAGATGTAGTACTCCAGATGGATGTGATCGTGCGCCTGTGCAACGGCTTCCAGCAAGGCCGCGTAGGTCGCCGCACCGTCCACCAGCCAGGTCACTTCGGTGGCACTGCTTGGGGCCAGTCCGGTCGTGGCCTGGGCCACCTTGGCCAGTTCGGTGCAGTCCGAATCGGGCGGGCAGACATCGCTGTAGTGCTCCATGCCCGAGCGTGCACGGCCACGACGCAGCCGTTGCCGTTTCACCTTCTGCGGGCCCAGCAGGTAGTAGATGAAGAGCCCGAGATAGGGGAGCAGTGCCAGCGAAAGGATCCAGCTCAGCGTGGCCACCGGCTCGCGCTTCTGCAGCATGATCCAGCCCGCCAGCGCGAACAGGTACAGCAGGTAGGCCACCGCCAGGATCGTGCCGAGGTGGGCGATACCGTCGAGCCAATGGCGCAGGGAATCGAAGAGGGCAAGCATGCGCCGATCATAGCGGGCGCGTGCTCCCTGATGGGGTCAGATCCCTTTTCCTGCCAAATAAGGTTCTGACCCCGACTGCATCCCACAAAAAAAAACGCCCCTGTCTCCAGGGGCGTCTGCAGTCGCGTCATGACTGTTGTGTTGCGGTGTCGCGTTTACTGCTGCACAAAACCGATCTTCTTCATCTGAGCGTTCTTCGCGGCGGCCAGAACCTTGGCCATCACGTCGTACTCGGAATCCGGGCTGGCGTCGATGCGCAGTTCCGGCTGGTTGGTCGGGTCACGCTGGACCTCCTGCTCCATCCGCTGCTGCAGCTCGCTGGTATTGATCGGGCTGTTGTTCCACGAGACCTGGTTGCTGGCGTCGATCTTCAGTTCGATCGGCGGCGGCGGTTCGACCAGCTGCGGCGGTGGGTTGAGCACGCGCTGCGGCAGGTCCACGGCGATCGGGTACGTCATGATCGGCGCGGTCACGATGAAGATGATCAGCAGAACCAGCATCACGTCCACGAGGGGCGTGACGTTGATGTCTGCCATGGGGCCCTTGCCACCACCACTACTGAATGCCATGGCTTATTGCCCCTTTTCTTTGGTCGCAACGAAGCCGACGTCCAGCATGCCCTGTTCCTGCGCGACCTTGGTCAGGTCGTTGATGACGCGCATCTTGGTGGTGCGGTCACCACGCAGGTTCAGCGGCGGCTGCGGGGTCTGCTGTGCGGCGGTCGCCAAGCGGGACTCGAGAGTCTGCTTGTTGATTTCTTCGTCGTTCCAGTAGATCGAGCCGTCTTCCTTGACTGCCAGCGTGATCGGGTTGGGACGCTTTTCAGCATCTTCCGGCTTCTGGATCAGGTTGGCTTCCGGCAGATCCACCTTGACCTTGTGGGACATCAGGGGCGCCGTGATGATGAAGATGATCAGCAGCACCAGCATCACGTCCACGAGGGGCGTAACGTTGATGTCGGCCATGGGGCCGCCGCTGTTACCACTACTGAAAGCCATAACGGGCTCCGTCTAGATCTTGGTGACTACTTACTTCGTCGCTGGGTGACGCGCGCCGCAATCAGCGGACGCGCGAACCGGTGGCGAAGAAGTCGTGCAGGTCGTGCGCGAAGGTATCGAACTTGCTGATGGTCGCGCTGTTGATCTTGCTGAAGAAGTTGAAGGCGAACACGGCCGGGATTGCGACGAACAGACCGATCGCGGTCATGATCAGCGCTTCACCCACCGGGCCGGCAACGGCGTCGATCGAAGCGGAGCCGGTGGCACCGATCTTGATCAGCGCGCCGTAGATGCCCCACACGGTACCCAGCAGACCGACGAACGGAGCGGTCGCGCCGACGGTGGCCAGCAGGGTCATGCCCGACTGCAGCTTGTTGCTTTCGCGGGTGACGGCCTGACGCAGAGCGCGGTCGACGAACTCCGAACGGCTCAGGTTCTCACCGACGCCGCCGGTAGCACCGCCTTCAGCGCGCTGGTGGTGGGCAGCTGCCTGGGCAGCGTCCAGGGCGATCTTCGAGAACGGCTCCGAAGCCGGCTGCTCTTCCATCGCACGGATGGCGTCCTGAGCGTTCGGGGTGTCCCAGAACAGGCTGACGACGCGATCAGCGGCGCTCTTCAGGCGGGTGGCACGGAAGATGTTGATGACGGTCCAGTACCAGGACATGGCCGACATGGCGATCAGGGTCAGCAGCACGACCCAGGAAACCGCGAAATCACCCGGCTTGGTGGTCATTTCGTGGATCAGGTGCTCGAAGCCCATCTGCGACAGGGCGTTGGACGGATTGCCCCCGGCAGCAGCGGCGATGAAAATTTCCTGCAGCATGACGCTTACCTTTGTTGTGTGTGGTGATAAAGGGTGTAGCTAAGCTAAACAATCGAACCGGGAGCGGGGGTGGCCAGGCGGCCACCCGGGCGCATCAGTTCAGCGCAAAGTTGACCGGGACGCGAACGCGACCTGCCGTCTTCTTACCGCCTGCTTCAGCGGCGTTGAAGCGCCACTTGCGAGCCGCTTCCATCGCAGCACGGTCCAGGTCGCGGTTACGGCTGGACTTTTCCACCGTGACATTGGTGACGTTGCCGCTGGCATCGACATCAATGATCAGGATCACTTCGCCCTGGATACCTGCGCGGAAGGCTGCCGGCGGGTAGCGCGGCGGATTCATGGCCTTCGACGAGATGTCCACGCTGGCCTCGATCGAGGTCGGCGGTGCCGGCGGCGCCGGAGGCGACGGCGGGGTGACGATATCGTTCGGGCGCGGCTCCGGCACGTCGACAACCGGCGCCTGCGGCGGCGGCGGTACGGGCGACGGCTTCGGCGGCGACAGATTCTTCACCGGCGGTGGCGGAGTATCCTGCGGCGGCGGCGGCGGCGGCGGCGGTGGGGGCGGCGGCGGCGCGTCGACGATGGTCACCATGACGTTGCGCTCCTTCTCCGCGACGGCCTTGGGAGCCACGGCGGGAATCAGGAGCATCATGAAGGCGGCCAGATGCAGGGCAATTACAAACGCGATGCCGACGATGCGAGGCCAGCTCAGCCCCTTGTCATCGGGTTGTTCGTACCGGTGAACGACTAGTTGTTCCGTCATGCGCCAAGAGCTCAATAGTGGGGCCGGAATCCCGGGGGCGGGATCCCTGATCAGCGGTGCATGACACCGCAGGAACCTCCAAGCTTATACCAATCCTGAGCGCCTGCGCATCAACTGAGCAGGCATTCAGGCGTTATTCCTACTTACTTCAGGTTGATGATTTTTTTGGCATCAGCCTGGTTCTTCACGCCCTTCGCCAGCGCCTGCTGGGCGGCCTGCTTGGCCTCGGGGACGCGACCTTCGGCATGCAGGACGCGTGCCAGGTTCAGGTAGGTCTCACCGTCCTTGGAGAGCGGGGCGGCCTTCTGCCACGCATCGATCGCCTGCGGCACCTGGTCGGAGTAGTAGTAGGACTGGGCCAGCGCCAGGTAGACCTGGTAATCCGGCTTCAGGATGCCCTTCTGCAACCCTTCGTTGATGACCGCGATGACGTCCTTTTCCTTGTTCTCGGTGTTGGCATAGATCGAGTACAGCTGCTTGTACTCGCGCTCTTCGGTGAGCTGGCCGCTGCTGCGCAGCTTGTCCATCACCGCGGCGGCCTTCGGCATCTGGTCAGCCTGCATGTACATGTTGGCCAGATTCAGCTGGGCCTTCTTGTCCGACGGGTTCTTGGCCGCCAGCGCTTCTGCGGCCTGCACGGCCTCACCGGTCTGGCCGGCTTCGGAAAGGGCCGCCATCAGCAGCTGGTTCCAGTTGTCCTTCGGCTCGGCAGCGCCCGCGATGGCCTGCTTCAGCACCGGGATCGCTTCCTGGTAGCGCTCCAGCTGGTACAGCGCCTGGCCCTTGGCAATCAGCTCTTCCGGCTTGGTCGACTTGCTCTCGGCGAAGTACTTGTCCAGGGTGGCCAGGCCTTCGGCAGTCTGGTCTTCCTGCAGCTGCAGCTGGCCCAGCATCAGCATCGACTGGAAGTGGCCGTTGTTGTCCAGGCCGTTGAACTGGATGACCTGCTTCAGGTAGGCGATGGCGGCCGGGGTGTCGTCGGTCTGGTAGGCGGCCTGCGAGGCCAGCTGCGCGGCCAGCGACTTGTCGTACTCGTTGGAGGCGCTGTCAGCCAGGATCGCGTCAGCCTGCGTACGCGTCTCCGGGAACTTTTCCTTGTTGTAGCTGTCGATCATTTTCTGCAGCTTGCTGCCCATCTTGGCCGAGGCCTTGACGGTCGGCTCCTGGCGGGTCGCATTCGGGTACAGCGGTTCGGCCTTGGCCTGCTTGCTGCTGCCGCCGCGGCTGCCACGGTCGGAGGAACGCGAGGACTGCGCGAAGGCATCGGTGACCACGGCGCCGGTCAGGGCGGTCGCGACGAGGACGGAAAGCACAGCTTTGTGGTTACGGAAAATCATCGTTCACCTCGATCGAACCGCCGGATAGCGGCAAAGTCGGACTGTCAGAAAAATCTGAGCCGCCAAACGTATCAGAAACAGATGGCGTGAGAAATCGTTTTATGTGCTGCAATACAGCATAGAACTGCGCACTCATCCGCACTTTGGCCGCAGCCCGGCCGCCTGCGCCTGCTGATAGACCGGCGCCAGGCCCGGTGCGTCACGTCGCAGCTCCTGGATCCGGTTGGCCGGATCGGGGTGGGTGGACAGCCATTGCGGGCTTCGACCGCCGCTGGCGGCCATCATGTTCTGCCACAGATCCACGGCCTGGGCCGGGTTGAATCCGGCCTGGGCCATCAGTCGCTGGCCGATCACGTCGGCCTCGCTTTCCTGGGTCCGCGAGCCGGGCAACAGGAAGGCCGCCTGCGCGCCCATGCCGCCCAACTGGTTGACCGTACTGGCGGCACCATCGCCATAGGCGGCACCGGCCAGCGCGCCCAGCACGGCCAGCCCGGTCTGCGCGCCCATCTGCCGGGTGATGCGCTCCTCGTGGTGGCGGGCGATGACGTGGCCGATTTCATGGCCGATTACGGCAGCCAGCTGATCCTGGTTCCTGGCAACGGTGAAGATGCCAGTGTTCACGCCGACCTTGCCGCCGGGCAGGGCGAAGGCGTTGGGCTCCTTGTCGACGAACACCGCCGTCTCCCACCGTACGCCACGGTATTGAGGCGGCAACTGCGCGACCAGGGCATTGACCACGCACTGCACGTAGCCGTTCTGGCGGCCATCGGTGCTGATCTTCTCTTTCTGCTTGGTCTCGGCAAACGCCTGCGCACCGAGCTGGTCAAGCTGCGCCTGCGACACGCCGCCCACCATCTGCCGTCGTCCGGTTGGCGAGGTGGTGGTCGCACAGGCACTGACCACGGTGGTGATGACTAGAGCCAGCAGCAGTTGTTTCATGGGTCCGCCCCCGTGTTCATGTGCGCAGTGTGTAGCGTACCTGCTTAATCTTTCGTCAAGCGGGCACGGCGTTACGTTGACCCCAGGAACACCATTGCGGCGAGCGCGACCGCGTTGTTCAGCGCATGCGCGGCAATCGCCGCCCACAGGGTGCCGGTGCGGCGGTACAGCCAGCAGAAGGCGGCGCCCATGCCACCGTACACCAGCCACAGCTGCGCCATGCCCAGCACCGAGTTCTTGCTGACACCGGGCACTTCGTGGACCAGGGCGAACGCCAGGCTGCTGAGGATCAGGCCCAGCCAGGGGCGGCCGGCCTGCCACAGGCGCCCGAACAGGACGCGGCGGAACAGCAGCTCTTCGTAGGCGGGGGCGAGGACGACCGCAAACAGCACCAGGAACAGCGGGAAGCGAGCGATTGCGCTCTGCATCAGTTCCACGTTGGTGGGCACCGGCTCGATGCCGAACTGCTTGGAAAGGAAGGCGATGCCGTTGCTGCCGAGCACGATCAGCGTGGCCACCAGCAGGGTCCAGCCCCAGGTGGACGGCCGCAGCAACGCCTGTCGCGACGCCATGCGTTCGCCGGCGTTTGCCGGGCGTCGCCAGAAGTACAGCAGCAGCGCGGCGCCACCGGTGGCGATCAGGGCCATCAGGATCTGCGCCAGGGCACCGGGCTGGCCCACTGCCGCGCCGACGGCGTCAGGTGTCAGTCCACCGCCATTGGCCTCGGCGTTGGCGCGGCTGACCACGATTGCACGGTAGAAGCCCCAGAACAGGCCGGTGACCATGCTCAGGCCGACCAGGGTAACGGCGGCGATGCCCAGGTCGATGAAGAAGCCTGCCAACGGTGCCACGGCGCGCGGTGGGGCAGACACCGGCGGAACCGGGGGCGGGGCGGCGGAGACCGGGGTGGATGCGGACATCAGGTACCTGTGTTCAAGGGACGAAGGCCGGTGCAGCTCCCCGCGCACCGGCCAGGTCCCGATTGTGTCAGATATCCAGGTTGGCGACCTTCAGCGCATTGTCTTCGATGAAGTCGCGACGCGGCTCGACGACATCGCCCATCAGGGTGCTGAAGATCTGGTCGGCAGCGACCGCATCCTCGATGCGCACCTGCAGCAGGCGACGGGTTTCCGGGTTCACCGTGGTATCCCACAACTGCTCCGGATTCATTTCACCCAGACCCTTGAATCGCTGGATCTGGCGGCCGCGCTTGGCCTCCTCGAGCAGCCAGTTCTGCGCCTTCGCGAAGCTGTCGACTTCGATCGACTTGGCGCCGCGGGAAATCGTTGCACCTTCGCGCACCAGGCCGTGCAGCAGCTTGGAGGCCTGGTGGATCGCACGCAGTTCGCCACTCTCGAACGCCGACATCGGCAGCACCTGGATGTGCTCCTCGCCCATGTGGCGACGGGTCACCAGCACGGCGGCCGGGCGCTCGTCGTTGGCTTCCTGCAGTTCCAGGCTGAAACGCGGGCTGCCCAGGCTGCCCTGGTTGAGGCGCTTGGCCAGCGCATCCAAGCCTTCGCCTTCGCCGGCATTGCGCAGGCTGTCCATGTCCATCGGCACGAAATCGACCAGCGCTTCGAGCAGGTTGCGGTCATAACGGTGCGCGTTGCGTTCGATGGAATCGAGCGCGGCGGCGTAGGCCAGCAGCAGCTTCTCCAGCGCCAGGCCTTCGATGCCGGGCTCGCCGGTGGCCGGCACCAGTGAAGCGTTTTCCACTGCGCTGCTGGCCAGGTAGCTGTCCAGCGCCGGGTCATCCTTTAAGTACAGCTCCTGCTTGCCCTGCTTGATCTTGTACAGCGGCGGCAGGCCGATGTAGACGTAACCGCGCTCGATCAGCTCCGGCATCTGACGGTAGAAGAACGTCAGCAGCAGGGTGCGGATGTGGGCGCCGTCGACGTCGGCGTCGGTCATGATGATGATCTTGTGGTAGCGCAGCTTGTCCGGGTTGTACTCGTCGCGGCCGATGCCGGTACCCAGTGCGGTGATCAGCGTACCGACCTGGTCGGAGGACAGCATGCGGTCGAAGCGCGCGCGTTCCACGTTGAGAATCTTGCCGCGCAGCGGCAGCACCGCCTGGTTCTTGCGGTTGCGGCCCTGCTTGGCCGAGCCACCTGCCGAGTCACCCTCGACGATGAACAGTTCGGACAGCGCCGGGTCCTTTTCCTGGCAGTCGGCCAGCTTGCCCGGCAGGCCGGCGATGTCCAGCGCGCCCTTGCGGCGGGTCAGGTCGCGGGCCTTGCGCGCAGCTTCACGCGCACGCGCGGCATCGACGATCTTGCCGGCGATCGCCTTGGCTTCGTTCGGGTTTTCCTGCAGGAACTCTTCCAGGCGCGCACCGAAGGCGTTTTCCACCGCCGGACGCACGTCGGAGCTGACCAGCTTCTCCTTGGTCTGGCTGGAGAAGCTCGGGTCCGGCACCTTCACCGACAGCACCGCGATCATGCCTTCGCGCATGTCGTCGCCGGTCAGGTTGATCTTGGCCTGCTTGGCGATGCCGTTCTGCTCGATGTAGTTGTTGAGCACGCGGGTCAACGCACCGCGGAAACCGGCGAGGTGAGTACCGCCGTCCTTCTGCGGGATGTTGTTGGTGAAGCAGTACATCGTCTCCTGGTAGGAGTCGGTCCACTGCAGCGCCACCTCCACGACGATGCCGTTGTGCTCGCCGGTGACGGAGATGACATTCGGGTGCAGCGGGGTCTTCAGCTGGGCCAGATGCTCCACGAAGCTGCGGATGCCGCCTTCGTAGTGGAAGTCATCGCGACGGCCGTCGCCGCGCTCGTCGGCAAGGACGATCTTGACGCCGGAGTTCAGGAACGACAACTCGCGCAGACGGCGGGCCAGGATGTCGTAGTGGAATTCCACGTTGTCGTGGAAGGCGACGGTGGACGGCCAGAAGCGCACGGTGGTGCCACGCTTGGTGGTGGCTTCCAGCTTGGCGAGCGGGGTCACGGCCGCGCCGTTGCTGAATTCCTGCTGGTAGTGGGAGCCGTTCTGGAACACGTCCACCAGCAGCTTCTGCGACAGCGCGTTGACCACGCTGACGCCGACGCCGTGCAGGCCGCCGGAAACCTTGTAGCTGTTGTCGTCGAACTTGCCGCCTGCGTGCAGGACGGTCATGACGACTTCGGCGGCGGACACTTCGCGACCGAGCTTGGCGCTCATCTGCTCGTGCTTGCCGGTCGGGATGCCGCGACCGTTGTCGGACACCGAGACCGAACCGTCAGCGTGGATCGTCACCGCGACATGGTCGGCGTGGCCGGCCAGCGCTTCGTCGATCGAGTTGTCGACAACCTCGAACACCATGTGGTGCAGACCGGTGCCGTCATGCACGTCACCGATGTACATGCCGGGTCGCTTGCGGACAGCCTCCAGGCCTTCCAGGGCGGTAATGCTGTTGGCGTCGTAATTGCCGTTGTTTGCCGGGGTGTTCTGTTCGTCGCTCATTGCGCTTGCCGTAGGCTCCGCAGGTCGGACACCGCTTGGGGCGATGTGCCGAGAATGAAAGGATTCCAACCCGAATTATACCAGCCGGGGTCGAGTGGCCCTGATGTGCCCACTATGGCACAGCCACGATCTGTGCATGTTCCACGTGGAACCGGGCGATCTGGGTCAGGCCCTGCAGGGCCGCCGGAGGTTCAGTAGCGGTGACGAAGATCTGCGCCGGGCCGGTGAGCAGGCGCTCCAATACCCGCGCCTGGTGGGTACGATCCAGTTCGGAGGCCAGATCGTCCAGTGCGATCACCGGCCATTCGCCGCGCTGTTCTGCATAGTCCTCAGCCTGCGCTATCAGGCACGCCAATGCGGTGAGCTTGGCCTGACCGCGTGACAGTGCATCGCGACCAGGAATGCTATGGAAATCCACACTCCAGTCCGCCCGGTGCGGCCCAACCGAGGTGTAGCCGGCCTGGCGGTCACGATCCCGGGCCAGAAGCAGAGCATCTGCCAGGGGAAGCTCATGCCGACGCCAGCCCGGACTGAGTTGCAGTGCCTGGATGCCGAGTTGCGGCGCCAAACTGGCAGCCAGCGCCACGGCACGCTGCTGCAGCCGCTCAAGGTAGTGCTGACGCCGGCTGGTAAGGGGCTCTCCGGCCTCAGCCAACTCGTGATCCCAGGTGTCCAGCATCCGCGACGGGCCGCCCTGCTTGAGCAGGGCATTGCGCTGCTTCAGCGCCCTTGAATAGCGGCGCCACAAGGACAGGAAATCAGGTTCCACGTGGAACAAGCCCCAATCCAGGAAGCGACGGCGGGGCTCGCCACCGCCGCTGACCAGCGCATGGCTGCCGGGCTCGAACGTCACCACCGCCAGCGCTGCGCAGAGGTTGCCGAGCTGAGCCACATCTTCACCGTCCAATCGTCCCTTCCAGTCCTGGCCACTGTGGCGCAGGCCGGCCTTTCGGCGATGCGGCGCGTGGTCGGCACGTTGCTCGTCCCATTCCACGAAGATCTCCAGCGCCTCCTGGCCCTGGCGTACCAGTCCATCGCGGACCCGGCCGCGGAAGCTGCGGCCATAGGCCATCAGATGCAGGGCCTCCAGCACGCTGGTCTTGCCGGCACCATTGTCGCCAGTGAGCAGGTTCAGCCCCGGCTGGGGCAAGAGATCCACCGCACTGAAGCGACGCAGTTGGTGCAAGGCGAGGCGGCGGATAAGCATGGGGCGCGAACGACCATCCGCTCGAGGCGGTAGAGGGGCAGGGAATCCATCAGCTTACTGCATCGGTCAAGCCGGACGCGCTGCACCCGCATCGATGCGTAGCAGAAGCTCCCGCACACCAACTGATCGCGGGTTCCACGTGGCGCCGGTTCACCGGCATGCCCGTTTCCAGCTCCGGACGCAGCTGAAATTCCTTTAATTCTGCACAGGGTTGCGGGGCGTGGCCCGCCAGATTTCAAGGATTTCAGGACCACTGCCGCAGGTGTTTGCTGAACGCTTGCCCGGCCAGGTGAGCGGGCGGGGGCCCGGGTTCCTCCAAATCTGCGATCCGATGCCATGGGAGGTTCCACAGATTTCAAAGAATCCGGCCCATTCGTTTCACGCTGTCCACAGCGGGACTGTATGACTTATACACAAGGTATGGGCAATCTGTGGATAAAAAAGCCATTTTGCTTGGGTCTGGAAACTATCCACAGGTTCCCCCCCAGCCTGAGGCGCCTCTATACAGGGGGTTTCACCCACATAAATTCCTTTTAAATCATGTAGATAACACATTTCTCCACGAAATCTGGCTCTACCATCACCACCATGCTTTAGATTTATACCCAGATTTAGAAGCTAGGCTTGGCTCGATCTGCCCCGAATGAGTCCTGTGGACAGAGAGGATTTCAGAAACAGCGAGCACCGTCGCCGCAGCGTGGATGCGCTTCGGCATCCGACCAGGCCAGGTCCATAGCAACTGCGTTGAGACTCCAGGTACCGGCCCCGATCAAACTTGATTCGGAAGCAGTCCCTGGCATCGACTCAAAGTCCCGTCGGTAGTTGGGAAGCAAAGCGCACGCAACCGGGTGCATCAAGGAAGATGCGTTCCGTCCGAAATACACGCTGGAAAGGGTCGGCCCGATGATCCACGTGGAACGTGCAAAAAAAAACGCCCGGGAGCTTCCCGGGCGTCGTTATGTTCCACGTGGAACCGGGCTGATGTCAGAGACGCAGCGGCATGACCACGTGGCGCGACTTCTCGCTGCTGGACTCACGCACCAGCGCCGAGGAGTTGGAGTCGCGCAGCTGGATGATGACTTCCTCATCGCGCAGGGCGGAGAGGGCATCCAGCAAGTAGTTCACGTTGAAGCCGATGGCGAGATCGCTGACCGTGGTATCGGCTTCGATCTCTTCCTGGGCTTCCTCCTGCTCCGGGTTGTGCGCGCTGATCTTCAGGTTGCCCGGCGACACTTCCACGCGGATGCCGCGGTACTTCTCGTTGGACAGGATCGCAGCGCGCTGCAGCGAGGCGCGCAGCGCTTCACGATCAACCTTCACCTCACGGTCGGCACCGATCGGAATCACCGCTTCGTAATCCGGGAAACGGCCGTCGATCAGCTTGGAGGTAAAGGTGACATCGTCGCGCTTGACGCGGACGTGGCTGCGGCCGACTTCCAGCTCGATCTCGCGATCACCGCTTTCCAGCAGGCGCTGCAGTTCGGTCACGCCCTTGCGCGGCACGATGATCTGGCGCTTGGAACCGCTCGGCTTGGCCAGGTCGGTTTCACACAGCGCCAGACGGTGGCCGTCGGTGGCAACGGTACGCAGGGCGTCGCCGCGCAGATCGAACAGCAGGCCATTGAGGTAATAGCGCACGTCCTGCTGCGCCATCGCGAACGCGGTGCGCTCGATGAGCTCCTTCAGGGTCGCTTCGCCGATGGCCACGCGCTCAGTGGCTTCCACTTCGTCAACCGACGGGAAGTCATTGGAGGGCAGGGTTGCCAGGGTGAAGCGGCTACGACCGGCCTGCACGGTGATCTTGTCTCCGGTCTGCGACACGGTGATCCGGCTGCCATCGGGCAGGGCGCGGATGATCTCGAACAGCTTGCGGGCGGGGATGGTGGTTTCGCCGTCCTGGGCATCTTCAACCGCGATCCGCGACACCATCTCCACTTCCAGGTCGGTACCGGTCAGCGACAGCTGGCCGTTCTGCACCTGGACCAGGAAATTGGCCAGAACCGGAAGGGTCTGGCGGCGTTCGACCACGTTGACGACCTGTGCCAACGGCTTGAGAAAGGCTTCGCGCTGCAGTGTGAAACGCATGTGGTTCCGTGCCCCTATGCTTTAAAAAATGTGGAATAAATCAAAAGCTTGGTGGTGCTGGTAGAGACAGAATCGCTGGAAAACAATGCTAAGTCTTTGTAAATAAAGGAGTTTCAGGCATCGAAACCCTCTGTATTACCGACCCCCAAGGGGTGGGGAAAGCTGTGGATAAATTCGACGGGATTTCAGACGCCATTTTTATCCACAACGTGTCCCGCGCTTGCTACCGGATTCTGCACCGTTTTGTGCGATGACGCCTCATCGGCATCCGTGCATCATTCGCTCAGCTTCCGGATCAGCTTGTCCCAGTCTTCGCGGAGCTTGCCGTCGGTTTCCATCAGGGTCCGGATCTGGCGGCAGGCATGCAGCACCGTGGTGTGATCGCGACCGGCAAAGGCGTCGCCGATCTCGGGCAGGCTGTGCTCGGTCAGTTCCTTGGTCAGGGCCATGGCGACCTGGCGGGGGCGAGCGAGCGAGCGGGTCCGACGCTTCGACAGCAGATCCTTGATCTGCAGGCCGTAGTAGTCGGCAACGGTTTTCTGGATGTTGGGAATGCTGATCGCCTGCTGCTGGGCGCGCAGCAGGTCGCGCAGGGTTTCCTGAGCGAATTCGGTGGTGATCGCGCGGCCGGTGAAGTTGGCGCGGGCGGTCAGGGTATTGAGCGCGCCCTCGAGGTCGCGCACGTTGGAGCGCATCTTCTTGGCGATCAGGAACGCAACATCATCGGGAATCTCGGCACCGCGTTCGCGCGCCTTGGCCAGCACGATCGCGGCGCGGGTCTCGAAGTCCGGCGGTTCGATCGCGACCGACAGGCCCCAGGCAAGCCGCGACTTCAGGCGCGCTTCCAGGCCTTCGACCTCCCGCGGATAGCGGTCACAGGTCAGGATGATCTGCTGCTTGCCATCGAACAACGCGTTGAAGGTGTGGAAGAACTCTTCCTGCGTGCGGTCCTTGCCGGCGAAGAACTGGATGTCATCGATCAACAGCGCGTCCACCTGCTGGAACTGGCGCTTGAACTGATCCATGGTCTTTTCCTGCAGGGCCCGGATCATGGCGCTGAAGAACTGTTCCGAACGCAGGTACAGCACCTTCGCGACTGGATTGGCCTGGCGCATCGCGTTGCCGGCGGCGAACATCAGGTGGGTCTTGCCCAGGCCGGTGCCTCCGTACAGCAGCAGCGGGTTGTGGGCCCGGTCGCCCGGCTTCTGCGCTGCCTGGAAGGCAGCGGCCAGGCCCAGCTGGTTACTGCGCCCTTCGACGAAGTTGGCGAAGGTGTAGTGATTGTCCAGATTGCCGGCAAACGGCACCTGCGGTTCGCTGGACACAGGCGCCGACGACGTGGAAACCGGCGCGTTCTGCGCCTCCACGGGGCGCGGGCGCGAGCCGATTTCAAGAAAAACGTCGCTGAAACCGGCGAAGTGAGCCAGCAGTTCGCGGATCCGGGCCAGGTACAACTCGCGGACCTGGTCGACGATGAAGGCATTCGGTGCATACAGCACCAGGCTGTCCACGCGCAGATCGGCCTGCAGCGGCTTCAACCAGGTATGAACGTCTTCCGGCGGGAACTCCGCTTCGAGGCGCTCGAGACTACGGGACCAGGCATCCATCAGCAATAATCGTCCGGTGGCCGGGGCATGGACGCGACAAGGCGCCCAAACACAGGCCGGAAAGGGGGGAAATGGATGGCTCAGACTACCACCGAGCGCCCGCCTTCGGAATGCTTGTCCCCTACTTATTCACAAAAACATCCACAGCTATTGCACAGCCCGGTGAATTCGCGTAGTCCCCAGGGGTTGACGTGAGGGGGGAGACCTCTCTAGAATTTCCGGTTCTTTCCGTCCCATTCATACGAGAGGCCCCCAATGGCCACGAAGCGCACCTACCAGCCCAGCAACCTCAAGCGTAAGCGCGACCACGGCTTCCGTGCCCGTATGAAGACCGCTGACGGCCGCAAGATCCTGTCGCGTCGCCGCGCCAAGGGCCGCAAAGTCCTGAGCGCCTGATTGCCATGCCGCACCCTGCGGCAGACGCAATCCCTTCGACAGTGAATACTGCAGACCCGCGCAAGCGATTCCCTCGCTCTGCGCGGGTTCGCACGCGTGCCGAATACTCAACGGTCTTCAACGGCGCCCGCCGTGTGTCCGATCCGCTGATGACCCTGCACTGGCTGCCGGCTGACCGGCCGGCCAGGCTGGGTCTGGCGGTTTCCCGCAAGGTCGATCCGAACGCCGTTGGGCGTAACCGGATCAAGCGCGTCCTGCGCGACATCCTGCGTCAGACACGTACCGATATCCAGCCAGGCGACTTCGTCGTCGTGGCCCGTAGTGCTGCGCGTTCCGCCAGCAACGACGAGATCCGCCAGGCCTTCCTGCGCCTGCTGCGTCGCCTGCGTGCATTGCCCGCGCCGGGCGTGGACGGCACAATGCCGCCGCCTGATGGCATCGCAACTCCTTCTTTGACCGAGCCGGCATCGCGTCCCGGCCCCGCCGAGCCTGTCCGCTGATGAACCAGACCCGCGTATTCCTCATTTTTGCCTGGCTGATGGTGGCCGTGCTGCTGTGGATGGAGTGGAGCCGTGAAAAGGCTGCTCCGACCCCGGCACCGACTACCACGTCCGCCCCGGCTGCCGCACAGAGTGTTCCGGGCGCTGCCTCGGGCGGCATTCCCAGTGCACAGGTCCCGGGCGCCCCGGGCCAGGCCGCTGTGCAGGCGCAGGCCAGTGCCACCCCGGCCAGCCAGCGCGTGACCGTCACCACCGACGTGCTGCGCCTGGTGCTTGATGGTGGCCGCGTGCTCGACGCCGAGCTGCTGCAGTTCCCGCAGACCAAGGACGAAGGCAGCCCGCCGGTTCGCCTGCTGACCGAAGACCCCGCGCATCCGTACAGCGCGATCAGTGGCTGGGCCAGCGAAGACAAGAACACCCCGGTTCCCGGCGCCGACGGCTTCAAGCTGGTCGGTGACACCAAGGACTTCGTGCTGGCCAAGGGCCAGAACGAGCTGCAGATCCCGTTCGTGTGGACGGCCGACAACGGCGTGACCATCAAGCGCACCCTGACCGTCTCGCGCAACGAGTATGCCGTGCGCTTCAAGGACGAAGTCAGCAATACCGGCGCCGCGCCGTGGAACGGCTACGTCTACCGCACCCTGGACCGCACCCCGACCATCCTGTCGCGGAGCATGACCAACCCGGACTCCTTCAGCTTCAACGGTGCCACCTGGTACGACAACGACAAGAAGTACCAGCGTCGTGCGTTCAAGGACTACCTGGAAGACGGCACGCTCAACCAGAACATCACCGGCGGCTGGCTGGCGATGCTGCAGCACCACTTCTTCACCGCCTGGATCCCGCAGAAGGACCAGACCGCACACTACGTGCTGTCGCAGGTGGCCGGTCGTGACCTGATCGAAGCGCGTGGCCCGGCCTTCACCGTGGCGCCGGGCCAGTCCACCAGCACCGAAGCCCGCCTGTGGGTCGGCCCGAAGCTGGTCAACCTGATTGCCAAGGAAGACGTGCCGGGCCTGGACCGCGTGGTCGACTACAGCCGCTTCTCGATGATGGCGGTGATCGGCCAGGGCCTGTTCTGGGTGCTGAACCAGGTGCACAAGCTGGTCGGCAACTGGGGCTGGGCGATCGTCGGCCTGGTGGTGCTGCTGAAGCTGGTGCTGTACCCGCTGTCGGCGACCCAGTACAAGAGCGGTGCCAAGATGCGTCGCTTCCAGCCGCGCATCGCGCAGCTGAAGGAACGCTATGGCGACGACCGCCAGAAGTTCCAGACCGCGATGATGGAGCTGTACAAGAAGGAAAAGATCAATCCGATGGGCGGCTGCCTGCCGATCCTCATCCAGATGCCGATCTTCTTCGCCCTGTACTGGGTGCTGGTGGAATCGGTCGAACTGCGCCAAGCGCCCTGGTTCGGCTGGATCCAGGACCTCACTGCACGCGACCCGTACTTCATCCTGCCGGTGATCAACGTGGCGGTGATGTGGTTCACCCAGAAGCTGACCCCGGCACCGGGCATGGACCCGATGCAGCAGAAGATGATGCAGTTCATGCCGCTGGTGTTCGGCGTCATGATGGCCTTCATGCCGTCCGGCCTGGTCCTGTACTGGGTGGTCAACGGCGGCCTGGGCCTGCTGCAGCAGTGGTGGATGACCAAGCGCCATGGCGGCGAGCCGGTCCCGGCCACCACCGCTCCGGCTCCGGTCAAGAAGAAGTAATCGGCAGAGCCGGCCACTGGCCGGCCGACCCCAGCAGAAGCCCGCCGCAAGGCGGGCTTTTCGCATGCGGCGTTAGAATCGCCTGCACACCGTTCCTCCCATCTTCGAGTCCGCCATGCGTGCGTCGTCGTTCCGCCTGTTCCTGCCCTCGCTGCTGTTGACCCTGGCCGTAGCGGGCTGTGGCGACAAGGACGCGAAGGTGCCGGCGAGCACGGTCACCCAGCCCAGCGCGCAGGCCGCCGCCGCTGCCGATCCGGCCGCCGCGCCGTTGCTGGCCGCGCTGCAGAAGCAACTCGATGGCTACCGCCGGATCATCGTGCTGCTGGCCGACGAGGAGCAGCAGTCGACCGCCGACCGTGGCACCTCCACGCGTGTGGGCCAGCAGCTGTTCCACGATGGCCTGGAACAGCGCACGACCATCGCCGCGCAGTTCGACACCCTGCTGCGCGATTCCAGCCCGCAGCGCTTTGCCACCCTCGGCACGGTGCTGGACTACATCGAGTCTGCGCCCGAACTGTTCGACGCCGATCGCCTGGCCTTCCGTGAAGTGCTGCGTGACCTGCATGAGCGGGCCGGCACCGATTCCTCGCTGCCGGCGGTGAAGCTGCACCAGCGCATCGGTGAGGATCTGGAAGCGCTCGATGAGATCGAGCGCAACTACAACCAGGAACTGACCCGCATCTTCAGCCGCTTCGAGCGCACCCGCGCCATCGAACTGAAGCGCGAGAAGTGGGACGACTACATCGCCCACCTGCACAAGGACTACAGCCGTGAAGCGATCCTGCGCGACTACGGGGTGATCGAGCCGTATCCGATGTCGATGAAGGACAGCGACCGCGAGATCTTCGGCCGCGACCTGCCGGCCAAGACGGTGGTGCTGACCTTCGACGATGGCCCGCACAAGGCCTACACCGATGAAGTGGTGGCCATCCTCAAGCGCTACGACGTGCCGGGCGTGTTCTTCGAGGTGGGCCGCAACCTGGGCAAGGTCGAGGCCGATGGCAAGGTCAGCCTCGGCCCGATGGCGAAGATCAGCCGCAACCTGATGGAAGAAGGCTATGCGGTGGGCAACCACAGCCTGACCCATGCGCAGCTGTCGCGTACCACCGGCGATGCGCTGCGCCAGCAGGTGCTGGACACCGACACGCTGCTGAAGGATGTCGACAGCAAGCGCGCGCCGCTGTTCCGCTTCCCCTATGGCGCGCGTAATGCCGAAGGCCTGCAGCTGCTCAACGAAGCCGGGTTGAAGTCGATCATGTGGAACATCGATTCGATGGACTGGGCCGACCCGGTGCCGGAATCGATCGTGCAGCGCGTGCTCGACCAGGTGAACAAGGAACAGCGCGGCATCATCCTGTTCCATGACATCCACGACCGTGCGGTGAAGGCGTTGCCGCAGATCCTCGACCGGCTGATCGCTGATGGCTACCAGTTCGCCGGGTGGAATGGCCGCGACTTCACCGTCGCCCGCGCGCGCAAGGGTGACACCAGCCCCGCCACCGTCACCACCGGCTACGAGAAGTCGTGGGCGATCGTGGTCGGCATCGACAACTACGCCAAGTGGCCAAAGCTGGAATACGCCAGCCACGATGCGCAGGCGGTGGCCGATACCCTGACCGGGCAGTTCGGCTTCCCGTCTTCGCAGGTGATCGTGCTGAAAAACGAGCAGGCCACGCGCAACAACATCCTGGCCGCGTTCCACGACCGCCTGGCCGATGACCGCACCGGGAAGAACGACCGCGTGTTCGTATTCTTCGCTGGCCACGGCGCGACCCGCCAGCTCGCCTCCGGGCGCGATCTCGGCTACATCATCCCGGTCGATTCGGATCCGAAGGAATTCGCCACCGACGCGATTGCGATGACCGACATCCAGAACATCGCCGAAAGCATGCAGGCCAAGCATGTGATGTTCGTGATGGATGCCTGCTACAGCGGCCTGGGCCTGACCCGTGGCGGCCCGTCGTCGTCGTCGTTCCTGCGCGAGAACGCGCGTCGCAGCGCGCGGCAGATGCTGACCGCCGGCGGCGCCGACCAGCAGGTGGCCGATGCCGGCCCGAATGGCCACTCGGTGTTCACCTGGGTGCTGCTGCAGGCGCTGGCTGGCAAGGGCGATCTCAACGGCGATGGCCTGATCACCGGTACCGAGCTGGCCGCCTACGTGGCGCCGGCCGTCTCAGCCGTTTCGCACCAGACCCCGGCCTTCGGCAGCCTGCCGGGTTCGCAGGGCGGCGAGTTCGTGTTCCAGGTGCCCGACAGCCAGGAATTCCTCAACGCCGATACGCGCCAGCTGACTGCCGATGCGATCGCGCTGAACAACAGGGTCGATGCCGCCAGCGAGGCCAAGGGCAGCCAGGCACCGGTGACCGTGGCCGACCTGCAGGGCGGCAAGGCCAAGCTGGTGGTGCCCAGCGCCGGTCCGGCTTCAGACCGCCAGCGCGCACAGCAGGCCAATGACCGCGGCCTGCAGTTGTATCGCGAGAAACAGTACGACGAGGCGGCTGCGCAGTTCACCGAGGCACTGAAGCTGCGCCCGGACTTCGCCCAGGCCGCCAACAACCTCGGCTTCGTCTACTACCGTCAGCAGCGCTACGCCGAAGCCGCACGCTGGCTGGAGAACACGCTGAAGATCGATCCGTCGCGTGCGGTGGCCTATCTCAACCTGGGCGATGCCTACTTCAACGCCGGCGACAAGGCCAAGGCGAAGCAGGCCTACACGACCTACCTGGCGCTGCAGCCGCAGGGCAGTGGTGCCGCGCAGGCACGCGCGCAGCTGGAGAAACTCTGAACCATGAACGACGCGATCCGCACCGACACCATCGTGGCCATCGCCAGCGCTCCGGGCGCCGGCGGTGTCGGCCTGCTGCGCCTGTCCGGCCCGCGCGCTGCAGCGATTGCCAATGCGCTGGGCGCACCTGCATTGCGTCCGCGCCACGCGCACTACGCGCGCCTGCGTGATGCTGACGGCGAGGTCATCGACGATGGCATCGTGCTGTGGTTCCCGGCACCGAACAGCTTCACCGGCGAAGAAGTGGTGGAACTGCAGGGCCATGGCAGCCCCGTGCTGCTGCAGCAACTGGTTGCGCGCTGCATCGCGCTCGGTGCACGCCAGGCGCGGCCGGGTGAGTTCAGCGAACGCGCTTTCCTCAACGGCAAGCTCGACCTGGCCCAGGCCGAAGCCATCGCCGACCTGATCGCGGCCGGCGACAATCGCGCCGCGCGCGCCGCGCGACGTTCGCTGGATGGTGTGTTCTCGCGGCGCATCGACGCCGTGGTCGAGCAACTGGTGCTGCTGCGCATCCACGTGGAAGCGGCCATCGACTTCGCCGACGAACCGCTGGATACCCTCGGTGGCGCGCAGGTGCGGCGTGGGCTGGAACAGGCGCGCAGTGATCTGGCCCTGCTGCGCCGCGACGCCGAACGCGGCCGTCGCCTGCGCGACGGCCTGCATGCGGTGCTGATCGGTCCGCCGAACGCGGGCAAGAGTTCATTGCTGAACGCGCTGGCCGGCAGCGAGCGCGCCATCGTCACCGACATCGCCGGCACCACCCGCGACACGCTGCGCGAGACCATCCGCCTGGACGGCCTGGAGCTGACCCTGGTCGACACTGCTGGCCTGCGCGACGGCGGCGACGCCATCGAACGCGAAGGCATGCGCCGCGCGCACGTGGAAATCGAGCGCACCGACCTGGCGCTGATCGTGCTGGATGCGCGCGATCCGGCTGCGGGAGAAGCCGCACTGGGTGAGGCCGTGGCAGCGGTGCCGCACAAGGTCTATATCCACAACAAGTCGGACCTGCTGGCGGCGCTGCCGACGCTGGATGATCCGGGCCGCGTCTTCGTTTCGGCTGCGACCGGCGCCGGGCTCGAAAATCTGCACGCGCGTTTGCGCTCGATTGCTTCGGCCGGGGCAGGGGAGCAGGTGGACGGTGAGTTCTCCGCGCGCACGCGCCATGTGCATGCCATCGAGCGAGCGCAGGAACACGCGCAGCGCGCCGATGGCGAGCTGGCGAATGAGCACCTGGAACTGGCCGCCGAGGAATTGCGGCTGGCCCATGACGCACTGGGCGAGATCACCGGGCAGATGAGTGCCGATGATCTGCTGGGAAGGATCTTCTCCAGTTTCTGCATCGGCAAGTAACTGTAGAGCCGAGCCCGTGCTCGGCTGTTCTACCGGTCAGCCGAGCATGGGCTCGGCTCTACAGGTGCAGGCTTCCCCCACCTGTCACATTGCCGCCGCATACTGACGGCCATCACATACCGCTTGGGGAAGTCGCAGTGAAGTCGTGGGGTTGTGCGTTGCTGTTGTCGCTGGCCGTGGCACCATCGGTGGCCATGAGTGCTGAATCCTCCACCCCGGCCGCACCCAAGGTGTCGGTCTACGGCCATCGCGGGGCAAGCGCACTGCTGCCCGAGCACACCTTGGCCTCGTATGCGCAGGCGATCGCCGATGGCGCCGACTACATCGAACCGGACCTGGTGATGACCAGGGACGGGGTGATGGTGGCCCGCCACGAGAACGAAATCGGTGGCACCACCGACGTCGCCTCGCATCCGGAGTTCGCCAGCCGCCGCACGAGCAAGGTGATCGACGGTCAGAAGGTCGATGGTTGGTTCACCGAAGACTTCACCCTGGCCGAGCTGAAGACGCTGTACGCACGTGAGCGCCTGCCGGAACTGCGCAGCACCGCCTACGATGGCCAGTTCCGCATTGCCAGCCTGGACGAGATCCTGGCCTTCCTGGTGCAGCAGGCCGGGCGTGCCAACCGCGGCATCGGCCTGGTGCCGGAGATCAAGCACCCGACCTACTTCCAGTCCATCGGCCTGCCGATGGAGGACAAGTTGCTGGCTGCGCTGCGTGGCAACGCGTACACCAATGTCGGGCCGGTCACCATCCAGTCGTTCGAGACCGCCAACCTGCGCTACCTGCGCGGCAGGATCGGCCAGGGCAGCAACATCCGGCTGCTGCAGCTGCTGTGGAAGGGCGATACCCAGCCGGCCGACATCGTCAAGGCCGGCGGCGCGCTGACCTATGCGCAGATGATGACCCCGGCCGGCCTGAAGGACATTGCCGGCTACGCCGATGGTATCGGCCCCGAGCTGCGTTCGATCATTCCACTGGATGCCAAGGGGGCGCTGGGCACGCCGACCTCGCTGGTACGTGATGCGCACGCCGCTGGCCTGATGGTGATTCCGTATACCTTCCGCCCGGAAAACCACTTCCAGCCCAGCAACCTGCGCAAGGGTGCCGACAGCGCGCGCAATGCCGAGGGATCGATTGCCGAGATGCGGGCTTACCTGGCGACGGGCATCGATGCGTTCTTCACCGATGACCCGGCGCTCGGCCGGCAGGCGGTGGATGGGATGGGCGCGGCGGGGAACTGATTCTCCTGGTAGTGCCGGCCGCTGGCCGGCAACGCAAGGACTGCCAACGAAGGTTCATGAGATTGCCGGCCAGCGGCCGGCACTACCCTCACCTCATCCGCGCGGTTCGTCCGGGCGGCGGAACGGGATCACCACGTAGTCCTGGCCCTCGCGCGGCTGCCACAGTACCGGCACGCGCTGCGGTGACGGCGGCTCCAGTTCGTCGTCGGACAGCGGCTCAGCCTCGTCTTCTTCGTCTTCCCAGCTGTAGCGCTGGCGCGGTGGCAGTGGGTCGGCGTTGCGGAACAGCAGCGCGGCGATGATGCCGGCGAAGGCGCCGCCCATGTGCGACTGCCAGGACACACCATCGGCGTGCGGCAGGATGGTCATCAGCATGCCGCCGTAGAACAGCATGCCGATCAGACCGGTGGCGATCGCCGCACGGTCGCGGCGCAGCAGGCCGAGGCTGGCCAGCAGGAACATCAGGCCGTGGGTCACGCCACTGGCGCCCAGGTGCACGCTGCCGGGATTGCCCAGCATCCACGCGCCGAGGCCCGAACCCAGCCACAGCAGGGGCAGCGCGCGTACGGTGGCCTTCGGATACACGCTGCCGGCGAGGGTGCCGAGGATCAGGATCGCGATGCTGTTGGCGGCGATGTGCTCGACCGAGGCATGCAGCATCGGGCCGCCGATCAGGCCGAGCAGGCCCTTGGCTTCCAGCGGTGCGACCGCCCACGGTCGCCAGTCGAACGTGCCCTGCAGGGCGAACACGGCCACCAGCACCAGCACGGCGGCCAGGCTGACATTGAACGCCCGCAGGATGCGTGAGCGATCATTGCGGGGGGCCGGCACGTCGCCGGCGGGCAGGGGCGCGTTGTTGTCCATACCTCAGCAATGGCGGTGACTGGCGCGAAACCAAGGCCACCGTAACGGGAGAGTGGAGGCGGCCGGCGGGACAATCCCACCGGCCGCGCCGTTCAACGGGTCAGGCTCAGGCCTGGCCTTCGCCTTCCTTCGGCGGGTACTTCAGGCTCAGCACCACGGTCGCGGCGATGATCACCGCCACCACGCCCAGCGAGACCGGGGTCGGGATCTTGAACAGGTCGATGATCATCATCTTGATGCCGATGAAGCCCAACACCAGTGCCAGGCCGTACGGCAGCAGGTGGAAGCGGTCGGCCATGCCGGCCAGCAGGAAGAACATCGCGCGCAGGCCCAGCACCGCGAACACGTTGGAGGTGAGCACAATGAACGGGTCGGTGGTGATCGCGAAGATCGCCGGGATGCTGTCCACGGCGAAGATCACGTCGGTGACCGCAATCAGGATCAGCACCGCGAACAGCGGGGTGAACCAGCGCAGGCCATCACGCTTCACGCTCAGCGCGTTGCCGGCGTAGTCCGGCAGCAGGCGCAGGTGCTTGCGCATCCAGCGCAGGGCCGGATTGGTCTCCAGGTCCGGCTCCTGGCCGGCGGCGAACCACATCTTCCAGCCGGTGAACAGCAGGAAGGCACCGAACACGTAGAGCAGCCAATGGAACTGGCTGATCAGCACGCTGCCGGCGAAGATCATGATCGTACGCAGTACGATCGCACCCAGAATGCCGATGATCAGCACCTTCTGGCGTTGCTCCTCCGGCACCGCGAAGTAGCTCATGATCATCAGGAAGACAAAGATGTTGTCGACCGCCAGCGCCTTCTCGACCAGGTAGCCGGTCAGGAACTCGAGGCCGACCTTGTTGGCCACGACCTGGCCGGCGGTCTCATTCAGGTAGTACCAGAGGCCGGCGTTGAACAGCAGGGCCAGCGCGACCCAGCCGATGGACCACCACAGGGCCTCCTTGAAGGTGACCTTGTGCGGTCCACCATGGCGCATCAACACGAGGTCGACCAGCAGGGCGATGACCACCACCGCTGCGAAGCCGCCCCACAACCACACGTTACCGATCGTCTGCATTGGGAATGTCCGTTGGAAAGATGAATGCCAGGCCGGACGGCGAGGATCTGCAACGGAGGATCGGGAGGGGATCCAGGGACAGAGCTTCGCCGGTACGGCGAAGGTCTCGCTCGCAGTTCCAGTCGGCTGGAACTGCCGTTGCACCGGAGCCTGCGGGCTCGAAATGACGGCGACAACGTCTGGGAGCTACTCCCCTTCTGGCGCCGATTCTGCCGTCTGGCCCCGCCGCCGTCAAATGCCGGTTTGCCGGGGTCGGATCCCCAACGGGGCTCCGACCCTGGGCCGTCGCCACACTGGGGTCAGAGCCCCTGCGGGGATCCGACCCCGGCGCCCGGTTTACAATGGGTGGATGAATACCCCCCTTCCGATTGTCCGCCTCAAGAATGCGTGGCGCTCCAGCCACCCGTGGATCTTCCAGAAACTGGTCGAGAAGCCGACCGTCCGGCCCAAGCCCGGTTCCATCGTCGACGTGGTCGGCATCGATGGCGAGTTCATTGGCCGCGGGTTCTACAACGGACACTCGCGCATTGCCGTGCGCATCCTTGAAACCGATCAGAACGTGCCGGTGGATGCCGGCTGGTTCTCGCGCAAGATCGCCCAGGCGGTGTCGCTGCGCCGTGAGGTGCTCAAGCTCGATGCGGTGTCCGACGCCTGGCGTGTCGTGCACAGCGAAGGCGATGGCCTGTCCGGCCTGGTGGTCGACCGCTACGGCGATCTGGTGGTGGTCGAGTTCTTCGCCGCCGGCATGTTCCGCCACCGCGAGTGGATCTACGACGCCCTGCGCGAACAGTTCCCGGGCTGCCGCTTCCACAGCTTCGCCGACGAGCACGTGCAGAAGCAGGAAAGCTTCGATTTCCACGGCAACACCACCACCGAAGCGTCGGTGATCACCGAGTACGGCATCAAGTTCCGCGCCGACCCGGCCGGTGCGCACAAGACCGGCTTCTTCGCCGACCAGCGCGAGAACCGCGAATGGCTGAGCCAGCAGGTGGAAGGCAAGAGTGTGCTCGACCTGTGCTGCAACACCGGCGGTTTTGCCGTATACGCGGCGGCGCGTGGTGCTTCGGAAGTGATCGGGATCGACATCGACGAGGACGTGATCCAGATCGCCAAGGGCAATTCGCGCCTGAACAACGTGCGCCCGAAGTTCATCCAGTCCGATATCTTCCCGTGGCTGCGCGACGCCGCCAACCGCGGTGAGCAGTACGACGTGGTGATCCTGGACCCGGCGAAGATGACCCGCGACCGCGACCAGGTCATCACCGCGCTGAAGAAGTACCTGGACATGAACAAGCTGGCGCTGGGCGTGGTCAAGCCGGGCGGCCTGTTCGCCACCTTCTCCTGCACCGGCCTGGTGGCCGAGGACCAGTTCCTCGACATGCTGCGCCGGGCGGCGTACTTCTCCGGCCGCACGATCCAGATCCTGAAGGTGGCCGGCGCTGGTCCGGACCATCCGTTCATGGCCCACGTGCAGGAATCGCGTTACCTCAAGGCCGTGTTCTGCCGCGTGGTGGATTGACCGCGGGACCGCCGATCTCTGTAGAGCCGAGCCCACGCTCGGCTGATCGGCCTGGCAGCCGAGCATGGGCTCGGCTCTACACAACCAAGACCGACCATGCGCAAAGCCGACCGCCTGTTCCAGCTGGTCAACCTGATCCGCGTGCGCCAGCCGGTGACCGCCGCCGTGCTGGCGGCGGAACTGGGCCTGTCGGTGCGCAGCATCTACCGCTACGTCGATGATCTGTCCGTGGCCGGCATCCCGCTCTATGGCGAGGCCGGTATCGGCTATCGCCTTGATCCCGGTTTCGAACTGCCGCCCCTGAGCCTGGATGCGGCAGAAGCCGAGGCACTGCAGCTGGCCGTGGAGATGCTGGCCTGCAGTGGCGCGGGCGACCTGCAACCTGCGGCGCGTTCGCTGCTGCACAAACTGCAGGCGGCCATGCCCACGCGTGCGACCAGCCCACGCACTGCCCGCGCGCTGCGTGCCATACCCGTTTCGCTGCCGTGCTGGCAGCCACTGCATACGGCTATCGCCGACGGCCGCAGTGTGCAGCTACGATATCGCACGTTGCAGGGCGCATCGAGCGAGCGGACCGTGCACCCGCTTGGCCTGTTCCACTGGGGCCAGCACTGGACACTGGGCAGCTGGTGCGCGCTGCGCCAGGACTACCGCGATTTCCGCCTGGACCAGATCGAAGCCCTCGCTGAAGCAGAGGGGCTGGACCTGCCGGCGCAGGTCGGTCTGGAAGCCTATCTGCGCCACCAACAGCGGGCCTGGGCGCTGCGCGGCCACTGACACCCCGCTGGCAGCAGGGGCTGCGCAGACTGCGCGCTCCTCCCACAAAGGGCATCTCCATGCACCCTGCTTCTTCCGTCCTCGAACTGGCCGTGTTCACCGTCAAACCGCACGCCCGTGCCGACATGCCGATGCTGCGTGAGCGGCTGCGCGCGGCCATCGCGCAGTTTCCCGGTCT
Organism: Stenotrophomonas sp. YJH_SMC_130; assembly: GCF_059369035.1. Classification (NCBI taxonomy): domain Bacteria; kingdom Pseudomonadati; phylum Pseudomonadota; class Gammaproteobacteria; order Lysobacterales; family Lysobacteraceae; genus Stenotrophomonas; species Stenotrophomonas sp. YJH_SMC_130. Next base: position 411,270 of record NZ_JCAFSH010000002.1, read on the forward strand.
GATCGACTACCAGCCGTTCTCGCCGATGGACGGCGACGACCGCTTCGTCGACATCGCGCACTGGCAGGACCTGGCCAGCGCGCAGGCGGCGGCACAGGCGTTCGCCGGTGGTGATGCGCGCTTTGCACCGTACATGGCCGCCATCGATGAGCTGCAGCTGATGCAGCACTTCCTGCCGGGTTGATCGACGCCTGGCACCCGTCTGTCAGTGCCGGGCTCATGCCCGGCCCTACAAAAAGGCCCGGCGCAGCGCTATGGTCGGGCTCTTCCCATTGCCGGTGAGAGCCCATGCCTTCGTTGCGCCACCTGTCCGTCGTGCTCGCCCTGGCGCTGTGCGCGCCGCTGTCGGCCCACGCCATCGAGTTCAGCGCGCAGGAGCTGGCCCGTGCCAAGGCGCTGCAGCAGCGCCTGGTCACGCTCGACAGCCACCTCGATACACCGGCCAATTTCGGCCGAGCCGGTTTTGACATCGAGCAGCGCCACGACCGCAACGCCCTTTCGCAGGTGGATTATCCACGCATGGTCGAAGGCGCGCTGGATGGCGGCTTCTGGGCGATCTACACCGATCAGGGCGACCGCAGCGCCGCAGCGCATCTGGCCGAACGCGACCACGGGTTGCAGCGGTTGATGCAGATCCGCGAGATGCTGGCGGCCAATCCCGAGCGCTTCGCACTGGCGCTGACCGCCGATGATGCCGCGCGGATCAAGGCCGCCGGCAAGCGCGTGGTCTACATCAGCATGGAAAATGCCAGCCCGCTGGTGGCCGACCCCAGCCTGCTTTCGTTCTACCACCGCGCCGGCCTGCGCCTGCTCAGCACCGTGCACTTCGCCAACAACGAGTTCGCCGATTCGGCCACCGATCCCAAGGGGGCCGAGTGGAAGGGCCTGAGCCCGGCCGGCAAGGAGCTGGTGCGGCAGGCGGTGAAGCTGGGCATCGTGATCGACCAGTCACATGCATCGGATGCGGTGTTCGACGATCTGCTGGCAATGATGCCGGTACCGTTCGTGCTGTCGCACAGCTCGGCCAAGGCGGTCTACGACCACCCACGCAATCTCGACGACGCGCGCCTGCGCAAGCTGGCCAAGGCCGGCGGCGTGATCCAGGTGAATGCCTATGGCGGTTACCTGATCGACACCGCAAAGACGCCCGAGCGCAAGCAGGCCGAGGAAGCGCTGAGCAAACAGCTGGGTGGCTGGGAAGGCATGGGCATCGAACAGGGCGTTGCCCTGCTGAAGGCCGAGCAGGCGCTGGACCACGAGCATCCAGTGCGCCATGCCAGCCTGGACGATTTCTTCGCCCACTTCGAGCACATCCTCAAGGTGGTCGGGCCCGAGCACGTGGGCATTGGCCTGGACTGGGATGGCGGCGGTGGCCTGAGTGACCTGCCCGATGTCAGCCAGCTGCCGAAGATCACCGCGTGGCTGCTGCGCAAGGGCTATACCGAGAAGCAGATTGCCGGCATCTGGGGCGGCAACCTGCTGCGGGTGATGCGCCAGGTGCAGGATTACGCCGCAAAGCAGGGCGGTTGAAACGCCCTGCGGTAGTGCCGGCCGCTGGCTGGCATTGCCCCTGTCAACAGGATGCGGGTTGCCGGCCAGCGGCCGGTACTACCGGTGATCCGTCTACTTCGCGATCAGTGCGTGGCGGCGGCTGTACAGGAAGTACAACACCAGGCCGGCCACGTTCCACAGCAGGAAGTACAGCTGAGTGGTGTGCGGCAGGCTGATGAACAGGTAGACGCAGCCCAGTGCGGCCAGCGGGCCGACCACGAAAGCCACCGGCGTGCGGAAGGTGCGCTCGCGGTTCGGCTCGCGCAGGCGCAGCACCACCAGGCAGACACCCACTGCAGTGAACGCGGCCAGGGTGCCGGCATTGGCCAGCGCCGCGATCTCGTCCAGGCGCGCCACGCCGGCCAGCGCCGACACCACCACCGCGGTGAACAGCGTGGTCGCCACTGGCGTGCCGGTGCGTGCGTTGACCTTGGACAGGCCACGCGGCAGCAGGCCATCGCGGCTCATCACGAAGAAGATGCGGCTCTGGCCGTACAGGAAGGCCAGCAGCACGGTCGGCAGCGCGATGATCGCGATCACGCCGATCACCATCGCTGCGGTCGGATGGCCCAGCTGGCGCATGATCAGCGCCAGCGGCTCGGCGCTGTGGCCGAACACCGCGTAGCTCATCGCACCCACCGCAGCCAGCGCCACCAGCACGTAGACGATGGTGCAGCCGATCATCGAACCGATGATGCCGATCGACAGGTCGCGGCCCGGGTTCTTGGTCTCCTCGGCGGCGGTGGAGATCGCATCGAAGCCGTAGAAGGCGAAGAAGATGATCGCTGCCGCCGCCATCACGCCGTGCTCGACGCCATCGGGGCCCATCGACTTGGCAAAGCCGTACGGCATGAACGGCTGCAGGTTGGCGCTGTCGAAGGCGGGCAGGGCCACGGCCACGAAGATGGCCAGCGCGATCAGCTTGAACACCACCAGGATGGCGTTGAGCGTCGCGCTCTCCTTGGTGCCGGCCATCAGCATGCCGGCCACCAGCCAGGTGATGATGATCGCCGGCAGATTGATCATGCCGCCTTCCACATGCGGGCCGGCCGCCAGCCAGGCCGGCAGGTGCACGTTCCAGCCGAACTGGGTATGGACCCATTCGAGGAAGCCGACGAAGTAGCCGGACCAGCCCACCGCCACCGTACTCACCACCAGCGAGTACTCCAGGATCAGGCTCCAGCCCACCACCCAGGCAAACACCTCGCCCAGCGCGCTGTAGCTGTAGGTGTAGGCACTGCCGGCGGCCGGCATCATCGTCGACAGCTCGGCGTAGGACAGCGCCGCACAGGCGCAGACCGCACCGGCGATGGCGAAGGAGATCAGCACGGCCGGGCCGGCCAGATTGGCACCCACGCCGATCAGCGTATAGATGCCGGTACCGACGATGGCACCGATGCCCAGCGCGATCAGGTGCGGCCAGCTGAGCGTCGGGATCAGACGCCTGCCGGCTTCGTGGACGGTGACGGAATCTAGGGACTTGCGCCGGAACAGGGACATGCAGGCCTCGGAAGGGGTGACTAAGAACGACAAGTTCCCGAGTGTGACCGAACGCAGCGCAGCATTACCACTGACGGGGGTCATGCATGGCGGGGCGCGCGCTGCGCCCCGGCCAGGCTGCCGGAATCGGCATAAAGGGCCGTCGGCCCGGTGCCGCCTCAGGGAGTGCTGGGCCAGTGGCAGCCGTCTTCCTGCCAGGCCTCGGGGTCATCGTGGAAGGCGGTGGTGCGGCCGTCGCGGGCGCGTTCGTAGCTCAGGTCCAGCACCAGCGCGCCCTGGGTGCTCAGCCGGTAGCGGCCGTTGACCCGTCCGTCGATGCGCTCTTCCCAGACTCTGTCGAACTGGTAGGGGCGATCCTCGGCCAGCACCGTGGTTTCCAGCGAAACCCGGCGCAACCGCAGGCGTTCGCGATGTCCGGCGTAGCGCACGTCGGACTGCCCGTCCTCCAGCCAGCGCCATTCCAGGTGGATGCTGCCGTTGCGACCGCCGGTCAGGCAGCGATGGTCCTGTACGGTGGCGCCAGAGGCGGTGCCGGCGAACAGCAGGGCCAGGCCGAGCAGCGGCAGCCGCCCGTTCATCCGTTCAGCCCCAACCGGATGCCGAACCCCACCAGGAACAGGCCGGCCACGCGGCGCAGCGCGTCGCTGATCCGCGGGTGCTGGATCAGCCGGCGACGGGCCAGGTTGCCCACGCCGATCAGCATCGAGCAGTAGGCGATGCTGACCACCAGGATGATGCCGGCCAGCGCCGCGAAGGTGGCGATGCCCTGATGTGCCTTGGGATCGATGAACAACGGCAGGAAGGCCATGTAGAACAGGATTGCCTTCGGGTTGAGCAGGCTGACCAGGATCGCCTGCTGGAAGTAGCGGCCCGGCTGCATGCGGATCGGGCCGGCATCACCGCCCTCGTGTTTCGGTGTGCGCAGCAGGCCGATGCCGACCCACACCAGGTAGGCCGCACCCAGGTACTGCACGGCGTGGAACACCAGCGGGTTGGCCTTGAGCAGCGCGGCCACGCCGGCCAGCGCGAGCCACATCAGGATCTGGTCGCCGACCAGCAGGCCGGCCAGTGCGGTGTAACCGCCGCGCACGCCACCACGGCCGGTGGCGGTCAGCAGGGTGAAGGTACCGGGGCCGGGCAGGGCGAGAAACACCAGCACGGCGACCAGAAACGTCCACAGGTCCTGGATGCCCATCCACGGCATGGCGGCGTTCTCTCTTACGGGGGGCCGCCATTGTCGGCCAGCGCCGGGACTGGCGACAGGGGGCCGGCAGGACCCTCGGGCATGCCAGACAGCAGAGGTTGCAGGTGCTGGCGCAGCTGCGCGTGCAGCTGCCGCACCGCCGGCGAGAACTGTTTGCGGTGCGGGCAGACCAGCTGCAACGGTATGTGGCTGCCGATGCCGTCGAGCAGCAGCTGCAGGCGTCCTGCGAGCACATCCTCGCGCAGGTCCAGCCAGGATTTGTAGGTGATGCCTTCGCCGGCCACCGCCCAGCGCCGCACCACATCGGCGTCATCGCAGACCAGCGGGCCGCGCACCGGAATCACGCTGCGGCGCCCGTCGACCTCGAACGACCAGCGATCATAGGCGCGGCCACTGAGCTGGTAGACCAGGCAATCATGCTCGCGCAGATCCTCCAGGCGCGTGGGCGTGCCGCGCCGCTGCAGATAGCCGGGTGACGCCGCGAGTACGCGCCGATTGCCTTCCAGCAGGGGCAGGGCCACGTAGTTGGCGTCGTCGAAGTGGCCGATGCGGATGGCCACGTCGACCGGGTCGCGGAACACGTCGGCCACTTCGTCGGACAGGCGCAGGTGCAGGCGCAGCCGGGGGTGCGCGGCGCGAAAGGCGCTCAGCCAGGGCAGCAGCAGATTTCGACCGAAGTCCGACGGCGCCGACAGCTGCAGGGTGCCGTGCAGTTCGGTGTCTTCGCCCTGCACGCGCGCCTGGCCCTCGCGCAGGGTGGCCAGCACCTCCTGCGCATACGGCAGGTACAGCGCCCCCTCGCCGGTCAGGCGCAGGCTGCGCGTGGTGCGCACGAACAGGCGCAGGTCCAGCTCGCGTTCCAGCCGCGCCACCGCCGCAGCAACCTGCCCCGGCAGCAGGTCGGCTTCGCGGGCCGCCTGCGAGAAGCTGCCCAGTGCGGCAGTACGGACGAACAGCTGCAGATCGTCGAAGCGGATCATCTTCATCGCCAGAGTGAAAGTGCTGCCCGATTCTGCGCCTTTCCGAGGGACCGCGTGCGGCGCAACCTGTCGCCTCCTTCCCCACTGGACCGCTGCCATGCGCGCCATTGCCTACACCCAAGCCGGCCTGCCGATCGATGACGCCCAGGCCCTGATCGACATTGAACTGGAACTGCCGCAGCCCGGCCCGCGTGACCTGCGGGTGGCGGTACGCGCGGTGGCGGTGAACCCGGTCGACACCAAGGTCCGCCGTGGCGTGGCCACCGACGGCCCGCGCGTGCTGGGCTGGGATGCGGTCGGCATTGTTGATGCGGTGGGCAGCGAGGTGACCCTGTTCCAGCCCGGCGACGCGGTCTACTATGCCGGCGTCATCGACCGCCCGGGCAGCAATGCGCAGTACCAGCTGGTGGACGAGCGCAGCGTCGGGCGCAAGCCGGCCAGTCTCGACGATGCCGCCGCCGCAGCGTTGCCACTGACTGCAATCACCGCCTGGGAGCTGCTGTTCGACCGCCTGCGCATCCCGGAGGGTGGTGGCGAAGGCCAGACCCTGCTGGTGATCGGTGCTGCCGGTGGTGTTGGTTCGATCCTGGTGCAGCTGGCACGGAAGCTGACCAGGCTGACCGTGATCGGCACCGCCTCGCGCCCGGATACCCAGGACTGGGCGTACGCAATGGGGGCACACCACGTGATCGACCACAGCCTGCCGCTGGCCGAGGGACTGGCGCGGCTCGGCATCAGCGAGGTGCAGCATGTCGCCAGCCTGACCCACTCCGACCAGTACTACGCGCAGATCGTCGAACTGCTGGCACCGCAGGGCCAACTGGGGCTGATCGATGACCCGGGCCAGATGGACGTGATGGCGCTCAAGCGCAAGGCACTGTCACTGCACTGGGAGTCGATGTTCACCCGGCCGCTGTACCGCACCGCCGACATGCAGCGCCAGCACGACCTGTTGAACCGTGTGGCCGAGCTGATCGATACGGGCGTGCTGCACACCACCCTGGGCGAGCACTTCGGGCGCATCGACGCGGCCAACCTGCGGCGTGCCCACGCGCTGCTGGAAAGCCAGCGCGCCAAGGGCAAGATCGTGCTGGAAGGCTGGTAACACCCGGTTTTTCCTGTAGAGCCGAGCCCACGCTCGGCTGCCGTCAGCGCACGCCGCTCAGCCGAGCATGGGCTCGGCTCTACAGAGATTCATCCACGAATGGCATGGATCCACCGTGTCGACCCAGGTCGACACCTGCTAACAGCGGCCGGCACCTCCCCTCAGGCCACGCCGTTGTCGACGTGGGCGGTGAAGCCCGGTTGCTCGCGCAGCCGTTCGAACCACGCCGAGAGGTGTGGCAGCACGGGCTTGTTGCCGGGTGTGCTGCGCCAGCGCTGGGCCGACAGCCCGAGCACGATGTCGGCCAGGGTGAAGGCGTTGCCCGCCACGTAGCCGTTGGTGGCGGCCAGCTGTGCATCAAGCACAGCCATCAGCCGGTTCCACTGCGCCAGGCTGGCCTCGGCGCGGGCATCGTCCGGGTAGTCCGGATGCTGGCGCACGCGCGCCATGAACACGTGCCGCCAGGCGTTGTTGAGGTCGCTGGCCTGCCAGTCCATCCACTGCTCGACCTGGGCGCGGCCCTGCGCCGTACCGGGCAGCAGGTCATCACGGCCAGCACGTGCGGCCAGGTAGCGGCAGATGCTGTTCGATTCCCACAGCACGAAGCCGCCATCGCGCAGGACCGGCACCTGCCGGTTCGGATTCAACGTGGCCAGCAGGTCCGCCGGTGGTTCTGGCTCGTGCTGGAGTGGCAGGTCGAGGCCGGCGCACAGCCACAGCACCTTGCGCACGTTGATGGAGGTCGGCTTTCCGTACAGAGCGAGCATGGTCCTGACGCAGCAGCTGAGACTCGGCCAGCCTACACTTGCCCCATGCAAACCGAATACCTGCTCATTGCCGGCCTTCTATTGGCCGTGCTCATCCTGCAGCTGGTCGCCCTGCTGCGCCGCCCGCCGCATGACCGCCTGGAACAGGCCGTGCGCGAGGAGGCGCGCGCCGGGCGCAGCGAACTGCGCGAACAGCTCGATGGCTTCGCCCGCGCGCTGACCGATCTGTCCACCCGCACCGATCAGCGCCTGGACCTGCTGCGCGAAGCGCTGGGCGAAGATGCCCGCAAAGCGCGCGCCGAAGTGGCCGACAGCCAGCAGCGCGGCGCAGCATTGATGGGGCAGCGGCTGCAGGAACTGCGCGGCCAGCTGGAGACCTTCGGCCAGCAGCAGGAGGCACGCATCCATGCGTTTGGCCAGCAGCTGCAGGAGCTCACTGCGCGCACCGATACCCAGCTCGGGGCGCTGCGCCAGACCCTGGTGGACGATGCACGCAAGGGCCGCGAGGAGGGCGCGCTGTCGCAGCAGCGCCTGACCGACAGTCTGGGCCTGCGCCTGCAGGAACTGACACAGCGCAACGAGCAGCGCATCGCCGAGATGCGCGCCACGCTGGAGGAACAGCTGCGCGCGCTGCAGAACGACAACGCGCAGAAGCTGGAGCAGATGCGCCACACCGTGGACGAGAAGCTGCAGTCGACGCTGGAAACGCGGCTGGGCAATTCCTTCAAGCTCGTCTCCGAGCGCCTGGAACAGGTGCAGCGTGGCCTCGGCGAGATGCAGCAGCTGGCCACCGGCGTCGGCGACCTCAAGCGCGTGCTGACCAACGTCAAGAACCGCGGCAGCTGGGGTGAAGTGCAACTGGAGAACATCCTCGAGCAGACGCTCACCCAGGAGCAGTATGCGCGTGCGGTGAAGGTGCGCCCGGAGAGTGGCGAGATGGTCGATATCGCGGTGCGCCTGCCGGGCCGCAGCAGCGACGACACGCCGGTGTGGCTGCCGATCGACTCCAAGTTCCCGCGCGAGGACTACGAGCGCCTGCTGGACGCACAGGAACAGGGCGATGCCGAAGGCGTGCGCCTGCAGGGCATCCAGCTGGAGCGCGCGGTGCGCGTGCAGGCCAAGTCGATCTGCGACAAGTACATCGTGCCACCGCACACTACGGACTTCGCGGTGATGTTCCTGCCCACCGAAGGCCTGTATGCCGAGGTGATCCGGCGCCCGGGCCTGGTTGACCTGCTGCAGCGCGAGCACCGTGTGGTGGTGGCCGGACCGACCACGGTCACTGCGTTGCTCAACAGCCTGCAGATGGGCTTTCGCACGCTGGCCATTGAAAAGCGATCCAGCGAAGTGTGGAGCCTGCTGGGTGCGGTCAAGAGCGAGTTCGGGAAGTTCGCCGGCATCCTGGAAAAGGCCGAGAAGCAGATCACTACCGTTGGCCGCAGCATCGGCGAGGCCAGCCGCAAGACCCGCACCATCGAACGCCGCCTGCGTGGCGTGGAGTCGCTGGCGTCCGAACAGGCGCAGTCGCTGCTCGGCGACCTGGCCGAGGGTGATGCGGTGGCCGAGGAGGAAGGCAGTGACGGCGAGGGCGATGAGGCCTGAGCCACGCTGACACGCCGCCTGCATCGCCGATGGGTATGCTGGCGGCCTGTCCGCTTCGACCAGGTACCGCCATGCGCCTGCCCCGCTTCACCAGCCTTGTCCTGACCGCGCTGCTCGCCGCCTGCGGCAGCGCGCCAACGACCGTGGGCACGACCACGCAGGCCGCCTCCAGCACCCCCGAAGCGGTCGAGGCCTACCGCGAAGCACGCGACGTCGACTGCCAGGCCGCCGGTGGCACCCTGCAGCGGCTCGGCCGGCTGCAGCGCGAGCAATGCGTGATTCCCTATGCCGACGCCGGCAAGGCCTGCAGCCGCAAAAGCGACTGCACGGGCCAGTGCCTGGCCGCAGGCGAGGCACTGGCCGGCGATGCGGCGTCCGGTACCTGCCAGCGTGATGCCAGCCAGAACTTCGGTTGCCGCCAGCGTATCGAGGACGGCAAGGCGCAGGGCATGATCTGCGTGGATTGAATCCTGCCTGTAGAGCCGAGCCCACGCTCGGCTGATGCCACAGCAGCCGAGCGTAGGCTCGGCTCTACAACTGCGCGCGCGGCGCTATGCTGGTGGGCCATTCCCGCCGTAGCCGGAGCCCCGCGTGAGCACCCCGATCCAGGACATTCCCCTCACCACCATCGACGGCCAGCCGTCCTCGCTTGCCGACTACCAGGGCAAGGTGCTGCTGCTGGTCAACGTCGCCTCCAAGTGCGGCCTGACCCCGCAGTACGAAGGCCTGCAGGCGCTGTATGCGGAAAAGCATGCGCAGGGCCTGGAAGTGCTGGGCTTCCCCGCCAACAACTTCCTTGGCCAGGAGCCGGGCAGCGAGGCCGAGATCCAGCAGTTCTGCCAGCTCACCTACGATGTCAGTTTCCCGATGTTCTCCAAGATCAGCGTGGCTGGCGAGGACACCCACCCGCTGTACCAGCAGCTGACCGCCGCGCAGCCGCAGTCGATCGGCGAAGGCCCGCTGCGCGAGCGCCTGGCCAGCAAGGAGATCCCGATCCATCCGGCACCGGCGGTGCTGTGGAACTTCGAGAAGTTCCTGGTCGGCCGTGATGGCAAGGTGATTGCACGCTTTGCCCCGGACGTGGCGGCCGATGACGTGCGCCTGCGCGACGCCATCGAGGCCGCGCTGGTGGCCTGAGCAAAGCGTGCCAATCCGGGTTGGCACCTGCCGGAAAAGAAAAACCCCGCCGAGGCGGGGTTTTTTCATGCACGGGTTGCAGCGATCAGTTGCTCCAGTTCGGCATCGGCATCGCATCCACGGGGATCGGCGAATTGGCATCGTCATGGCCGCGGTCGCGCTTGCTGCGCAGGTCGTTCTCGATCTGGTAGTTGCGGCGCTGCATCCACGCATCGCGCACCAGCGAGTACTCGTCCACGGCGGTGTCGCGCAGATCATCGATCGCCAGCAGCTGTGCGCGGGTGTCGACCAGCTGCAGGCCCTGCAGGCCGATGCGGACCTTGTCTTCCTCGATGCGGCGGATCGGCGACAACGGGATGTCACCGGCCAGGCCGAACACATCGCGCACGGTACGCGGGCCGAAGAACGGCAGTTCCACGTAGCGCGAACGACGCCAGCCCCAGGCACCCAGGGTCTGGCCAAAATCTTCATTGCGACGCGGCACCATCGCCTTGCTGGCCGGATCGAACAGGCCACCGATGCCCAGCGTGCTGTTCATCAGGAAGCGGCCGAGGCTGTCCCACGCATCGGCACCGCGGCCCTGCAGCAGCTGGTTGGTGATGGTCACCGGTGCGCGCAGGTTGCTGAAGAAGTTGCTGACGCCGGTACGCGCGAAGCGCGGCACCACGTGGGTGTAGGCCGTGGCCAGCGGGCGGGCGATGCCACGGTCGACCGCGTTGTTGAACTTGTGCACCTTGCGGTTGAACGGTTCCCACGGGTCATAGGCGGCCGCACTGCCGGTGTTGCTGGCACCACCGTACAGGGCATCGAAATCATCATCACCGCCCGGTGCAGTGGCCGCGGCGGTCTTGGCCGCATCGGCATCGGCACTGGTTGCGGGCGGGGTCGGCGCCGCAGCGGTGGCGATCGGCGGGCTGTCCACCGGGGCCACCTCGGTCACGCCGGTGTCGGCGGGCGCCGCTTCGGCGGGAGCGCCGGCCGCGACCACGGTGCTGGCGACCGGTGCGTCGCTGCGCGCGGGCTTGCCGGCACAGGCGGTCAGGGCGATGGCCAGGAGGATCAGGGGGAAAGTGCGTACGACGTTCATGTCAGCTCGCAGCAGAAGTAGCGTTGAAGTCCAGGTCGGGCGACAGCCGGTAGGCCGCGCTCAGCTCGTTGAAGCCGGCCGGCGCGCCGGAAATGGCCAGCGCATGGCCCGCCTTGCGTGCCCGGGAGGCCAGTTCGGCCAGCAGGGCCAGGCCGGCGCTGTCCACGCGCTCGACCTCGCCCAGCTCCAGCCGCGCCAGCTTGGCTGGCAGGGCCTGCAGTTGCGGCCACAGTGCAATCACCGCGGCACGGTCGAGCACCCCGCGCAGGCGCAGGGTGTCGCCTTCCAGCAGCGCCAGTGCGTTACTTGCCATTGCCCGCCGGCCCGGCCTGCATGCTGCCGCTGTGCAGCTCGCTGGCCACCTGCTTGATGCCCTTCTGGCGCAAGGGCGTATCGAACTGGTTGCGGAAGGTCTGCACGTAGGAAATGCCTTCGATGTTGACGTCGAAGATCTTCCACTGGCCGTTCACGTTGCGCATCCAGTACTCGACCGGGGTCGGTTCGTTGCCGGCGCGCACCAGTTCGGTGCTGACGCGCACGCCACGGTTGCCCGGCAGCGGGCTTTCACCCTTCAGGCGGAAGCTCGGCTTGCCCTGGATGTTGAGCAGGGTCGAACCGTAGCGCTGCATCAGGCTGTCGGCCATCGCATCGGCGAACAGCTTGATGTCGGCGTCGGAGGCGCCGCGGGCGTGCGGGCCCAGCACCAGGCGTGCCGCATAGTCGCGGTCAAAGGTGCGGTTCAGTTCGCTGTCGATGTAGCTGCGCAGGCTGGCCGGGTTGCTGCTGAACTCGCTGCGGCGCTGCTGCAGCGTGGTGAGAATGCGCGTGCTGGCATCGATCACCACCTTGCCGGCCTGGCCCTGCGCTGCGGCAGCGGCGGGGGCGGCGGCCTGGGCCTGGGCAAGGAACGGGGTGGCCATCAGCAGCGCCGAGGCGAGCAGGGCGGGGATCAGTTTCATTTTCATGGTTGCGGTTCCGTTGCAGGCGCCTGCGCGCCATCGTTGGGCTTCTGAGCAGCGCCGCCACCGGCGCCGCCACTGAACATGTACTTGCCGACCAGCTGGATCAGGTCCACCGCCGGCTGGGTGAAGACGATCTCGTCACCGGCCTTCAGCACGTCCGGGTCACCGCCCGGCTGCAGACCGATATAGCTCTCGCCGAGCAAACCACTGGTGAAGATGCCCGCCGAGGTGTCCGCCGGCAGGTCCTTGACCTTGCTGTCCATGCGCAGGGTCACGATGGATTCGAACTTCACCGGATCCAGGTCGATCGAGGCGACCTGGCCGACGGTGACGCCGCCGATCTTCACCGGCGCCTGCTTGCGCAGCTGGCCGACCTGGGAGAAGCGCGCCTTCAGCTCGTAGCCCTGGCTGCCCCAGCTCCAGCGCTGGTTGGTCGAGGCCACGGCCAGCACCATCAGCGAGGCCAGGGCCAGCAGCAGGAATGCGCCAACAGAGAATTCGAGTCTGGGACCGCGGATGGCCATGTGGATTACCTGATCGAGTCGTGGTGGCCGCGCGCGCCTGCGCACCGCCGGTGGAGGGGTTAGGTGAACAACATTGCCGACAGCACGAAGTTGAACATCAGCACCAGCAGCGAGGCATTGACCACCGCACGGGTGGTCGCCACCGAGGTGCCCTCGATGGTCGGCTCGGCGTGGAAACCAACATAGGCGGCGACCAGCGCTGCGGTGCCGCCGAAGATCGCCGACTTCAGCATCGCCACGCCGAAGTCATCCCAGAAATCGACGCTGTTGCGCAGTGCCGACCAGAACACGCCATTGTCCAGGCCCAGCACATGCACCGCTTCGAAGTAGCTGGCGCTGATCGCCAGCGAGCAGAAGATGCCGGTCAGCAGTGGCACGGTCAGCACCGCCGCCCAGAAGCGCGGTGCGACGGCTTTGGCCACCGGGTCGATCGCCATCAGCTCCAGTGCCTTGATCTGGTCGGTGGCGCGCATCAGGCCCAGTTCGGCGGCGATCGAGCTGCCGGCGCGGCCGATGAACAGCAGCGCGGTCAGCACCGGCGCCAGTTCCCGGTACAGCGACAGGCCGAGCAGGGTCGACAGCGCGTCGGCCGCACCGAAGGTGGTCAGCGTGCGGTAGCCCTGCAGGGTCAGCACCAGGCCGACGAAGGCACCACCGACGGCGATGATCGGCAGCGAGCGTGCGCCGATCTTGTAGATCTCGCGGGTCAGCTCGGCCAGGAAATCACGGGTCGGCAGCGAACCACGCAGCACGGTCAGCGAGAACAGGCCGGCGCGACCCAGCGAGCGGGTGGCTTGGACGAACGGCATCAGGCGACCCTCGCGCGCGGCGCGGCATCGAACGGAATGGGGCCATCGGGCTGGCCGTGCAGGAACTGCCGCAGCAGCGGGTCCTGGCTGGACTGCAGCGCCTCGGGCGTGCCCTGGAACACGATGCCGCCATTGGCGATGGCGATCACCTGGTCGCAGATCGGCAGGGTCTCGTGCACGTGGTGACTGACGATGATGCTGGTCAGGCCCAGGCTGTGGTTGAGGCGCTGGATCAGGCTCATGATCACGCCGGAGGCGATCGGGTCCAGCCCGGTCAGCGGCTCGTCGTAGATCATCAGTGGCGGATCCAGTGCCAGCGCGCGGGCCAGCGCGACGCGGCGCGCCATGCCGCCGGACAGTTCGCGCGGCCAGGCATCGGCAGCGGCCAGCAGACCCACGGCATGCAGCTTCATTTCCACCAGGCGGCGCAGCACGGCGGTCGGCAGGCGGGTATGCGTGCGCAGCGGCAGCGCGACGTTTTCGGCGACGGTCAGATCGGTCAGCAGGCCGTTGCCCTGCAGCAGAACACCCACGCTCTTGCGCATTTCCAGCAGCGCGCCGCTGTCATGCGGGATCGGCTTGCCGAACAGGGTGACCTCGCCGGCGACCGGACGCAGTTCGCCGGTCAGTGCCGCCAGCAGGGTGGACTTGCCACTGCCGGACGGGCCCAGCACGGCCGTGATGCTGCCCTTGGGCACCTGCAGCGACACGTCGCGCAGGATCGTGCGCCCGCTCCGGTCGATGCGGACGTTGGATAACTGCACCAGACTGGAGGTGGAAGCCGACATGGGCACCATTAACGTTTTTTAGACATCGAAGGATCGGGCCCATCGGCTGAACATAAGCAGACTGGACGGTCCAGTATTGTGGCACGGCATGACCCTTGCCAGGCCGGGACAATCGGCTGGCAGCGCGGAACAATCCGTACCGGCGATGGGCGGGCCATTGAATACTGCCTGCCGTGCTGCACACTGTGCACGATGAGTGACCCGGGCAGCGATTTCCGCCTCTACCATTCCAACTCCCTGGACGTGCTGGCTGCGCTGCTGGCGCGCAACGTGCGTGAGCCTGTTCCGGGCCAGCCGTTGCTCGCGCCGGAGGTGGTGCTGATCCCGCAGGTGGCGATGCGGCGTTGGCTGCAAGCGACACTCGCTGCCGAATATGGCGTGGCCGCCAACCTCGAGTTCCTGACCCCGGGCGAGTTCGTTGCCCGTGCACTCAATGCCAATGTGCCGGGCGAACGCGACGACCTGGACGCGGCGGGCCTGCACTGGAAGCTGTACCAGGCACTGCGCGACCCGGCGCTGCTGGCGCAGCCACCGATGCGCGCGCTGCAGTCCTATCTTGCCGGCGGCGACGCCCTGAAGCCGTGGGCACTGGCCGGTGAACTGGCGTCGGTGTTCGAGAAGTACCAGGCCTGGCGCCGCGACTGGTTGCTGCGCTGGGAGGCCGGCGCCGACCCGGCTGACCCGCAGGCGATCCTCTGGCGCACCATCGCCCATGGCCGCGACTACCGCGCGCGCCGCATCCAGGCGTACCTGGATCGCTTCGAGGGCGCCGGCCAGCCGCTGCCACAGGGCCTGCCACCGCGCATGTCCGCGTTCGCGACGCTCAACATCTCGCCCGACGTGCTGCGGGTGATGGCCACCCAGGCGCGGGTGGGCGAGCTGCACTTCTATATGCCCACTCCGGTGCAGTCGTACTGGGGTGACCTGCAGACGCTGGCCGAGCGCCTGCGCAGCGGCGCACCCGATCCCTTCGGTGAAGCGGCTGGTGAGAACCGCCTGCTGGAAGCCTGGGGTGCGGCCGGCCGCGACTTCATGGCGGTGCTGGGCAGCTACGAGGTGGTGCACCCGGCCGGCGAGATTGCCGCGTATTCGGATCCGGAAGAAGACACCCGGCCGACCCTTGACGAAGGCGGCCTGTCCGACAGCCTGCTGCATCGCCTGCAGCGCGATCTGTTCCACCGCCGCGCACTGCCCTCGGGCGAGCTGCGCGATGGGCTGCGCAGCGACGACCCCAGCCTGCAGGTGCATGCCTGCCACACCCGGCTGCGCGAGCTGCAGGTGCTGCACGACCAGTTGCGCAGCCTGCTGCAGGACCCGCGCTTCGACCCGCCGCTGCAGGCGCGCGAGATCGCGGTGCTGGCGCCGGACATCGATCCCTATGTGCCGTACCTGGAGGCGGTGTTCGGCGGCCGCGGCGGCGAGGAGGAGCATATTCCCTACGCGCTGGCCGACAGCAGCCCACTGGCAGGAGAGCCGCTGGCCGATGTGTTCGTGCACCTGCTGGGCCTGCCGGTCTCGCGTTTCGGCCTGAACGAGGTGCTGGACCTGCTCGCCAGCGCGCCGCTGGCCGAAGCGGCCGGGCTGGAAGCAGTGGACTTCGATCGCCTGCATGGCTGGCTGCAGCAGGCCGGCGCACGCTGGGGCCTGGATGCGAAGCACCGCAACCAGCACCAGGCCCCGGCTGATGACGCCTACACCTGGCAGTTCGCACTGGACCGCCTGGTGCTCGGTCACGCCACCGGCAGCGAGGCGGACCTGGCCGGCGTGGCGCCGTGGATCGAGCTGGAAGGCGGCGCGCTGGAAGCACTGGACCGGCTGCTGCGGCTGCTGCGCGTGCTGGCGGTCTACCAGCGTCGCCTCGGCGAGCTGCTGACCCCGGCGCAGTGGCGGCAACGGCTGCTGTCGCTGCTGGACGCGCTGCTGCCGACCGCGCCCAGCTCGCCCAACAGCCAGCGTGCCCTCGAGCGCCTGCGCAAGCTGCTGAATCAGTTCGCCGACGATGCCGCCAAGGCCGGGTTCGAAGACGGCGTGCCGCCTGAGGTGGTGCGTTCGCACTTCGCCGGTGTACTGGGTGAGTCCGATACGCGCGCGCCGCTGCTGACCGGTGGCATCAGTTTCGGCCGCATGGTGCCGATGCGCCTGCTGCCGTTCCGGGTGATCTGCGTGCTCGGTCTCAATGATGGCGATTTCCCGCGTCGTGACCCGGCCGCGGGCCTCAACCAGCTCACCGCCGAGCTGGACACGCCACGCCGCCGCCCGGGCGATCGCTCCACCCGCGAAGACGACCGCTTCCTGTTCCTGCAGCTGTTCGCCGCCGCGCAGGAGGTGTTCTACCTCAGCTACCTCGGCGCCGATCCACGCGATGGCAGCGTGCGTGAGCCGTCGGTGCTGGTCAGTGAACTGATCGATGCCGCCGCCGCGTATCACCTCGATCCGCCTGCGGCGGTCCGCGACTTTACCGTGCGCCATGCACTGCAGCCGTTCTCACCGGCGGCGTTCGGAGAGGGGGATCCACGCCGCTTCAGCTATCGGCGGCAATGGCATCCCGCTGCCGGCCGCCTCACCGGCCAGCGTGGGGGCCTGCAGCCGTGGTTCGATGCCCCGCTGCCGCCGCCGCCCGACGATGCCGTGGAAGACGAGCTCGCGCTCGACACCCTGCGCCGCTTCCTGTGCGACCCGGCCGGGCAGTTCCTCGCACAGTCGATGGGCCTGCGCCTGGCCGACGATGCCGGGGAAGTTGATGACCTGGAACCGCTGGTGCTGTCATCGCGCGGCCCGGAAAAGCGCAGCGTGCAGGCGGCGGTGGTGCGCGCCACGCTCAGTGGCGATACCGAACCGTTGTACCCGCGGCTGCGCGCGCGTGGCCTGCTGCCGTCCGGTCCATTGGGCCAGCGCCAGTTCGAGGTGGAGCAGTTGAAGACTCGCCCGTATGCCAGTGCGTTGCTGGGCTGGATGCAGGGCGAGCCGCTGGAAAGCCGTCGCTACGAAGTGGACATCGATGGCGTGCGCCTGCACGGCCGCGTGGCCGATCGGCATCCCGAAGGCCTGGTGCGGCTGCGTGCCGGCACGCTCAATGGCAATGTAGTGATCCGCCAGGGCCTGGACTGGCTGCTGGCCAACGCCGCCGGCGACGCACTGCCCCTTGTGCAGTTCCACGATGGCGGCGACGCCGGTCCCGGCCCGCATGTACTGCCGGCACTGAGCGCGCCTGCTGCACGCGCGGCGCTGCGCGCGCTGCTGCTGTTGCGCCAGCGCGGCCTGCGTGAGCCGCTGCGCTTTGCCCCGTATACGGGCTGGGCGCTGTACAACGCGCCGGCAGAGAAACAGCGCAGCGAGGGCTGGAAGCAGTGGCACGGCAGCGACCGCAGCTGGGGTGAATCCAGCAGCGACGCCTGGCAGCTGCTGCTGCGGGGTGCCGACCCGTTCGCCTCCGATGCCAGTTATGCCGACCTGCTGCGCAACAGCCAGGTGGTCTTCAGCGCGGTGCGCGAAGGCCGCACCCTCGGCGCCGCAACGCGCCAGGAGGGCAGCGCATGAGCCCCGCCTTCATCGATGAGCGAGCCCAGTGCATGGCGGTCGATCCCTATCTGGCCCTGCCGCTGGATGGCATCCGCCTGATCGAAGCCAGCGCCGGTACCGGCAAGACCTTCACCCTGGCTACGCTGTTTACCCGCCTGGTGGTAGAGCAGGGCCTGCGCATCGGACAGATCCTGGCGGTGACCTTCACCGATGCGGCTACCCAGGAACTGCGCAAGCGCATCCGCGAGCGCCTGGCGCTGGCGGCGCGACTGGTCGATCTGGAAGCGGTCGAAGGCGAAGCACCGGACGTGCGGCTGACCCGCGAGGTGCTGCAGCGCCATCTGCAGGGAGGTACCGAGCGCGCCGCCGCACTGAAGCGCCGCCTGCAGGTCGCCGCCGATGAGATCGACCTTGCGTCCATCTTCACCATCCATGGCTTCTGCACCCGCGTGCTGCGCGAGCATGCGCTGGAGAGCGGCCACACCTTTGATCCGCCGGAGCTGCTGGCCAGCGACCGTGAGTTGCTGGAAGCGCTCGCGGCCGACCTGTGGCGGGTACATGCCAATGACCCGGCCACGCTGGAACCGCTGACCTGGCTGTGGTCCACCCCGGACGCACTGGCCGCCGATCTGCGCGCGCTGCTGGCCGCGCCGCCGCTGCACCCGTTGCCACAGGCGGTGGCGCTGCCCGATCCGCAGGCCGCCCTGCAGGGTGTTGCCGAAGAGCTGTCCGCAAGCGTGCGCGAGCATGGCGAGCAGTTCTTCATCGACCTCTGCGATGCGGTCGACAACAAATGGATCAACGGCGTGTCGTACAAGCTGGGCTGGCTGCACCCGCTGGGCCGGCAACTGCTGGGCTGGGCCGAGCGCGCCGACCCGCGCGAGCTGCTGACCAGCGAGCGCCTGCCGGCACTGCTGCCGGAGGCGCTGGCAGCCAAGACCAACAAGAAATTCGCCGAGCGCACGCCATCGTCGCCATTGCAGGCGCCGTTGGCCCGCTATGTCGCGCTTCTGGCCGAACGCGATGCCTGGCTGCGTGCCACCGCATTGAACTTCCTGCACGTGCTTCGCGACGAAGCCAGACAGCGCCTGCAGGCGCTGAAGCGCACCCGCCGGGTGCAGACCTACGACGATCTGATCGATGGCGTGGCACTGGCCCTGGAAGGCCCGCAGCGGCTGGCATTGGTCAAGCAGCTGCGCGCGCAGTACCGCATCGCGCTGGTCGATGAGTTCCAGGATACCGACGACCGTCAGTGGGGCATTTTCCACACCGTGTTCGGCGATTCACCGGAAGTGCGCGAGCTCGGCCTGGCACCGGCGCTGTTCCTGATCGGCGATCCCAAGCAGGCGATCTACGGTTTCCGTGGCGGTGATATCCACACTTACCTGAAGGCCAAGCGGGCGGCGCAACAGGCGCCGGTGCTTGACCAGAACTTCCGCTCGCGACCGGCCGTGCTGCGCGCGCTGCAGGCGCTGTACGACAACGGTGGCGAAGACGCCTTCCTCGAGCGTGACATCCAGTTCGAGCCGGTGCGGCCCGGTGGCGTGCGCAGCGATGCGGACTACCAGCGCGACGGCCATGCCGCCCCGGCACTCACCCTGCGCGTGCTGCGAAGTGGCGGTGACAAGGCGATGAGTGCCGATGCCTCGCGCGAAGCAGCGACCCAGGCCTGTGTGGCGGCGATCCACCAGATCCTGGTCGCGGCGCGCGCCGGCAATGCGGTGCTGCGTGGGCGCCCGGTACAGCCGGGTGACATCGCGGTGCTGGTGCGCTCGCATCGTGAGGCCACGCTGGTGCAGCGCGCGCTGGCCGCGGTCGGCATTCCTGCCGTGGCAGCGGGCAAGCAGAGTCTGTTCGCCACCAGCGAAGCGCGTGATCTGCGTGCACTGCTGCTGGCGCTGCTGCAGCCGGCTGACGAGGGCCGCCTGCGCGCGGCGCTGGCCACGGTGCTGCTCGGCCAGCGCGCCAGTGCGATCGCGGCGATGGAGCACGAGGGCGACCTGCAACGCGGGTTCCAGGCGCAGCTCCTGCATTGGCGCGAGCGCTGGCAGCGCGGCGGCCCGTTCGCGGTGATCGCCGACGTCTGCGCCGCGCAGGGCGAACGCCTGCTGGCCCTGATCGATGGCGAGCGCCGCCTGACCAACTACCTGCAGCTGGGCGAACTGCTGCAGGAGGCCTCGGCGCAGGCGCTGGGCATGCACGGCCTGCTGGACTGGCTGCAGGGCCAGATGGCCAGCGCCGACCAGGATGACGAGCAGCAGCTGCTGCGCCTGGAATCGGATGCGCGCCGCGTGCAGATCATCACCCTGCACAAGAGCAAGGGCCTGGAGTACCCGCTGGTGTTCCTGCCCTTCGTGGGCATCGACGGCGGTGCGCCCAACACCGCCTCGCACTGCACGGTGCATGTGGGCGGCCAGCGCCAGCTGCACTGGAAGCTGGGCAAGGACGAGGCCTGGGAAGCGGCCACTGCGCAGCGCGAGCGCGAGCAGCGTGCCGAGGATGCGCGCCTGCTGTATGTCGGCCTGACCCGCGCCGAGCACGCGCTGTGGATCGCCGTGGGTGATCTGGCCGGGCTCGGCAGGACGCGGCTGGCACCGCTGCTGGGTGACCTGCAGGCGC
Source organism: Stenotrophomonas sp. YJH_SMC_130 (assembly GCF_059369035.1). NCBI lineage: Bacteria > Pseudomonadati > Pseudomonadota > Gammaproteobacteria > Lysobacterales > Lysobacteraceae > Stenotrophomonas > Stenotrophomonas sp. YJH_SMC_130. The sequence goes on from NZ_JCAFSH010000002.1 coordinate 431,424, forward strand.
TGCGCGCGCATGCCGATGTGTGCATCGATGACAGTGAGGTACCGGCTGCGCTGCCGCAGCTGGCGGCCGAAGTGGAAGGGGATCTTCCGGCGGTGCGTGCACTGACCCGGCGCGTTCCGCACGACTGGTGGGTGTACAGCTTCACCCAGCTGGCCCACGCCGATGCCGGCGCGGGCAGTGACATCGAAGCCGCTGCCACCGCGCTGCCGGCGCCGGCAGCCGACGAACCCACCGGCCCGGAGCTGCCGCTGGAACCGGCACTGCCGGAAGCCGCCGCGGTGGCCGAGGACAGCGCGCCGCTCGACTCGCGTTTCATGGGCAGCCGCTTCGGCAACGTGCTGCACGAGGCAATGGAAAACGTCGACTTCGCCGCATGGGCTGACTGGCAACCAGGCCGGGAAGCTCCCGAGGGCCAGGTCGAGGTGCTGCGCAAGGCGCTGCACGATGAGGGCTATGCCGACGTCGATCTGGACGATGGCGTAGCGGTGCTGGTGCCGCTGGTGGGCCACACGCTGACCGTACCGCTGCCCGAAGGCGGTGCGCTGTACAGCCTCGGTGAAGGCGAGCGCCGCGCCGAAATCGACTTCCATTTCGCCATCGAGGCGACCACCGTGCCGGCGCTGCTGCAGGTGCTGCATGCGCACGGTGTTTCCAGTGGCCGCCGCGGCTTCGGCCAGCGCCGCCGCCTGGAGGGGCTGATGACCGGCATGATCGACCTGACCTACGTGCGTGATGGCCGGTGGTACGTGCTCGACTACAAGTCCAACCGCCTGCCCGGCTACAGCCCGGACCTGCTGGCCATTGCCATGCGCCACAGCGAATACGATCTGCAGGCGCTGATCTACACCGTGGCCCTGCATCGCTGGCTGCGCTTCCGCCTGGGCGCCGCCTACGACTACGAGCGCGACATGGGCGGCATCCGTTACCTGTTCTGCCGCGGCCTGGATGGCACGGGCAATGGCGTGCACGTGGATCGTTTCCCGTTCGCGCTGGTGGATGCACTCGACGCGCTGTTCGCCGGCGGCGAGCAGGCCCAGGCCCAGCTCGCCGCGCGTGCCCGAGGAGCCAGCGCATGAACCTGCTGAAGGAACTGCACCAGAAGGGCCTGCTGCGCACCCTCGACCATGCATTGGCGACCAGCCTGCAGCGGCTGCGCGACGACACGCCCGACAGTGTGGCACTGGCGGCGGCGCTGGCTTCGCTGGCGGTGTCGCAGGGCCACGCCGCGTTCGATCCGGCACAACCGCAGCGGTTGCTGGAAGGCGTGCCCGAGTGGCCCGCCGCGCAGGCCTGGCTGGCGCAGCTGCGCGCATCGCCCTGGGTGGCGACGCCGGAGCAGGCTGACGCCATCGCCGGGGATGCCCCCTTGGTGCTGGAGAACGGCCTGCTCTACCTGCGCCGCTACCGCGAGTACGAGCGCCAGTTGGCCACCGGTCTGCAGCGCATCGGCCGGCATCCGCTGCCGGCGCCGGACATGGCAGCGTTGGCGCCGTTGTTCGCGCAGCTGTTCGCGCACGCATCGCGCGGTGAAGATCACCAGGCACGCGCAGCCGGCGTGACGCTGCGCCATCCGCTGGCGCTGGTCACCGGCGGCCCCGGCACAGGCAAGACCACCACCATCGCACGCCTGTTGCTGCTGCTGGCCGCGCAGGCCCGGCACGCCGGCCAGCCGCTGCCCGAGGTGGCGTTGGCCGCGCCGACCGGTCGCGCTGCCGAGCGCATGGCCGAGAGCCTTCGCGTAGCCGTGCAACGTCTGCAGGAACAAGGAGTGGATGCGACGCTGTGCGCGGCATTGCCCAGTACCGGCACCACCCTCCATCGCCTGCTCGGCGTGATTCCCGATTCACCGCGCTTCCGCCACCACGCTGATAATCCACTGCCGGTGGATGTGGTGGTGGTCGACGAAGCGTCGATGATCGATCTGCCGATGATGGCCAAGCTGGTCGATGCGATTGCCAGCGGCACCCGCCTGATCCTGCTCGGCGATCCCGATCAGTTGCCGTCGGTCGAAGCCGGTGATGTGCTCAGCGCGATCCTGCGCGCCAGCGGTGATGGCATCGGCACCCGCGCCGACGATGCGCTGGCGCTGCATGGCCTGCTGGCACCGGCCACCTTGCAGCCGCAGGCCGCACCACGCGCCTTCGCCGGCCGTCGCGTACAGCTGCAACGCGGCTACCGGCAGAGTGATGCGCTGGACCTGGCACCGCTGGCGCATGCCGTGCGTGAAGGCGACAGCGGCACCGCGCTGCAGCTGCTGCGTGGCGGTTCACTGGCTGGCGTGCATTTCCATGAAGGCGAAGCCGATCCATTGCGTGGCCAACGCGAGCATCTGCTCGGCCACTGGCGCGCGCTGGCCGAGGCCGCTGATCCGGTAAGTGCCCTGCAGCAGGCCGGGCGCCTGCGCGTGCTGACCGCATTGCGCGAAGGCCCGCAGGGCGCGCGCGGGCTCAACAGCCGTATCGAACAGCTGCTGGCAGGCAACACCCCGGGCTACTTCCAGGGCCGCCTGCTGCTGGTCACCGAGAACAGCTACCGGCACCGCCTGTTCAACGGCGATATCGGCATCTGCCTGCGCGATGGCAGCGGCGCGATGGTGGCCTGGTTCCCCGGCGACAGCGTCGACCAGCCGCGCGCCTTCCACCCCGCAGCACTGCCCGCGCACGAAAGCGCCTTTGCGATGACCGTGCACAAGGCACAGGGCTCGGAGTTCGATGAAGTGTGGTTGCAGCTGCCACGCCAGGACAGCCGCGTGCTGTCACGCGAACTGGTCTACACCGGCCTGACCCGCGCCCGCCAGGTACTGCATGTGGCCTGCAGCGCCGACGTGCTGCAGGCCGCACTGAAGCGGCACGCCAGCCGCTTGGGCGGCCTGGCCTGGCGGTTGGGTGCGGAAGACGTGGTTGAAGCACCAACGCGTGTCGAACAGCCCACGGTGCAGGGCACCTTGTTCTGAATCGGGGTCGGATCCCGTTCCCATCGGGAAAGGGCTCTGACCCCATCGCCCCGATGTCGCATTTGCCGTTTGATGACGCCGTTGGCGCTACCTATCCTGCGTTGCTATTCCACGACACAGGAACCGGCACATGGCCCTTATCGCTCTGGATGACCCACGATGGGCCGAACTGCAGCATGCCTATGGCGCTGCGGATGACATTCCGGAGCTGCTGGCCAATCTCAGTATCCCGAAAAACGAAAGATCCGAAGACGATCCGATCGAGGACACCTGGCACGAGTTGTGGAACAGCCTGTGCCATCAAGGGGACGTCTACAGCGCTTCGTTTGCGGCTGTGCCGCATATTGTAAGAACACTTCTGACATGGCCAGAGTTGCTAACGTTTCACTTCGTTGGACTGCCAATCTCGATTGAAATGCAGAGGCGGGAAGCCATCATTCCGCTTCTCGATGTCGTGGAGCCAGAGTATTCGGAGGCTTTACAGAAGCTCGCGCGATTTGCTGCGAGCATTGTCACGGGAAGGCATGATGAACGTATGAGCTCGTGCCTGTTGACAATACTCGCCTTGGAACATGGAAACTTCGGTGCAGCGCGGATGCTGAGTCAGATTGCACCTGAGGAAGTGGATGAGATGATGGAGCTGTTCCGGAATCGCTAGCAGAAGCAGTCGAGCATCGCTCGACTCTACAAAAGCGTACTTCGATCATTTCCACGCTCATCCACGCATGGCGTGGATCTACCGGCCACCGGAAAACTGTCGAAGGCGGGGTGGGTCCGGTTGCGGGGGCGTGAGCCGCATGGATGCGGCGACCGAGCTTACAGGGACGTACTTGTAGCGTCCCCCGCAACCGGACCCACCCCGCCATCCCACGGATAGCCCGCTTTTGACGTTGACGTTGATCCGGCAGGTGCAGGGCGCAGCCCTGCCGCCCCCGTCATTCAGCAATCAACACCAACCCATCCGGAAACACGATCGCCGCTTCATCCGCACTCACGTCGAAGAAGCCCACGCCGTGCTTCTCGGCCAGATCCTGCACCCGCCCGTGCGCGCGCTCGGCCACCGAGTGCGCGAACGCGCCGTAGATCACCTGCCGGCCGATGCTGTACTCGGTCACCTCAGCGCGATCATCACCGTCGTTGCTCAACGGGCCGTCCAGGGGCGGGAACTCCTGCGCCATCTCCGCGAACCACGCCTGCAGCGCCAGGCTGCTGACCGCCGGGTCGTCGTACTCGTGGCGCTCGTTCCACTGCGTCTGCTTCTCGAACCAGGCGATGAAGGCCGCCGCTTCGCGCGGGGCCGCGCTGGCCTCGAACACCATCATGTCGTAACTCATTGAACCGTCCTGTGGGGATCGCGAGTGGCCGCCGGGCACGGCCCGGCGCTACCGGGCCACGATGGTAGCGCCGGGCCGCGCCTGGCGGATCGCATTACACGGACGGCGATTCGGCGCCTACCCATCCCGGCGCCAACGCCTTCGCCTCCGGGAACAACGCAAAGCGCAGCCCGATCAGGCCCATCAGCGCCTCGTCGCGGGCCTTGCAGGCGCCCACGCTGCCGACCCGGCCCAGCGAGGTATCCAGCCGCTCACGCAGCGCCTCGGCCGCCACAATGGGTTTGCGCGCGGCGATCTGACGGCGGTAATGCACGGCGATCTCTTCAAGAATATGCTCGACCGCCTCACGGCTGCGCTCGGGCAGTTCCAGCCGTGCACGGCGCAGCTGCAGGATATTCAGGCCGATGCGCGCCTCATTGAGCATGTCCACCGAAGCGATGTCACTGCCCTCGGGCGTCGCCGCCAGGCGCGGGGCGAGCAGGCCCAGCAGGTCGAGCATGCGTGCGGCGAAGCGCTGCCGATCCTGCTGGCCGCGTCCTTCGGCGGCTTCGGCCAGCGTGGTCCAGCCCTGCCGCACCAGCCGGCGCGCGGTCCACTCGGCACCTACCGAACGGAACAGGCGGGTCATCACCACCGCAAAGCCAATGCCGATGAACATTGCGATGGACGAGTTGAGGAAGGTCTGGATGTTGGCGCTGTAGGTGTTCTGCAGGCTCAGCAGCGCGGCCAGGTTCACTGTCAGCGGCAGCGCGAACAACGCGCTCTTGGGGTGGTGCAGCATCAGCCCCAAGGGCAGGAACGCCACCGCCAGCACCAGTGCCAGCAGGCCAAAGTCGTGCACGGCCGGGAACACGCCGAACAGGTACACGCCCGCCACTACCGAGGCGACCATCGCCCACACCAGGAACTGCACCATGCTGGGAGCCGGATCGTCCTGTGCGGCAAAAAATGCGGCCGTCACCGCCGCCATCATCGCGCCGTTGCCGCCGCCTTCCCAGCCCAGCGCGATCCACAGCACGCAGTAACTCATCAGCGCCACGCCGGCACTGAGCGCGGAGAACAGTGCCATGCCGTAGTCGACGTGCCTGTCGGCGGCCACCCGTTCGGTGCGGATGCGGTAGTGCGCGCGATCCAACGGCGCGGTGCCCTGATCGATCGCGTGCTGCAGGGTGCGGCAGTCCTGCCACAGGTCCACCAGTTCCTCCAGGCGCAGCAGCAGGCTGGCCAGCTGCAGGTGCTGCAGGTCGCGGTCCACCTGCGGCTTCAGCGCGCTGATGCGCGCGCGCAGGCGGGCGTACTCGCTGGCGTTGGTCGGGCCATCCAGCCAATCGCGGATGTCGTCGACCAGCGCCGGCAGCCCATCCGGCAGGGCCTGGCCATCGCTGCGCAGCGCACTCAGGCGATCGGCGATTGACGACAACACCGGCAACAGCAACAGCATGCGCTCGCGCAGGCGCTCCATCGACACTGCCGAACCGGCATGGCGTGGATCATCGCGGCGCAGGAATTCGATCAGCGCCTCGAACTGCACCAGGTCGGCAGCCAGCCGGTTGCGCGGCGCGTGTGCGCGGCCACGCTCAAGGATCTGCCGGCACCACTGCGCGGCGTCCTCCATCCAGTTGCCGATGCGGGCGCGCAGCATCGGGCGTACCGACGCCGGGAACAGCAGCGAGGCAAACAGCACGGCCACCACCGTGCCGAGGATGATCTCCTCGCTGCGCGCCACCACGGTGTCGAAGATGGTCTCCGGCGAGGTGACTGCCGGGAAGCCGATGAAGGCGGTGGTGTAGCCGGCCAACAGGAACGCGTAGCCGCGAGGGCCGCGGTTGAGCAGGGCCATGAACAGGCAACCGGCCAGCCAGATCGACATCGCCGCACTCAGCACCAACGGGGTTTCCACCAGCGCCGGCAGTACCAGCAGCGTGGCCAGCCCGGCCACCAGTGTGCCGACGATGCGGTACACGCCCTTGGCGCGGGTCGGGCCCAGCAGCGGCTGGCTGACGATGTACACCGTGCCCATCGCCCAGTAGGGGCGCGACAGGTTGCCGGCCATGGCGATGTACAGCGCGGCCACCGCGGCCAGGTAGGTCTTGATCGAGAACAGCCACGCCTGGCGGTCGGTCAGCGCGTTCATGGCTTACTTCGCCGAGGCCTGTGCGGTGGCCGGCGCCGCCGGGGCAACCGTTGCCTGCCAGCCGCCACCCAGCACCAGGAACAGATGGATCTGGTCGCGCGAGACCTGCGCTTCGGCGGCGGCCAGGGTGGCGTCGCTGGTGGCCAGGCTGCGGTCGGCATCCAGGCTGGACAGGTAGGGTGTGCGGCCGCCCTGGTACAGCCGGCGGTTCTGCTCGGCGGCCAGCGCGGCCTGCTCCTGCGCCACGCGCAGCGACTGCAGTCGGCGCAGGTCCTGCGCATAGCGGTCCAGCGCAGTCTGGGTCTCGCGCAGTGCCTGCAGCACGGTGTGGTCGAACTCGGCCAGCGCGGCGTCGGCACCGGCTTCGGCGGCGTGGATGCGGGCATGCGTGCCCGAGGAGGGCAGTGTCCACGAGATCAGCGGGCCGATCGACCACTGCTGGGTCATCGGCGTGCCGAAGTCTTCCAGCAGGCCGGCGGCACCGACCGAAGCGCCGAGGCGGATGTCCGGGTACAGCTCGGCGGTGGCCACGCCGATCCGCGCGGTGGCCGAGGCCAGCTTGCGTTCGGCCTGGCGCACGTCGGGGCGGCGCTGCAGCAGGGCCCGGCCATCACCGACCGGCAGCGGCTGCGCCAAGCCGGGCGCGTGCGCGCAGTCGATCACGCCGGCCGGCAACTGGCCTGGGGTCTGGCCCAGCAGTGCGGCCAGCGAATAGGCCGCGGCCGAACGCTGCGCGCGCAGCGGCGGCAGTGCCGCCTCCAGCAGTGCCACCTGCGCATTGGCGCGGGCCAGTTCCGGCGGCGTGCCGCGGCCGGCCGCGATCAGGCGCTCGGTGACACTGCGGCTGCGCTGCTGCAGCTGCAGCGAATGCTCGGCCACGTGCAGTTCGTGGTTGGCGTGGCAGATTTCCAGATAGCTGTCGGCGACCTGCGCGACCACGCTGACCTGGGCCAGGTCGCGCGCCGCAGCGACCGACTGCTCGTCGGCACGCGCTGCCTCGGCGCCGCGCTTGAGCTTGCCGAACAGGTCGAACTGGTAGCTGACCGCGAACTTGCCATCGGCCAGGTTGATCACCGGCAGCTCGTGCTCCTGCAGGAACGATTCGGCCGACAACTGCGCGCGGCTGACGCCGGCCTCGGCCTCGTACTCGAATCCGCCCGCGTCCAGCGCCTGTTCGTACACGGCGGCCGCACGGCGCAGGTGCGCATCGGCGGCCTTCAGTTCCACGTTGTCACGCAGTGCCTGGGTGATCAGCCCGTCCAGCACCGGGTCGTTGTACAGCGACCACCAGCGGTCGGGCAGCGCCTGGTTGGCAGCCACCTGCGGGTTCTGCGTATCGATGAAGGCCGCATTGGCCTGCGGGCGCTTGAACGCCGAGCCTTCCGGCAGTGCATAGTCCGGGCCGACGGTTCTGCACGCGGCCAGGCTGGCCAGTGCGACGATCAGGCCGAGACGGGGCAGGGCGGCGTTCACAGGCCCGCCTGTGTCGGCGAAGCGCCGGCCTTGTCGTTGTGCGGATGGCGGCCGGTGTCCACGGTCACCGTGGCGGTGCGCCCGGCGATCAGTTCCACGCCCTTGGGCACTTCGTCGATGGCGATGCGCACCGGGATGCGCTGAGCCAGCCGCACCCAGTCGAAGGCCGGGGTCACGTTCGGCAGCAGGGTGCTGCCGTTGCTGCGGTAGCGGTCCTCGATACCGGCGGCAATGCTTTCCACGTGGCCGCGCAGCGGCGTCGATTCACCCATCAGCCGGATGTCCACCGTCTGCCCCGGCGCCACGCCGCGCAGCCGGGTCTCCTCGAAGTAGCCATCGATGCGGAACGAGCCGGTATCCAGCAGCGCCAGCACCGGCTTGCCGGCCACCACGTAGTCGCCCACGCGCATCGTGCGGTCACTGACCCGGCCATCGGCCGGGGCGCGCACCTCGGTACGGCCGAGGTTGAGCTCGGCCAGGTCGACCGCAGCCTGTGCGGTGGCCAGCGCCGCCTGTGCGGCCTGCAGCTTGGCGCGGCGTACTTCGGCGTCCTCGGCGGCGACCAGGTCCTGCAGGCTGCGGTCGCGGCCGATCTCGCGGCGCAGCTGTGCCACCGAGGCCTGGCGCTCGGCCAGGCTGGCCTTGGCCTGCTCCAGCGCGATGCGGTAGCGGGCGCGATCGACGACGAACAGCAGGTCGCCCTTCTTCACCGCCTGGTTGTCGGCCACGTTCACCGTTTCCACCAGCCCGGACACGTCCGGCGCCACCTGCACCACGTCGGCGCCGACGTGGGCATCGCGGGTCCACGGCTCATCCATGTAATAGACCCACAGCTGGCGCAGCACCAGCAGGGCGATGATCACGGCTGCGCTGGTGAGCAGCACCGGCAGGGTCTTCTTCACGATCTTGTTCACGATTGCATCCAACGCAGGAGGTGGAACAGCAGGCCCAGCACGATCCCGTACAGCGCCAGGTTGAACAGCGCCGGGTGCCATACATGGCGGTAGGCGCCGGCACGCTGCAGCAGCGCGTGCAGGCCGCTGTTGACCAGATAGGCCAACACCATCAACCCAAGCAGGGTCGGGACTAACACTCCGTGGAGACTGAATTCACCGGGCATCGGTAGGGGCGGGGACGAGGTGGGGGAGGGGAGGGACACCGAAACAACAGCAACGGGCAAAAGCCGCTGGCGTGTGCACGGCAGCGGCGGCGTTCGGGGGCAGCGCTCTTACGTGATGCGGTCGGCGGCCTCGGCCAGCAGGCGCCAGGCCTTCAGCACGGCGTGCAGTTCATCCATGGAAAGCTCGCCGAACACGTCCTGGCGCAGGCCGATCAACTGGTCTTCCAGCTCGCTGACCAGCGCATGGCCCGCGTCGGTCAGCCACAGCAGGTTGGCGCGGCGGTCGCTGGCGTCGCTCTCGCGGCGGACCAGGTCGCTGGCGCACAGCTTGTCCAGCAGGCGCACCAGGGAAGGACCCTCCATGCCCAGCTGCTGGGCCAGCGCCACCTGGCGGATGCCACCGCCGGACCGGCCGATCATCAGCAACGGCATGGTGCAGGCGGTGGAGATGCCATAGCTGCCGAGCCGGCTGTCGGCCAGGCGCTGCCACTGCCGCCCTGCATAAAGCAGGCCGGAGCTGAGCTGCATCTGCAGCACGGTGCGCTCGTCGAGGGGTCGGTCCATAAGAGATAGATAGGATACTACTAATTTCATTCCTATCAATGGGTTTTTATGAATGGGTGGGTGTGTTGAGGAAAGCGTTGCGCCTGCCTGGTGTCGGGTGGGGCGGCGGGGGCCGGACGGGGCAGGACACGCCGCAAGTACGTCCCTGTAGGCTCGGCCGCGGCATCCATGCCGCGGACGGTCCTGCCCCGCCCGGCCCCCGCTGCCTTCCCATCACCCCGCGAGCGCGGTGGGTTGGCTCTTGGAAGCAAGAGCAGAAGCAGTGCGGACCAACGGTCCGCACCCACCAAAGCAGAAGACACCACAGCAGCGGCGCGCTGCTTCCGAAGCCATGAACCCCCGCCTTTGCCCCCGCTTTCGGGCGGTCCGGCCGCGCCCGCAGGAAACTGTCAGGGATGGGGAAGGGCGGCAGGGCAGGACCGTGAGGCGCATGGATGCGCCGACCGAGCCCCATGGATGGGTTTACGGCGTGTCCTGCCCTGCCGCCCTTCCCCATCCAGACCCGTAACAGGCAGGCGCCGCCAGACCCCCCGATGAACCGTCCCCACAGGACGACCCACCCCCCGGTCGGGTACGATGCTCGCCCCCCGTTCGGGACGCTGTACGCAATGAGCAAGAACAACGAAAAGGCCGCCCCGCAGGGCGACGTGACCCAGGACCAGGCCGAGGATGCCGTGCGCACCCTGCTGCGCTGGGCCGGTGAGGACCCGTCCCGCGAAGGCCTGCTGGATACCCCCCGCCGTGTCGCCGAAGCCTATGGCGACTGGTTCAGCGGTTACCGCGACGACCCGCGCGCCTACATGGAGCGCACCTTCGAGGAAGTGGCCGGCTATGACGAACTCATCGTCCTGCGCGACATCGAGTATGAAAGCCACTGCGAACACCACATGGCGCCGATCATCGGCCGCGTGCATGTCGGCTACCTGCCGGCCGGCAAGGTGGTGGGCATCAGCAAGCTGGCCCGCGTCGTCGAAGCCTACGCCCGCCGTTTCCAGGTGCAGGAGAAGATGACCGCGCAGATCGCCCAGTGCATCCAGGATGTGCTGCAGCCGATCGGCGTCGGCGTGGTCGTCGAGGGCGCCCATGAATGCATGACCACCCGCGGCATCCACAAGCGCGGCGTCAGCATGGTCACCTCCAAGATGCTGGGCAGCTTCCGCGACGACGCGCGTACCCGCGCCGAGTTCCTGCGCTTCATCGAAGTGGGCGGCAAGCGCTGAGCCGCTTGACCGCACTCCGCCGGCCTCTGCGGGCCGGCATGCCCACGGCTGCCCGCGCGGCCGCCGCGGGCGGCTGCTCGTCCCCGCCAGCCCTCATGACTCCTTTCGCTGCATGAAGCACCGCGAACGCATCTCCCGTTACCGCCATCTGCGCGAACAGCCCCAGTGGAAGCTGCTTGCCGCCGACCACGCCCCGGAAATCATCGGCCTGCTGCAGGGGCTGCTGATGGACGGCGAGCGCACGCTGCCTTCGTCGGTGCTCAACGAGCGCCTGCAGCGTGCGCTGGACCAGCTCAACGGCGACGAACTGTCGCGCGAGCTGCCGCGTACCGCGCAGGCCTACATCGCGCACTGGCTGGCCCAGGGCTGGCTGGAACGCCGCCTGCCCGAGGGCGCCGACCAGGAGCAGTACGAGCTGTCGACCGCGGCACTGCAGGCGATCCGATTCGCCGACGGCCTCGAGCAGGCCCGTGTGGCCGCCACCGAAAGCCGCCTGGCGCTGGTCATCGAACAGCTCTCGCAGCTGGCCGCGCAGACCGAATCCGATCCGGACGCCCGCCTGTCGGCGCTGCGCGACGAGCGCGACCGGATCGACGCCGAGATTGCCCGTGTCGGCGCCGGCCGTGTGATCGCGCTGGACGGCAAGCGCGCGCTGGAACGTGCGCGCCAGATCATCGGCCTGGCCGATGAGCTGACCGAGGACTTCCGCCGCGTGCGCGACGACTTCGAGCAGCTCAACCGCGAGTTCCGCGAACGCATCATCGACGACGAGGGCGAGCGCGGCGATGTGCTGTCGCAGCTGTTCGAAGGCGTGGACGTGATCGGCGAAAGTGATGCCGGGCGCAGCTTCCAGGCCTTCTGGCGCCTGCTCAACGACGCCGAGCAGAGCGCCCAGCTCGATGCCGCGCTGGAAGCGGTGCTGGCGCGTGGCTTCGCCCGCCGCCTGGACCGCAACGAACGCAACTTCCTGCGCGGTTTCACCAGCACCATGCTCGAGCGCGGTGGCCAGGTGCACGATGTGCTGCAGAACTTCGCGCGCAGCCTGCGCGGCTTCGTGCAGAGCCGTGGCTACCTGGAACAGCGTCGCCTCAACCAGCTGCTCAAGCAGGCGCAGTCCGAAGCGCTCGCTCTGCGCGACGAGTTCCCCGCACAACGCGGCATCGGCCGCGACCTGCAGCTGACCACCAGCCGCCTGCGCTCGTGGTCGCAATGGAAACTGCACGATCCGCGCAGCGCCCAGGTCGATGGCAACGTCGAATACAACGACGCAGCCGCGATCAGCCTGGAAAGCGTTGGCGATCTGGTCGCTTCGTCCGAAATCGACTTCCGCACCCTGCGCCGCGACCTGCACGACCTGCTCGATGCACAGCCGCGTCTCAGCATCGCCCAGGCCCTGTCGCAGCGCGAAGCGCCGCAGGGTCTTGGCAGCGTCATCGGCTACCTGTCGCTGGGCACGCGCTTCGGCAACGTGGTCGTCGGCGAGCAGGAGCTTGCGCAATGGCGTGGTGGCGACGGCCAGATCCGTCGCGCCCGCATCCCGCTGGTTTGGTTCACCCAGGAGAGACGCCATGAGCTGGCATGAAGATCCCATCGACGCACCGCAGGCCGACGTGGCGGAAGACGCCTACGAGGCCGAGCCGGTGGCGGCCGTGGCGCAGCCCCGCCGTGGCAACGACGTGTACTACCTCGGCGATACCGGGCGCCTGCCGCTGGATGCGCGCCGTGCGCTGTGCCAGCTGCTGATCGGCCCCAGCATCGACCAGCTGCGCCACGCCAAGCTGTGGCCGGCGCTGATCCGCAGCGAGGCGGCCATCCGCTCGTCGCTGGCGGACCTGTTCCTGGAACTGGTGCTCGACCGCGACAGCGGCGTGGCGTTCACCCGCCAGGCCGATACCGAAGACGTTGATGCGCCGGTGCTGCTGCGCACCTCGCCGCTGACCTTCATCGACTCGGTGCTGCTGCTGTACCTGCGCCAGCAGCTGGCCGAGGCCGATGCGCGCGGCAACCGCGCAGTGGTCGCCGACGCCGAGATGGCCGAAGCGCTGGCCATCTACGAAAAGAACCTGTCCACCGACCGCGCCGGCTTCAACCGTCGCGTCGCATCGGCGGTGCAGAAGATGAAGGACAACCACATCCTGACCCGCCTCAGCGGCCAGGAAGACCGCCACGAAGTCTCGCCGGCGCTGAAGCTGCTGTTCTCCGCCGAAGACGTGTCCCAGCTTTCGGCGGTCTACCGCCAGCTGCGTGAAACCCCGGCCGCCGAGGCCTGAGAGACCCGACCATCGCATGGCTATCTCCAAGCACACTCCCGCCCTGTTCAACGAAGGCCTGCCGGACCCGCGCCTGCAGCAGTTCCGCATGCGCCGCCTGCAGGTGCATAACTGGGGCACCTTCAACGGCCTGACCGAAGTACCGATCGCCGAGCGCGGCTTCCTGTTCGTCGGCCGCTCCGGCTCGGGCAAGTCGACCCTGCTCGATGCCATGTCCGCGCTGCTGACGCCACCGGCCATCGTCGACTTCAACGCCGCTGCGCGTGAAGCCGAGCGCAGTGGCCGCGACCGCAACCTGGTGTCCTACGTGCGCGGCGCGTGGGCCGACCAGCAGGACAGCGGCACCGGCGAAATCGCCACCCAGTACCTGCGCAAGGGCGCGACCTGGACCGCGCTGGTGCTGGAATACCGCGCCGGCGATGGCCGCGTGGTCAGCCTGGTGCGCCTGCTGTGGATCTCCGGCAACGGAACCTCGGCCGGTGACGTGCGCAAGCACTACATGATCGCCGAGCGTCCGTTCGACATCGCCAAGGATCTTGGCGGCTTCGACCTGGACCTGCGCAAGCTGAAGCAGAAGCTGCCCGACCTGCACCACTTCGACACCTTCTCCGGCTACGCCGAGCGCTTCCGCGACCTGCTCGGCATCGACAACGAGATGGCGCTGCGCCTGCTGCACAAGACGCAGTCGGCGAAGAACCTGGGCGACCTCAACGTCTTCCTGCGCGACTTCATGCTCGACACGCCGAAGACCTTCGACGCCGCCGAGCGCCTGGTCAGCGATTTCGCCGAGCTTGATGGCGCGCACCAGGCGGTGGTCACTGCCCGCCGCCAGGTGGAAACCCTGTTGCCGGCGCGCGCCTACTACAACGACCTGAAGGAAATGCACCGCCGTCGTGGCGACGACGAAGCACTGAAGCTGGGTGTCGACAGCTTCCGCGAAAGCCGGCGCCAGGCGCTGATCGAAGCGCGCCTGCGCGAGATGGACGTGCGTGACCGCGGCCTGCTCGGCGAAGAAGCCCAGCGCCGTGCCGCACTGGACAATCACACCGAGCGCCTGGCCGAGCTGGAGCTGCAGCGCCGCCAGCAGGGCGGTGAGCGCATCGAGGAACTGGAACGCGAGCAGGGCCGTGCCGAAGCTGAGCGTGACCGCCGCCAGGCCAAGCGCGAGCAGGCACGCCAGGCGGCGCAGCAACTGGGGGCCGAACTGCCGGACGACGCCCATGGCTTCGCCGAACTGGTCGAGCGCGCACAGAACGAGCTGCAGGACCGCCAGCGTGCCTCCTCGGCACTGGACGACGCGATCAGTGACCGCCTGGGCGGCAAGCGCGATGACGAGCGCCGCTTCGGCGAGGTCCGTGCCGAACTCGAAGCGATGCAGCGCACGCCCTCCAACATCCCGGCGCCGATGCAGAAGCTGCGCGCGCGCCTGGCCGAGGAAACCGGCATCGCCGAGGCGGCACTGCCCTTCGTCGGCGAACTGATCCAGGTCCGCTCGGAAGAGCAGGGCTGGCAGGGTGCCATCGAGCGCGTGCTGGGTGGTTTCGCGCTGTCGCTGCTGGTCGATGACAAGCATTACAACGACGTCGCCGAATGGGTGAACCGTACCCATCTTGGCATGCGCTTCACCTACTACCGCGTGCGCCGCAACGATGATGCATTCGCCCGTGAGCCGTCGGCGAAGTCGCTGCTGCACAAGCTTGAACTGCGCGAGCATGTGTTCGAAAGCTGGCTGCGCCGCGAGCTGGGCAAGCGCTTCGACTACGAATGCGTGGATGCCAAGCAGCTGCGTAACGTCGACCGCGGCATCACCCGCGAAGGCCAGGTCAAGCATCCCGGCGACCGTTTCGAGAAGGACGACCGCAGTGCGGTGGGCGACCGCCGTCGCTGGATCCTCGGCTTCAACAACCACGACAAGGTGGGCGCCTTCGAGCGCGAAGCACAGGAGCTGGCCAAGCGCATCGCCAGCTGCGAGACCGACATCGCGCGCCTGCGCGGGCAGCGTGACCGCGACAACGAACGCCGCCTGGCCTGCCACGAGCTGGTCAGCATCAGCTGGAACGAGATCGACATCGCCGCTCCGCAGCAGCGCCTGAGCGATATCGAAGCCACCCTGCGCGACCTGCGCGAAGGCAACGCCGATCTCGCCAAGCTGGCCAAGCAGATCGACGCCGTGCGCGCCGACATCGAGCAGTCCCGCCGCACCTATGAAGACGTCCGCGTCGAGCGCGGCCAGCTGGTCAAGGAACGTGATCGCCTGGACCGCGCACGCCAGCAGAGCCGTGCACTGGTGCTGCCGAGCCTGGCCCAGGAGCAGGAAGCCGGCCTCGCCGAGCGCCTGCAGGAACAGGGTCCGCTCAGCCTGGAAACGCTCGAAGCGCACATGCGCCAGGTCAGCAACGCGCTGAACGAGCAGTTGTCGTCCTCGCAGCAGGACCTCAACCGCATCGAGAACCAGCTGATCGGCTGCTTCCGTCGCTTCATCCAGCAGTGGCCGGAGGAGTCGGGCGACTTCACCGTGTCGGTGGCCTCGGCCGAGGACTTCCTCGCACGCCTCGAACGGCTGGAACGCGACGGCCTGCCACAGCACGAAGAGCGCTTCTTCGACCTGCTGCAGAACCAGAGCAAGAACAACCTGCTGGCCCTGCAGCGCCACAGCGCAGAGGCCCGCAAGTCGATCGGCCAGCGCCTGGACGAGGTGAACGCCAGCCTGGAGCAGGTGCCGTTCAACCGTGGCACGCTGCTGACCATCGAACTGAGCGACCGCCGCCTGCCGGAGGTCGCTGAGTTCCACCTGCAGCTGCGCGAGGTGCTGTCGCAGCAGCAGACCGAGCAGCGCGAGCTGGCCGAATCGCAGTTCACTGTGCTGCGCCAGCTGGTCAACCGCCTCGGCTCGCAGGAAGGCGAGGACAAGCGCTGGCGCGAGCTGGTGCTGGACGTGCGCATGCACGTGGAGTTCATCGGCGTCGAGCTGGATGCGGAAACGCGCCAGCAGGTCGAGATCTACCGCAGCGGCGCCGGCAAGTCCGGTGGCCAGCGCCAGAAGCTGGCCACCACCTGCCTGGCGGCCGCGCTGCGCTACCAGCTTGGCGGCGCTGACAGCCAGCTGCCCAGCTACGCGGCGGTCGTGCTCGACGAGGCCTTCGACAAGGCCGACAACGAGTTCACCGCGCTGGCGATGAACATCTTCGACAACTTCGGCTTCCAGATGGTGGTCGCCACCCCGCTGAAGTCGGTGATGACGCTGGAGCCGTTCATCGGTGGCGCCTGCTTCGTCGAAATCAGCGGCCGCCACGACTCCGGCGTGCTGCTGATCGAGTACGACGAAGAGGGCAAGCGCCTGAAGCTGCCCGAGCGCAGCCGCCAGCAGGCCAACGAACCGGAAGAAGCCGAGGCCTGAGCGCCTCGGGCAATCCACCTGTAGAGCCGAGCCATGCTCGGCTGCTCTTCGCGACCGGAAACGGCGTGCCAACCAAGGTTGGCACCTACCATTTCATAACGTCCCTCACGAACCGCGGAACGTATCCCACGCCATCCGCGCGATCAGCACCACCACCAGCCCCACGAACAGCTTGCGGATGAACGGCGTGCCGCCCTTCAGCGCCAGGCGCGTGCCCACCACCGAACCGATGATGTTGGCTGCGGCCATTGGCAGCGCGAACAGCCACAGGATGTTGCCGGTCGGCACGAAGAACGAGATCGCTGCCACGTTGGTCGCCAGGTTCACGACCTTCGACGCCGCTGACGCGCGCAGGAAATCCAGCCCGAAGAAGCGCACGAACAGGAAGATCAGGAAACTGCCGGTGCCTGGCCCGAAGAAGCCGTCGTAGAAGCCGATCGCCGCACCGATCGCCAGCGCGATCACCAGTTCGCGGCGGCCGATCTCCTGCGGCCGGTGCAACGCACCGAAGTCCTTCTTCCACAGCGTGTAGGCCAGCATCGCGACCAGCAGCACCAGCACCAGCGGCCGTACAGCATCCTTCGGCAACAGGCTGACCGCCGTGGCCCCGGCAAAGGAAAAGATGAAAGCGGTGCCGGCCGCGAACAGCACCGGCTTCCACGGGAAGCGCACATTGCGCGCATAGCGCCAGGCAGCCGCACCGGTACCGAACATCGAACTGAACTTGTTGGTACCAAACAGCATCGCCGGTGTCTGCTGTGGCAGCACCGTGAACAGGCCGGGCAGCTGTACCAGGCCGCCGCCGCCCACGGCAGCATCCACAAGACCGGCGATGAAGGCGATCACCACCAGCCACCACAACTCAGGGGGAACCAGTTCCAGCACGGCGATCAATCAATGTGGGGGCGCGACAGCATACGCCTGTCCTGATCCGGGCGACTGCCGCCGCGCGTGCATCAATTCCTGCAACCCGGCGACAATGCCGGCATGAGCCGAAAATCCGCCGATCCCTGCCCCTGTGGCCTTCCCGCCGATTATCCCGCCTGCTGTGGCCGTTTCCATGCCGGCGGGGCCGCGCCCGATGCCGAGCGCCTGATGCGTTCGCGCTACAGCGCCTATGTGAGGGGCCTGGCCGGCTACCTGCGCCACACCTGGCACCCGGACACACGTCCGGCCGAGCTGTCGCTGGACGACGCGCCAGGCCAGCGCACCCATTGGCTGGGCCTGACCGTGCACGACCACACGGTCACCGGCGCAGACAGTGCTGAAGTGCGCTTCACCGCGCGCTACCGCATCGGCGGCGGCAGCGCGGTGAGAATGACCGAGCACAGCCGATTCCGGCGCATCGACGGCCGCTGGTATTACCTCGACGCGGTCTGAGCCCTACGCACTGGATGCAGCCAGCAGGCGCTGGCCGCCGTGCGCGCGGACCTGGTTGCGACCTCCGTCCTTGGCCATGTACAGCGCCTGGTCGGCGGCCTTGACCACTGCCGTCGGTCGCGGATCCACGCGGCTGTCGGCCAGCCCGATACTCACCGTCACCTGCACCACCTGGCCGGTGCCGCCGCGTCCGCGCTGCTGACGGCCGGCTTCGTCGTCACGGCTGCGGGTGCTGCGGTCGCGCAGCTGCATGCGGGTGTCCTCGATGCTCTGCCGCAGTGCTTCGACGGCCTCAATGCAGGCCGCCGCTGGGCGGTCGAGGAACACCACTGCGAATTCCTCGCCGCCATAGCGGAACGCTCGGCCACCGTCGCCGACACGCGCCAGCCGCGACCCCACCAGGCGCAGCACGTCGTCGCCGGTATCGTGGCCGTGGGTGTCGTTGAACGACTTGAAGTGGTCCACGTCCACCATCGCGATGCTGTAGGTGCCGCGCGCCCGCTGCAGGGTCTCGTTGAACGCCCGTCGCCCGGGCAGGCCGGTCAGCTCATCGCGGAAGGCCATGTGGAAGGATTCCTGCAGCATCGCGCCCAGCATCAGCAGCAGGGCGGCGCTGCTCAGCGCCGGCAGCAGTACCGGCTGCAGGAAGATCCGCGGCAGCATCCACCACAGGCATAGCAGGGCCAGCAGCATCGCCGTGTGCAGTGGCCGCGGATGCCGCCACGCCTGCCAGCCCAGCGCTGCGGTCGCCAGCAGGAACAGCAGCGCCGGCAGCTGCGCCAGCGCGTTCCAGTCGGCGGGAATCCAGGCCCAGTGACGGCTCGACAGCAGATCGTGCATGCCCTGCGGCTGTTGTGCCGCAAGCAGCAGGAAGATCACCAGGGCCGCGCCGCAGACCACGCTGCGCAGCAGCAGGTCCTGGCGTCGGCGTCCGCGTTCCGGCCACAGTGCCAGCCCGGCAAACAGCAGCGGCACCCAGGCCGAGATTGCGTGGAAGCGCAACGGAGTCAAGGCGCCGACATGGCCGCTGCGCAGGTAGCCCCCGACGTCCCGGTGCAGCAGGGCGAACACCACCGCCACGACCAGCAGCAGGCACAACGTGCGTATCTGGTGGTAGAGCAGGGCCAGGCCCGCGCCGAGGCAGGCCAGCAGCCAGGGCAGGATGCGTTGGGCCGGGCTGGCCACATCCTCGGTGCCCAGTGCCATCCACAGCACCAGGACGACCAGCACGGCGGGCAGCACGAACAGGTAATGCGCAGGCTGGCGGAGTGGATGCAGGGGCACGCAGGAAGTCCAGTGCGGTGACGATGCGGCCGCAACACTGCCGTTAGCGGCGTCCTCACCCGCTTCTTGAACACGCGCTTTTTGAAAAGGTATGCCCGCAACCATGTGAATGGGGCAGTGTGCCGCCATGACGTCGCACTCACCGCACTGCGCCGATGCTGTAGGCATGGACAGCGTACCCACCGCCGTCGCTGCCCCGCAGCACGACCTCGCCCACCACTTCGCACATGTGCGTGCCCGCAGCCTGCAGTTGGCCGCACCGCTCAGTGCAGAGGACGCCATGCTGCAGAGCATGGCCGACGCCAGTCCCAGCAAGTGGCACCTGGCCCATACCACCTGGTTCTTCGAACGCTTCGTGCTGGCGGGATTCGCCAGTGCGCCTGCGCGTGATCCAGCCTGGGACTATCTTTTCAACAGCTACTACAAAAGCATCGGTCCAGCGCACGCGCGGCCGCAACGCGGCCTGTTGTCGCGGCCCTCGCTGCAGCAGGTGCGCGACTACCGCCAGCAGGTCGATGCACAGGTGCAATCGCGACTGGCGGCGGGTGACCTCGACGCGCAGGCGCTGCACCACCTGCAGTTGGGCCTGCAGCACGAACAGCAGCACCAGGAACTGCTGTTGACCGACATCAAGCATGCGTTCTGGTGCAATCCGTTGCAGCCGGCCTACCGCGAGGACCTGCAGCCTGCCACCAGCGCTGCCAGTGCGCAGGGCTGGACCGAATCACCCGAACGCATCGTCACCATTGGCGCCGCTGCCTGGCCGCAGCACGCCGCCTTTGCCTACGACAACGAATCGCCGGCGCATCGCGTGCTGCTCCCCGCACACGCACTGGCAGAGCGTCCCGTCAGCAATGGCGAGTACCTCGCCTTCATCGAGGCTGGCGGCTACCGCGAGCCGCGCTGGTGGCTCAGCGAAGGCTGGGCGTTGCGCGAAACCGAGGGCTGGCAGCACCCGCTGTACTGGGACGATGCCCTGCAGCGCGAGTACACCCTCGGCGGTTGGCGAGAGCTGGACCCGCATGCGCCGGTCTGCCACCTCAGCTATTACGAGGCCGATGCCTGCGCGCGCTGGGCTGGTGCGCGCCTGCCCAGCGAGTTCGAGTGGGAAGCCGCCGCTGCGTCGCAGCCCCTGCGTGGCCATTTTGCCGACGACGATCAGCTGCACCCTCGGGCGGGGCAGGGCAGTGGGCTGCGGCAGCTGTTCGGCGATGTATGGGAATGGACCCACAGCGCGTATGGCGCCTATCCGGGCTTTCGCCCTTTCGCCGGCAACCTCGGTGAATACAACGGCAAGTTCATGTGCGGGCAATGGGTGCTGCGCGGTGGCAGCTGCGCCACGCCGCGTGGCCACGTGCGTGCCAGCTACCGCAACTTCTTCATGCCCCCGGCGCGTTGGCAGTTCTCCGGGCTGCGCCTGGCCAGGGATTTCGCATGAGTACGGTGCAGGACGCGCTGCAGGCGCTGACCGATCTCACTCCCGGCCGCCAGCAGATCCTTGCCGACGTGGTGGCCGGGCTGTTGCGCACGCCCCGCCAGCTGCCGTCCAAGTACTTCTACGATGCACGCGGCTCGCGCCTGTTCGAGCAGATCACGCATACGCCCGAGTACTACCCCACGCGCACCGAGCTGGCCCTGCTTTCACGGGTACTGCCGGACATCGCCCGAAGCGTCGGGCCGCACCTGCACGTGGTGGAACTGGGCAGCGGCAGTGGCCGCAAGACCGCGTTGCTGCTGGCCGCCCTGCACGACCCGGTGGCCTACACGCCGATTGAAATCTCACGTGCCGCGCTGCTGTCCAGCATCGACCATCTGGCCCCGGCGCTGCCCGAGGTGGAGATGCTGCCGGTCTGTGCCGACTTTACCCGTCCCGTCGCCGTACCCATGCCCGAACGCGAACCCGCGCGACGGCTGCTGTTCTTCCCGGGTTCCACGCTGGGCAACTTTGAAGGCGAGGACGCGGTCGCGCTGCTGCACGCGATGCGCCAGACCATGGGGCATGATGGCCTGGCCCTGGTCGGCATCGACCTGCACAAGGACCCGGCGTTGATCGAGGCGGCCTACAACGATGCGCAGGGCGTCACCGCCGCATTCACCCTCAACCTGCTGGCCCGCCTGAACCGCGAGATCGGCAGCGACTTCGATCTCGATGGCTTCCGTCATCGTGCACGCTACAGCACCGCGCGGTTGCGCATCGAGACCGATCTGGTCAGCCAGCGGGCACAGGACGTCCACCTGGATGGCCGCATTTTCCACTTCGCCGCCGGTGAACCCATTCGCGTCGAGTACAGCCACAAGTACACCGAGGACAGCTTCGACGCGCTGTTGCGGCAGGCGGGCCTGCAGGTGGCGCAGCGATGGGATGCCGAAAGCCCCGTCTATGGCCTGCGCCTGCTGCGCCGCGCCTGAGGTGGTGGCCAGCCGGTGCCCCTTCAGGTTCGGCGGCACCGCTGCCCCTAAGATGGCCGTGCAACGGCAACACGGAGGACGCCATGCCTGTTCTGACCACGCTCGGCCTGGCGGCCGCCCTTGCGTCGACCCCGGCGCTGCCTGCGGCTTCCGCCGCCAGCACCGATCCGGCGTTCAGCCGCTGCTTGGCGGGCCTGCAGGCCACCGCCGCGACCCAGGGCATCGGCGCTGACCGCTTCAACGAGATCACCGCCGGGCTCACCCCGGACCCCAGCGTGCTCGGCCTGCTCGATGCACAGCCCGAGTTCACCACGCCGATCTGGGACTACCTGGCCGCGCTGGTCGATCGCCAGCGCGTGGCTGATGGCCGCGCCCTGCTGCAGCAGCACCGCGACCTGCTCGATCGCGTGTCGGCCCAGTATGGCGTCGATCCGGCCACCATCGTCGCGGTCTGGGGCGTGGAGAGCGACTACGGCCGCGTGTTCGGCAAGCGCCCGCTGCTGCAGTCATTGGTCACGCTGTCGTGCGCCGGCCGCCGCCAACCTTTCTTCCGCGGTGAGCTGCTGGCGCTGCTCAAGCTGATCGACCGCGGCGACCTGCAGGCACAGGGGCTCACCGGCTCCTGGGCCGGTGCCTTCGGGCACACCCAGTTCATGCCCAGCACCTATGCACGCATCGCCGTGGACGGTGATGGCGATGGCCGCCGCGATCTGGTCGGCAGCATTCCCGATGCACTGGCCTCCACCGCCAACTACCTCAAGCGTGCCGGTTGGCGCAGTGGCGAACCATGGGGCATGGAGGTGCATGTGCCCGCCGGCTTCAACGCCAGCCAGGCCGGCCGCACCCAGCGTCGTGCCCTGGCCGATTGGCGCGCGCAGGGCGTGACCGCGCTGGATGGCAGCGCGTTGGCTCCGGCCAACCTGCCGGCGGATGCGCGCGCCGCCCTGCTGCTGCCGGCCGGCAACAAGGGCCCGGCGTTGCTGGTGTTCCGCAACTACGACGCGATCTACAGCTACAACGCTGCCGAAAGCTATGCGCTGGCGATCGCGACGCTTGCCGACCAGCTGCGCGGCGGCAACGGGCTGGCTACCGCCTGGCCGACCGACGATCCAGGCCTGGGCCGCGATGAGCGTCGCCAGCTGCAGACCCTGCTGCTGGCCCGCGGCCACGACATCGGTGCCGCCGACGGCATGATCGGTACCGCCACGCGTCGCGCGATCCAGGCCGAGCAGCAGCGCCTGGGCTGGAGCGAGGTGGACGGCCGCGCAGGCCAGCGCATCCTGCGCACGCTGCAGGAAGAGGCGGCCGCCATCGCACCCGCTGGGCAGAATGCCTTGCCGGCGGCACGTTGACCGCGACATCATCGCCGCGGTCTTCAAGGAGCGTCATCGCATGCAGTCGAATCCGGACATCAGCACCGGCCTGTATCACGGCCTGGAGGCCTGGCAGGTGCGAACCGCCAATGCCACAGCGGTCGTGAGTGTGTTTGGTGGCCAGCTGCTGTCGTTCATTCCCGATGGGCAGCCCGATCTGTTCTGGCTTTCGCCCACGCGCGCCGAGCTGCCCACGCCCATCCGCGGTGGCGTCCCGGTGTGCTGGCCGTG
This sequence comes from Stenotrophomonas sp. YJH_SMC_130, assembly GCF_059369035.1. NCBI lineage: Bacteria > Pseudomonadati > Pseudomonadota > Gammaproteobacteria > Lysobacterales > Lysobacteraceae > Stenotrophomonas > Stenotrophomonas sp. YJH_SMC_130. The sequence continues at coordinate 454,566 of NZ_JCAFSH010000002.1, forward strand.
GTTCGGCCGCCAGGGCCAGAGTGCCGATGTACCGGCGCACGGCCTGGTACGTACGGCGCGCTGGGAGCTTCTGCATGCCAGGCAGAGCGATGACGGTGAGGTCGAGCTGCAGTTGGCACCTGCGCCCTGCGCCGATCCCGGCCTGCGCCTGCAGATGCAGCTGCGCATCGGCCGCCAGCTGCGCCAGCAGCTCGTCACCGAGAACACCGGAACCTCGCCGGTGACCTTCACCCAGGCACTGCACAGCTACTTCCGGGTCGGCGATGCCACTCGTGTCGAGGTCGATGGCCTCGACGGCCTGCAGTACCTGGACAAGTACGAGGACGGCGCGCAGCTGCGCCAGCAGCAGGGGCCCTGGTCGCTGTGTGACCCGCGCGATCCGGGGCGCAGCGACCGCATCTATACCGGTGCCGGCGGCCACTACGTGCTTCGCGATCCCGTCCTGCAGCGGCGGATCGAGATCCGCAGCGAAGGCAGCCAGACCCTGGTGGCCTGGAACCCGGGCATGGAGGCAGCGGCGAAGATGGCCGATGTCGGCGAGGGCTGGCGCGATTACGTCTGCCTGGAAGTGGCCAACGCCGGGCCAGAGCAGATTACGCTTGCGGCGGGTACGCGCCATCAACTGGTGCAGACCCTGGGCAGTACCGCGCTGTAGGCGCTGGCAGCGGTTCCAGTTTGTTGAGGCAGGTAGCAGGGACGGAAAACATGCAGGAAGCACAATGGTGGTACGCCAATGGCAGGCAGAGCAGTGGGCCGGTGGATCTGGCCGGTCTTCGCCAGCTGCAGCGGCAAGGGACGGTTACGGCGCGCACCCTGCTCTGGTGCGAAGGCATGCCCTCATGGCGGCCGTTGGCCGAACTGGAGCAGGCTTCCATTCCCACCGCGGTGGCTCCGGCCCCGGATATCGACGCAGCCCCTGCAGTTGAGGGCATTGCGCCGAATATCGGCGATCCGTCCGATCCCTATCGTGCGCCGGTCGCTGTACCGGACAGGGCTGCGGCTGCGGGGCTGGAGGGCGAGAGGGCCTTGTACGCCAGCGTGGTCGGCGGCAACTTCCCGATCTATCGCCAGCGCTGGCGGCTGGATCAGGGCATTCCCACGGGCAGTGGCACCTGGCACTGGCCGGCCTTCCTGCTTGGCCCGATCTGGATGATGTACCGCAAAATGTACCGCCTGGCGGCAATGTGGGTCGGTCTGCTGCTGCTGATCAGCGTGGTGGAGACCTTGCTGGATGTGCCCGAAGGCGTGTCGCTGGTCATCACCATCGCGCTCAGCGTCACCACCGGCACCTTTGGCAACACCTGGTACCTGGCACACTGCCAGCGCCTGATCGCCCAGGCCCGTGCCGTCAGCGGCGGCGATGACGCACGGCTGCGCAGCGAGCTGACCGCACGCGGCGGCACCAGCGTAGCCGCCACACTGGCCGCCATCGTCATCTCGGTGGTGTTGAGCACCGTCGGCGCCGCACTGGCGGGGTAGGGCAGGTCAGCGGCCCTGATGATGGGGCCGCAGCACCAGCAGGCACAGCGCACCGGCCACCAGCCCCCAGAACGCCGAGCCGATGCCGGCCAGGGAGACGCCCGAGGCGGTGACCAGGAAGGTGACCAGTGCCGCCTCGCGGTCCCGCTCTACCGCCAGCGCACTGGCCAGGCTGTTGGCGATGGTGCCGAACAGGGCGATACCGGCCACGCAGGCCACCAGCTCGCTGGGGAAGGCCGCGAACAGTGCGGCCACCGTGGCGCCGAACAGTCCGATGATGATGTAGAAGGCACCTGCCGCCATGGCGGCGGGATAGCGTCGTGCCGGTTCCTCATGTGCATCACGGCCCATGCAGATCGCGGCGGTGATTGCCGCCAGGTTCAGCGCGTAGGCACCGAACGGCGCCAGTAGTGTATTGACCACACCGATCCAGCCGATCAGCGGCGACACCGGGGCGTCGTAGCCGGATGCCCGCATCACCGCCACGCCGGGAATGTTCTGCGAGGCCATGGTGACCACGAACAGGGGCAGGGCGATGCCGGCTACCGCAGTCCAGGACAGGGACGGGGTCACCCATTGCGGTATCGCCAGTTGCAGCTGCACCTGCTGTGCGTGCAGCAGGCCACGGCTGGCTGCGACCGCGATGCCGACCAGCAGTGTGGCGATCACCGCATAGCGCGGGAACAGGCGGCGTCCCGCCAGCCAGGTGGCGAACATTGCCAGTGCCAGTACCAGCTGGGAATTCATGGCCACGAACACGTCCAGACCGAAGCGCAGCAGCACGCCGGCCAGCATGCCGGCGGCCAGCGCCATCGGCACCCGCTGCATCAATCGTGCGAACACCCCGGAGAAGCCTGCCAGCATGCCAAGCACTGCGGCGAGCAGGAATGCACCGGTGGCCTCGGCGAGCGAGGCGCCACCTGCACCGACCACCAGCATCGCCGCGCCCGGTGTCGACCATGCGGTCACCACCGGCACGCGATAGCGCAGCGACAGCCCGATGCAGGTGACACCCATGCCCAGTCCCAGTGCCCACATCCATGAGGCGATCTGTGCCTGGTCGGCGCCGACAGCCTGGGCGGCCTGGAACACGATCACGGCTGAGCTGGCGAAGCCGACCAGCACCGTAATGAAGCCAGCGACGATGGCCGGCATCGAAAGATCGCGCCACCACGCGCGCCGCACCTGCATGCTCATTGCTCTGTCTCCACTGTGCATCCTTGCATTGATAGGGGTTGCGGCGTTGACCGCGCAACGCGCGGGCAACGCCGCCGCGATCTTCGAGCGTACGTCATGCGTGATGTCGCGATGCTTCTGTCATCACCGTGCAAAAAAAGCCTTGACGAAATCTGCAGGATCTCTAGAATTCGCCCCCTTGCTGCAGCGCATCGCTTCCCCGGAAACGACACGCGAACAGCGACGCCACCACCGACGAACGCGTTGATCGAACGAAGGTGTTGACGGACTCGAAAAGTCCGGCATAATAGGCGGCTCGCAACGACGAAAGACCCTCGGGTCCAACGACGAAGCAGCATCGGCAACAACGTCCGCTCCGGTGAGACGGCCTTGAAAAGAGGTGTTGACGAAGCGGAAAAGCCGGCTATAATGGGCGGCTCGCTACGAAGGAAACTTCGCAGCACACGGGAACGGCGCTGAGGCCACTTCCCCGGATCTTTGAAAGTATGCGCAGGTATCTTGTGAAGGCGCCTGCAGGAAGGATGATTGTCC